>JACRQA010000065.1 GCA_016222915.1 Nitrospirota bacterium | reverse complement strand
ATCGGCAGATGCGGCATAGACAGTATTGTGATAGCAATGCCGGGGTGTGAAAGGAAACGACTTCTGTCCCTGATCAACCAGCTCCAGCACAAGGCCCGTAATATTATCCTCATCCCGGACCTCTTTGGAATAACCGTATTGGGAACGGACCTTCTGCATTTCTTCCAGGACCAGGCAATCGGCCTTGAGGTCAAGAACAATCTGGCCAGGCCACTGAATATATTAATAAAAAAACTTTTTGATCTGATAATGAGCTGTATATTGCTTGTCCTGTTGGCCATACCGATGATCATCATAGCTGTTGTGATAAAAGCCACCTCGAGCGGGCCTGCGATATTTTCACAGATACGCATAGGCAGAAATGATAAACCATTTAAATGTTACAAGTTCAGGACCATGTATAATGATGCCGAGGAACGGCTTAACAGGCTTTTAGAAAACAGCTCTAAGGCCAGAAACGAGTGGAACCATCACTGGAAGCTTTCCGATGATCCGAGGACAACAAAAATCGGCAAATTTTTAAGACAGACCTCGCTGGACGAATTGCCGCAGATATTCAACGTATTCAAGGGTAATATGAGCCTCGTCGGACCTCGGCCCGTTACCAGGCAGGAAATAGACGAATATTATAAAGACCAGGCAAAACTATGTTTCGGCGTGCCGCCGGGTGTTACGGGTCTTTGGCAGGTCAGCGGCAGGAGCAACATCGCTTATGATTACAGGATCACGCTTGATTCCTGGTATGTGCGGAACTGGAACCTGTGGCTGGATATTGTAATCTTGTTTAAAACTGTAAGGGTAGTTCTAAAAAAAGAAGGCGCCGTATGAAAACAATAAGAGACAGGAAATAAAAAAGGAGGAACCCATGGAAAAATGGAAATGCACTGTCTGCGGTTATGTTTACAATCCTGAAGAAGGGGACCCTGACGGCGGTATCGCACCGAATACCCCTTTTGAGAAAATCCCGGACGACTGGCTATGCCCGGTGTGCGGGGCCTCAAAGGACCAGTTTGAAAAAGTCTGATGATCTGCAGGGGCATGGTGCGCCATGCCCCTACTCTATATTAAATACCGCTACTTCCTTTACCCCGGGGATATATTCGCCTACGGGCACAAGTTTCCTGCCATCGTCTATGCATCCGATTATAATGGTCCATAACTGGTTAAGCTCTTCTTTTTCCCTCGCGTTCTCCGGTGTCATCTTAAGCAGACTGCCTTCAAGTTCAATTCTCATAACATCCTCCTTCATTTTCTACTTACCCGTCTGACACCAGTATATCAAAAAAAATCCATATATCGCGGCGACATATGCATGACCTCAAGCCTCCCGACCCCCGCCTCTCTGGCTATCCTGCCCGCTTCCTTTGCTGTCAGGTGATAGCGTTCTCTTGCCTTGTCCATATCTTCGTCCAGGAAATACATTTCAATGTAAAGGACATCAGAGCCTTTTACAAGTTCAACGATTTTGCTGATATTCTCTTCACTGCCTACAGCATCAACAACGTAGGACAGTTTTTGCCCTCTCGTGATGTTTGCAATCCCATCCAGTTCCCGGAACGAAAAAGTCCGGCCGTTAATTGTAAAAATATCGTCTCTCTTATTTTCCCTGATCGCGGTTTTAAGTTGTTTCAGCCATGGGCCGACCGGCAGGCAAAGGCCGCTCAACCTGGCTTTATCGATGTTTATGTGACAGTCTTCCTCAAGGCTGAAGGCCAGGCACGGGACCTGATGATCAAGGATTGCGGTGGAAACCGTGCACAAAGGATCTCTCAGCAATACACTGGCAAAAGGCCCCGCAGGCAGGTCTTCCCGATCAAATGAGTTTTCCGCCTTAAACACCGCTTTCTTTATGGACTCATTGTTTATTTCTTCAACTTCAATAATGAGCGGATAGTCCCCTATGAGGTTCCACGTATAACTTCTCAGTTTGCCCTCTACACAGTCTATAAATCCTTCCGGACCATATAATTTCAGCGGGCTTTCTTTGTTCAGGCTTACCCTTAGAATGTTATCAAACCCGATAAAATGGTCGATATGTGTATGAGACACAAATATATCCGTAACCTTAAGGATGTCCCTTGGAGAGAGAGCTGTAGTAAATCCCAGGTCAAAAATCACGGCCCTGCCTTCTCTGAGGACCCTTATATAAAGACCGGGGTCATCAAAAGGCCCGTTAAAGGGCCTCACGTGGAAAGAGGGTTTCATGGAAAATTATAGCTTACTTAGTGATATAATATTTACTAAATTAAATTTTCTTAATTAAAAATATATAATTAAGCGACCTTAATCAGTCTATTGCTCAAAGAGCGCAGGGGATGTCCTGTGCTTCTCTGAACTATAAAACAGTATTTAATTGTTCCAAAATATTTTAATATTATTTCTGTTTTTTCGAGGAGGTCTGGATGCCTGAACTAAGAAAAGACCCTATCTCCGGCAGATGGGTCATAATTTCGATTGAGCGAGGGAAGCGTCCGTCAGACTTCGGTATGCGTGTTTCTCCGAAGAAGGGAGGGTTTTGTGCCTTTTGTGAAGGAAACGAGCGCACCACTCCTCCTGAAATCATGGCCTTCAGATCAGACGGAGGAAAGCCCAATACTCCAGGCTGGTCCTTGCGGGTCGTGTCCAATAAATTCCCTGCACTGAACGTCGAAGGACATCTTAACCGGTCGGGGGAAGGCATATTCGACAGGATGAACGGGGTCGGCGCTCATGAAGTCATTATCGAATGTCCCGATCACAACATGACCCTTTCAACAATGCCCCTGAAATCCGTAGAAGACGTCTTATGGGCGTTTCATCACAGGATAACAGACCTGAAAAAAGACACGCGGTTTAAATATGTGCTTGTCTTTAAGAATGAAGGGGATGAGGCCGGGGCCTCCCTTGAACATACTCATTCCCAGCTTATCGCTCTGCCTATTGTGCCCCAGCTTGTGGAAGAAGAAATCGTTCAGGCCGAGCAATACTATAAATACAAGGAGAGATGTATTTTCTGCGATATCATACACCAGGAGAGCGCTGACAAAAAGAGGGTCATTTCAGAGAATGATTACTTTATCGCCATTGCGCCGTTTGCCCCCCGCTCTCCGTTTGAAACGATGATATTGCCCAAAAGGCATGAATCCAGTTTTTATCCACGCGGCAATTTCGGCCATCTGGCAAGCATACTTCAACAGACGCTGAAGCAGATAGACAAACTCCTTGATCTGCCCCCATATAATTTTATGATACATACGTCCCCTTTTAAAAACGAGGAGAATGAATATTATCACTGGCACATCGAGATAATCCCCAAGCTTACGAAAATAGCGGGCTTTGAATGGGGTTCAGGCTTTTACATCAACCCGACACCCCCGGAAGAGGCGGCAAAATTTATGAGGGAAGTAGAGATATAAAGCGATTACAGTAAAATTATTTGTCGTATAACTCATCAAATCAATTATGGCTGAACTCAGTGAGAGAAAACAGAAGATGGAGTATTCTGAACAGAAAGAAATATTACAGAAGATCACCGGCATCTCATGTTCAACGCTTGAGCTGAGAGAGATACTCGACACCATCACGCACGTCCTTGCAGATTCCCTGGACAAAGATCTCTGTTCGATCTGTCTCCTTAAACCTGAAAAAAAGGTCATCTGCATCGAAGCCGCCAAAGGCGTGAGTAAACAGTCCGTTGTCGTATTCTGCATCAAAGACGACAACGGCACTATTGACTCAATGTTTAAGGAGATGAAGCCCGTAGTGATCGAGGACATCAGAAAGTTTCCCCAATTACAAGCCCTCCTCAACTCTGAAACATCCGGCATGGTCTCCATGCTCGCGGTCCCGATTGTTCAGGACAGTAAAGTCTCAGGCCTTCTTATGCTCCAGACCAGGGACACCCATATTTACAGCGAGGACGAGATAAACCTTCTCACTACTGAATATAGATGACCTGCTCCCTTATATATGCAAAGAGGTGTCAAAGGTCTTTAATGTTACGGGGTGTATTCTCAGGCTTATTGAGGGCAGCAACCTGCAGATAAAGGCCTCCTACGGTCTGTCCGACCGGATAAAGCAGTCTATGGACCTTCAGATCGGGGAAGGCATCGCAGGTCATGTATTCAGCACCGGGGCGCCTTTAATGATAGATGACACTCACAAAATGCCCGATAATCTTCGCGTTCCGGGGATTGATGCAACGTCCGTGATCTGTGTCCCCCTGTCTGTCGGTGAACGGACCATCGGCACCCTCGGCTTATACGATAAAAAAGATGAATGGGGCATGACGACTTTTACTGAGGAAGATCTTAAATCGCTGATGACTTTCGCCTCCGTCTCGTCGATAGCCATCGAGAACGCGAGGTTGTACAGGGCGGAGATAGAAAAGGAAAAAGAGGTCTCCCAGACAAAAGACTACCTGAAAAGTCTGATAGAGGACTCCGCCGATGCAATCGTAACTTCGGACATCGGGGGGCTCATTACGTCATGGAACAAAGGCGCTGAAAATATTTACGGCTTCACCGAAGATGAGGTAATCGGCAAGTTCCTTCCCATGGTGCCGCCGTTTCTCCGGGAAGAAGAAAAAAACTTCATTCATAAAATAATGCAAAAAGAGACCCTGAGAAACATGGAGACGATAAGGCAGACAAAGAGCGGAAGACTTATCGAAGTAAGCCTGACCCTTTCGCCCATACTCGACGCTTCAGGGGATGTCGCCGCGGTAAGCGGAATCTCCAGGGACATATCAGAAAAGAAACTGGTCGAAAAGGAATTGATCAGGAAGAACCAGGAGCTGTCAAGACTGTTTTTTATCAATTCCGTAGTCAGGAGCACTCTCGATCTGGACAAACTCCTCAGGATGGTGCTCACCGTCGTTACGATGGGAGACGGGCTGGGATTTAACAGGGCCATACTGTTTCTTGTCGACGAGTCCGGAAAAGCGCTGAAAGGGGAAATGGGTGTGGGTCCGGCAAGCCCTGAGGAAGCAAAGAACATCTGGCTTTCCATGGAGGGCAAGAGCCTGGGGGTCATAATAGATGAAATAGAGAACGGGCCCGTATTTCTGGATTCCCACCTTGACAGGCTCAGCCAGAAGCTGAGCATCGATATCAACGGGGACTGCATTCTGTGCCGCTGTATAAAAGAAAAACGGCCGTTAAATATACGTAGCGCCAAAACAGAACCCTCCGTCACCCCTTACATTATTCAAATGCTCGGGGCAGATTCATTCGGTATCGTCCCGCTTGTCTCCAGGGACAAAATAATAGGGCTGATCTGGGTCGACAATCTTTTCACCGGCAGGCCCATAAAAGATGAAGACCTGCAGTTCCTGATGGGTTTTTCAAGCCACATCGCCTCAGCCATAGAAAATGCAAGGCTCTTCGAAAATGTCACCCTGGCCCAGTCCGAGCTGAAGAACATTTTTGAATCCATATCCGATATGGTCTATTACACGGACAAAGACTTTACCATAAAGCGCGTCAACCAGGCCGTGGTGAGAAAGATCGGGAAGCCCGAAGAAGAGATCATCGGGCAGAAGTGTTATAAGATATTTCACGGCAAGGACGAACCCTGGGAATTATGTCCTCATCATAAATCATCGGCATCGCAGCAGCCTTATGTCGGTGAGATCGAAGACCCCTATCTTGACGGCACATTTGTAGTTTCTAATTCTCCCATTTTTGATTCAGCCCGGAACTTCGTGGGGACCGTCCATATCTCAAGAGACGTTACGGAGCTGCGTAATCTCCGGGAGAGGGTCACTCACTCTGAAAGAATGGCAGCCCTCGGGGAATTGGCCGCCAGGGTAGCGCATGAGATCAGAAACCCTCTTATCTCCATAGGAGGTTTTGCGCGAAGGCTTGAGAAAAAACTCTCGGGGGACATACAGGAATATGCGAAAATCATAGTCAATGAGGTCAGCAGGCTTGAAAATATACTAAAGGAGATATTAGGTTTTGTAAAAAGCTCCAGGGTGAATAAGAGCAACGTAAACATAAATGATCTGCTCGCCGGCATAGTCGACTTCATTTCTCCTGAAATGGACGAAAGGCACAATACGATAATAACGGAATTTTCAGAGCAGCCTATTATTGCGGTCATAGACCCTGACAGGATCAGAGAGGCCATCCTTAATATTTTTACAAACGCGGCCCAGGCCACCGACCATGGTACGATTACCGTAAAAACCATGTTTGAGGACAATGAAGCCGTCATCGAGCTTACCGACACAGGCTGCGGCATTAGAGAAGAAGACCTCAAGAGTATATTTAATCCCTTCTTTACCACCAAGCCTCAGGGGACAGGCCTCGGCCTTGCAGTGACGCATAAGATCATTCAGGAGCACGACGGTAAAGTCAAAGTAGAAAGCGTATGGGGCGGCGGCACCGCGTTTAGAATTTACCTCCCGGCCAGGAGAACATCACTTCATGAAGCCCGCGGAAAAAGAACATAAAAAAATGAATAAAAATATTAAGGATAAACCACATGTTAAAGAAAGGAGGACGCACAATGAAACTTCTCATAGTTGATGATGATACGAATATCCAGCGGCTCTATAAAGAGGAGTTGGAGGAAGAAGGATACAATGTCGTTATTGCCGGCACCGGAAAAGAAGCCCTCGAGATGTTCGAAAGTGAAAATCCGGACATCGTTACCCTTGACATACTCATGCCTGACATTGATGGGATAAGCCTCTTGAGAAAAATGAAGGAGCAGCGGCCCAACATCCCCATAATAATGTCGACGGCATATGACTACAGGGACGACTTCGCGGTCTGGGCCTCAGAGGCCTATATCGTAAAATCCTCGGACCTCGGCGAATTGAAAAATACTATCAAGAAGCTGATTGATAAGTAGTATGCTGTACTTATAGGGACAAATGATGAGAGAGACTGTAACAGGTTTACAAATCAAACATCGATTGGGTAATATTCTAAGGTACATGAGAAGGGTAATCCACTGGCAGCGGCATCCGTTGCAGGCAGAAACCTTCCATATTGGAGAGGTGGCCGAGAGGCTGAAGGCAACCGCCTGCTAAGCGGTTGTGGGGGTAAAACTCCACCCAGGGTTCGAATCCCTGCCTCTCCGCCATTGAATGACCCCCGGCAATACGGACCGGGCTTTGGTAATATATGTTCATGAGAAATTATAGAAACATCATATCAGGAGGAACAGCATGAGGAAATTTACGGTTTTAATATCGATAGCAATTTTACTTTTTGCGCTCGGGGCCTGCAAGAAAAAAGAGGAACCTGCCCCTGCTCAAAAAAGCCCGATGCCTCAGGGCCCCATTGTAGACACGCCGGCAGGGACTCCGACCCCGCCCCCCGGACATGGAACTCCTGCTCAGAAGACCGAGTTCCAGGTCTCAGTACCGCCGGAAGTTACTGGGATGTGGTCTAAAGTAATCGTCGTAGTCGATGATAAGAAAACGAACAAGAAACAGGAATTCACTCTCAAAATAGGTGATGAATTTAGCATCCCCGATTCCAATCTGGTTGTCAAAATAGGACCGTTCCTTCCTGACTTTAAAATGAACGGCACCATAATTACGTCATCTTCTAATGAACCGAATAACCCGTCGGTAGGCGTGGCGATCTTTGAAGGCGGCGCGCGTGTATTCCCGCCCTCAGGGCAGTGGGGATGGCTGTACGCCAAGTTCCCGGCCATTCACGCCTTCCAGCATGAACGGTTTGCGCTGGCTTTGAAAGAGGGAGTGAGGAAATAATTCAGCGCAGGCATTCTGCCTGAGCATTATAGTTATGGATAGTTATTAAGGGACAGCAGGATTGACACTGCTGTCCCTTTTTTTTACCCGGTGTCCAAGACCAAGAGTAACCTCCGCATCCATCGGAATTAATGTCCTGCAGGCTTCCCCTGGCCCTCTTCTGTCTTGTCCTGTTGCTGAGCCGCTTTCTCCACTGGGTTTTCAGCTCCTTCTGACTTCCCTTTCTCGCTGGTGCTGATCCCGAGCGCCTTCCAGAGAGGACAAAATCTAATAAATGAAGTAGCAAGGGCAATTGCCCCTATAGCATATGCTCCTATTTTGGGCCCTGTGCCCAACTGGGAAAAGAACCCGATACCCAGAAATATGATTCCCAGGATGGTCCTTATGGTACTGTCAACTATGCCTACATTCCTTTCCATATCATCACCTCCGATAATAGTTTCCTATGGTACATCAACTTGTCTAACTAAAGATTATCACTATCAGGACAAATGTCAATTACGGGTAGACAAAAATGGGGGAAGGGACTTACTCATTCAACCAAGTGAAAATAATGGATGGAATTAAGTATAATAATGCTTCATAAATGCCGGGGACAAGATACCCCGCATAAATGTTTTATTAATAAATCAAGGCCGCGCCCATAGCTCAATTGGATAGAGTGTCTGACTACGGATCAGAAGGTTGGGGGTTCAACTCCTCCTGGGCGCGCCACTATTTTATAGTTCTTCAATTTTGCATCCGCGGTTATTCGGAGATGATCCTTATTAATTACTGCTTGCTATACAATGGGCATTCACTGATTTTTGTTTGCAAACAGCTCTCCCCGAACTATTTGAGTCCGGCTAAATAATTTAAGAAACCGGGGTAAAAATGTCTCTCAGGAAGCTTATCAAAGACTTATCTGAAACAGGGTTTATGGACATGATGGGTGATGCGGTCAGTATCCAGGGAAGAGATTTCAAGGTCCTTTATCAAAACAAGCTTCACAAAGACCTCGTTGGGGACAAAACAGGGGAATACTGTTACAAGGCATATCGGGGTAAGGACAACGTCTGTGAGAGATGCCAGATTAAAATGTGTTTCAAGGACGGGCTGGTCCATACAGTTGAACAAAGCCGGGATTTGGGAGATGAAACAATGTATTCCCTGAACACGGCGTCGGCTCTAAAAGATGAGACCGGGAAAATAGTGGCCGGGATAGAAGTGGTCAGGGACATATCGGAGCGCAAGCGCATGGAGAATGCATTACGTAGTGCAAAATATGAACTGGAAAAGAGAGTGAGAGAACGGACACTGGAACTTGAGGAAAGCAATACCGCCTTAAAAGTCCTGTTGAAACGGCGTGAGCAGGACCAGCGGGAGTTTGAAGAAAATATCCTGTCCAATATTAAACATCTGATTCTGCCTTATATAAATAAACTGAAGAAAAACAGGGCCATGTCTGAAGAGCTGGTTTATTTAAATATACTCGAATCCAATTTACAGGAAATAGTGTCACCCTTTTCATCCAAAATGTCATTCAGATACCTGGACTTTACTCCAAGAGAAATTTTGGTCGCAAACCTGATAAAAGACGGAAGACAGGATAAGGACATAATGGATATACTGAATATTTCTTTGGAGACCGTCAAATCACATAGGCAGAATATAAGAAAGAAACTCGGCATTTATGGTAAACGTTCAAATTTGAGAACGAACCTGTTGTCACTTATGAAATAGCCAGTTTCTCTCCCTCTTACATAGTTAACTGTACCTACTCCATTTTAACTCCCCTGTTCTTCATAATATTAGCCTCAAGGACCGATAGTTTTCATAACTGATGTAATTTATCCGTTAAATTCTTCCGGGACCGCTTAAGGATGATCAATATACTACACACAAATTGTAACTATGCGATCCCGTTGATGCGGATATGGAACAAACTGTCAGCAGGACTGCTCGTAACAATATTATTATGTATGTTAATTTTTTTGTGCATGGTAAATTACATTATAAATGGATATCTTTATTTCTCTAATAATACCCGGCAGGGGGCAAACGCGAGAAGTAGTTCCGGATAGCTGTAATAATATGCTATTATCACCGGGAGATATTAGATCGACATATAAAGGAGGAACTATGAGAAGCACCGCATGCCGGCATTCATCTGCTGTGTTAGCCATGTTTTTGATCCTGTTTGCAAGCCTGCTGACCAGTAGTGTTCATAGCCAGGAACAAAACACAGAAAAAAGCACACCCGCTACGCAGCAGAGATTCGACGATATCGAATTATGGATCAAACGGTTTGAAGACCCTGAGCGGGACAAATGGCAGAAACCCGCCGAAGTGGTGAAAGCCATGGACCTGAAGCCTGGTGACGTGGTTGCTGACATCGGAGCAGGGACCGGATATTTTACAAGACATATAGCCGTCGCAGTCGGCCCTACCGGAAAAGCCATCGGCCTGGACATCGAACCGGGAATGGTGAAGTACATGGAAGATGACGCGAAAAAGCTTAACCTCAGTAATTATGAGGCTCGAGTTGTCAAAACGGATGATCCGGGGCTTGCTCCTCATTCAGTAGATGTAATTTTTCTCTGTGACACATACCATCATATTGAAAACAGGGTGGAGTATTTCAGAAAATTGTCCCAGAGCTTAAATCCGGACGGCAGGATAGTGGTCGTTGATTTTATCAAGGACACGGATTTCGGTCCTCCACGCGATCATAAAATGGCTAAAGAGGTGGTCATAGAAGAACTGCAAAAGGCCGGCTACCGCCTGATAAAGTCACATGCCCTGCTGGAGCACCAGTATTTTCTTGAGTTCGGGATCTAGATGCCTTTTATATTCCTGACTAGCGCCATCCCAAGATAAAGCAGGGCTTCGACATCAAGAAATACGGTGGCAGTTGAGTCCAGGAGTATTTTGCAGTCTGCCCCGAATTCTTCATCCCCTGGCCAGAGAAGAACAAGCAATGGAAGTTTCGGGAGGGCGTATATGACGTAGCTGTGTTCCGTAGAAAATCCTTTGACCTTTTCAGCTCCTATTGCCGTCAACCTCTTTATGGTCCCCTCTCTGCTGCCTTCGAACATTTTTGCAAGTGGTATTTCACATGCGCCATGGAAACTTTCGGACCTGATCAGGCCGTCTTTGAATTCCCTGAATGCAGCCCACTTCCCGGCCGGCACCCCGCTGCCAGCCTGCTTAATGTACATGAGGATCAGGAGTTTGTCCATGATGTCAAGCTCATCATTAAAGCCTGCCCGGCTTAATGTTATTTCCCTGCCCATATACACCACCTTCAGGAGATCGCCTTCAACGAGAACGCCTAAGTCATGGGCCACGGCTGAAAAACCCGTCGCGGAAATTTCATCGAACAATTCTTTGAGCCTTCTCTCCTTCCAGTCCCCTGAATCAGACAGCATCGCTTCTATTTCGCGCATTATATGTTCATCGATCTCCCTGCATTCAGACAGTAAAATCATTCTCCGAAGAAACTGCACGGCAAATGCCATGCAGGTCCCGGCAGGGCACCTGCCGCAATTGGTGCGCGGCATTTTTTTATAAATATCCAATGGCTGAATAATCTTTGTCATATTATTATATTCACGGGTACGGATAGGCCGTTGTTGTCCGGGGCCGATAAAAAGTCATATAACTATCGACCTCCAATAGTACATTTTAGCATAGTATAATAGCGCTGTTTGCTGACTAAATAACAGCTGCGTTGTCATGAATATATGCCTATGTCACAAAACGTAAATATAGTTAAGTTATTAATTTTATTACGTAAAAATTCTTGACAATAGATAGCAAAAAAGATAATATAACTTAATATTCTTATTAATCCGCCTTAAGGGGGTATCATCACCATGAGCCGTATCCTTTTCATTGCACATATCGATAGAACGATGTTACTAAGCGGAGGATTTGTCACCTTTGGTCCCATGTGGTTGTCCGCGGTACTTAAGAGAGACGGGCACCAAACCTCTATCGCCGGCGTCAATTATAATGAAGTAGAAAAAACCTGCATGGAGTTTAAACCTGATATTGTTGCTTATACGACCTTCAGCGGCGGACAAAATGTATATCTGGACTGGAACAGACGGTTAAAAAGCAAGTTTAAACTCTATTCCATGTTCGGCGGTCCGCATGTGACATTTTCTCCTGAAATGATTGAAGAAGACGGGGTAGACGCTGTGTGCAGGGGAGAAGGTTTTGAGGCGATGCCGGAATTTATCAGTAAGCTGGAAAAGGGAGAAGATATAACGAATGTCAAAAACTGGTGGGTAAAGGTCGACGGAAAGATATATAAGAATGAACAGCGGCCGCTTATTAAAGACCTTGACGTCCTTCCCCCTCCTGACAGAAGTCTTTATAACAGGTACAAGGACTATCAACTGGCAAGGACCGCTACCGTAATGACAAGCCAGGGATGCCCCTTCAACTGCACCTATTGTCATAACCATCAGCTCCACAAAATGCGCTTAAAGGGAGACCCGATTTTCCGTCAGAGAAGCGTGGACCATGTCATCGAAGAGCTGAAGGGATTAAAAAGAGATTATCCGAAGATTGAATATCTGATATTCAGAGATGAAATACTCACAGTAAGGCCGAAATGGATCAAGGAATTTGCCGAAAAATATCCAAAAGAAATAGGTATCCCTTTTTACTGTCTCATGAGACCTGAGATCATTAAAGAAGAGGTTATCGACGATTTAATAAAGGCCGGCGTCTTTTATGTTGGAATCGGGGTAGAGTCAGGGAATGATTTTATCAGAAATACTGTGTTAAACAGGAAAATGACCAAAGAGCAGATCATAAAAGGCATGAAAATCCTGCGTGACAAGAAGGTTATGTTTTCCATGTATAACATTATCGGCGCCCCTCATGAAACGCTGGAGACCGCGATAGAGACATGGGCATTAACGGTCAAATGCAAACCGACATTCTGCGATGCCTTTCTAATGACCCCATATCCAAAGACGGAAATATATGATTATTCGGTTGCAAACGGGTTTTTCAATCCAGACATGAAATATCCGGAAACCTACCATGAAAGAATAATCCTTGAGCTCAAGGACAGACCGCAACTCGAAAATTTCATGCATCTCCTCGGCGTTGCCGTTGAATTTCCGTGGCTGATGCCTTTGATCAAAAACGTTTTAATAAAGCTGCCTCTCCGTCCTGTATATAACAGTATCAGAAAGTTCTGGAAGGGGTATGTTTACAGATACAGGATATATCCATATAAAGTTTCTGCCGGTGAAAGCGTGAGAATCATATATAATACGATCTTCGCTTCAAAGGTATAACATAATTAATCAGTTAACGATATGGTTTTATTCTTGACCCTGCAGTCGCTGCAGGGTTCTTTATTGAATTGATAGTGAGTTATAATTACTTCAGAATTTATTAATTCATATTGAAAGAGAGGAACATATGCTAGTTTCCGTCGTCATCCCCCTGCACAATGAAGAGGAAAATATACAGGAGCTGTATCATTCGCTGAAATCAGCGCTGGATAGTGACGGGAAAGATTATGAGCTCCTTTTTATAGATGACGGCAGTACGGATAGGACACTGGAGCTGCTTGAGCCCTTTGAACAAAAAGACTCCAGGGTAAGATTGCTCAGGTTCCGCCGAAACTTCGGCAAGGCGGCGGCATGGGCAGCAGGCTTTGATAATGCAAGAGGCGATGTTATCGTTACAATAGACGGAGACCTCCAGAATGACCCCAAGGACATTCCGAAACTGGTTTCATACATCGGCGAATATGACGTCGTCAACGGCTGGAGAAAGAAGAGAAAAGACCCATTCATCATCAGGAGGTTCCCTTCAATTATTGCCAACTGGCTGATAAGCCGTGTCACCGGCGTCAAACTTCTTGATTACGGGTCCGGCCTGAAGGCATACAAGGCGGAGGTCGCAAAAAATATCAGCATGTATGGAGAAATGCACAGGTTCATTCCCGCAGTAGCCAGTTGGTACGGGGTAAAGATAAAAGAAGTTGAAACTATCCATCATCCCAGACGCCACGGGGAGTCCAAATATGGGATCTCACGGACTTTGATGGTAATTCTCGATTTGATAACCGTTAAATTTCTTCAGAGTTTTTCCACCAAGCCGATGCAGGCATTCGGACCTGTCGGACTGGCATGCGGTTTAGCGGGTTTCACTATTAATTTTTACCTTATGCTCGTATGGTTTTCAGGACAGGCGATAGGACACAGGCCGCTACTTCTTCTCGGTATTTTGTTGGTAATAATCGGAATACAGCTAATCGGCATGGGACTTCTTGGAGAGATGCTTGTCAGCTCTTATCATGAAGGGCAGAAAAAACCATTATATGTTTTAAAGACATCCGCAAATAATAAATAGACACTATCCCATCCGGGACCATTCATATTTAACTCCTGGCCGGATGCACTGTCAAACCGGTCGGACCTTATTATATACTGTAGTAAGATTGCAACGGTTGATAGACATGGGACGCAAGTCATTTCATATATGATATGCAGGAAAAAGAAGAATTCAGCGACGAAATAAATCTCCTGGACTATATCAGTGTTCTCGCCAGGTATAAAAAACTGATAATCATTACGGTCAGCATCGCTGTCGCCGCCACTGGCGTTATATCTTACTTCTCTCCTAAGATTTATAAAGCCAGTGCAGTTATCATGCCTGTCCCCCAGTCTCAGGAGCAAAGCGGTATGAGTGCAGTCGCTTTACAGCTCGGTATACCGACCAACCCGGTATCGAACGCTTCAGAGCTTCTCAGCCTGCTCCAAAGCAATATTCTGATGGAGAGGGTCATAAGAAAATATGACCTTGTCCCCGTCTTTTTTGGCGAAAAGGCAAAGGGTAAAAAAGAAAACGAACAGATATGGGACGGGATCAGATACTTGAAAGACAGTGTATTCAGGGTCAGAGATAATAAGAGGGACGGCGTTATTGAACTTTCCGCTGAATTCAGCGACCCTCAGATGTCAGCCGGAATACTGACATATATATTGACTGAACTTACGGACTATATGAGCAGCGAGGCGAAGAGGGTCGCAGACACAAATAAAAAATACCTTGAATCATTGATTGACAAAAATTCCGACCCGCTTATAAAGCAGAAGATCTATGCCCTAATTGCTCGCCAGATTGAGATATCTATGATGGCAGAGGTCAAAGAAAATTTTGCTTTCAAAGTACTTGATCCGCCTAAAATACCTGACAGGAAAATTAAGCCTAAAACAACATCGAATATTCTGCTTTCTTTTGTGATTTCGATGGCCGGCGGATTATTTTTGGCCTTTATCATGGAACATATCGAACGCAGCAAAAAGTCGAGGCAAAAATCAGGAAGCTGAAAGTAGTAAGACGTTCACGCGTCTTTTATGTTAAGGAGTGTTGATATGAAACAAAGCAGGCATTATCTGTTTCTCATAATATTCATCTTTAATATACATTTCATTTTATCGAATGCGTCCGTCTTTGCACAGGCCCAAAACCTTCCCGGCTCCGGGGCTGCGCCTCAAGCTCTTTCCCCCGAACAAGGGGGCTTTGCCGGTACAGGAAAAAACAATGACAGCTCACCAATACGTCAGGAGATGATCAATTCCCTAAAAGAAAGACCCGAATTCAGAGGACTCACCCCTGAGGAAATCGTAAAGGGGAAAGAGCTCCTTGATAAACAAGAACGTCAAAGCGACCAGGAATCAAAGACCGTGAAGCCGGGAGATGACGGCGAACGCATCAAATCATTATTTGACAGATATCGCGCCATTGGAACATATCAAAACATCTCTACCGAATTACGGCCCTTCGGCTTTAAATTCTTCTCGGAAAATGATGAAAGGTCATTAACTCCCCGGAAAGATATTCCCGTATCATCTGATTATATTGTGGGGCCTGGGGATGAAGTCAGGATCATGCTGTGGGGTAGGGTAAACGCACAGTATGATCTGGTAGTTGACAGGGACGGGAATATCACCATTCCCCAGATCGGCCCTCTGCAGGTCAGCGGCATGCGTTTTGACGAGCTTAAGAGTCTGCTGGCCGGCCAGGCGAAGCAAATGATCGGGGCCGACATAAATGTCACCATGGGGTCGCTGAAAAGCATCCAGGTATTTGTGCTTGGCGAAGTGAGAAGGCCTGGCAGTTATGTCCTTGATTCATTCTCCACGATTACGAATGCCCTCCTTGCGGCAGGGGGACCGACGGAGATCGGTTCGCTAAGGAGCATCAGGCTGAAGAGAAAAAACAAGACAGTCGCGGAAATGGATTTCTATGATTTCCTTCTGAAGGGAGACAAATCGCAGGACAACGCCCTGCAGTCAGGTGATGTAGTATTCATCAGCACCGCAGGCCCCCTTGTAGGTATTGCCGGGAATGTCAGGAGACCCGCCATTTATGAGCTGAGGGAGGACAAAGACCTTTTAAGCCTTTTTAATATGTCGGGAGGGCTCATTCCCAGCGCCTATACTCAGCAGATCCAGGTGGAACGCATACAGAAAAATGAGAGACAAGTTGTAATCGACTTTGCCGACAAACACCTGGCCAAATCCGGGACATTTCAACTGCAGGACGGCGACTTGGTAAAGGTATTTCCCATAGTGGACAAGGATGTCAACGCGGTCTATCTTGGAGGAAATGTAAAGCGGCCGGGAAAGTATGAATATAAACCAGGTATGACCGTTAAAGACCTTATCGGTGATACTTCTGCCCTGCTCAAAGAGACATATTTCGATTATGCCCTGATTAAAAGACTTGTTCCTCCCGGACTGGAAACACAACTCGTGCCTTTTCACCTTGGGAAGCTTTTACTACAGCAAGATAATTCAAACAATGTCTCCCTGGAACCGCAGGATTCGGTCTACGTTTTTTCCACCGGGGTTTTCCGGGACAAGCCCAGAGTCACAATAGAGGGAGAGGTCAGAAGAAAAGGGACGTATGATCTTCTCAGCAACTACAGCGTAAAAGACGCGATAATGGAGGCCGGGGGGCTCACAAAAGATGCCAGCCTTGACAAAGGAGAGATATTCAGGGTGAGTGATAAGGGGGACATTTCCCAGATATACTTCAGCGTGGGACCGGCGATGGCTGAAGATGTTAAAGAAAATCTCACGCTTATGGACAGGGACAGAATCGTTATCCACTCGATCTGGGAAGACAAGAGCAGGCAGGTCGTCTCCGTCGATGGAGATGTAAGGGGTCCCGGGCAATATCCGCTTGCCGTAGATATGCGGGTCAGCGACCTTATTTTCTCGTCCGGAAATATAAATGAATCCGCATACCTCGATGAAGCTGAGGTATCTTCCTTCACCGTTGAGAACGGAAAAAGCGTAAAAACAGACTATCATAAAATAAACCTCGGTGCAGCCCTAAAGAATGACCCGGAACATAATGTCCTGCTAAAACCATACGACAGGGTATTTGTAAAACGCATTCCCGGCTGGAAAGACGAGCGGTTTATCAATGTGTCCGGAGAGGTCACCTTCCCGGGCAGATATAACATCAAGAAGGGAGAGACCCTGTCCGATGTCCTTGAACGGGCCGGCGGTTATACGGAAAGCGCATATTTAAGGGGGGCGGTATTTACCAGGGAAGACGTCAGAAAACTCCAGCAGAAGAGTCTTGACGAAATGATTCTAAGGCTTGAGAGTGAAATATTCTCCGAAAGCTCTATGCGGATGTCGGCAGCCCTGTCCGGTGAAGAAATAGAGGCCAAGAAAGCGGAATTGCAAAGCAAACAGAAATTCATCGAGTCTATCAAGAACTTAAAGGCTACAGGCAGGATGTCGATACGCCTTGCCCATCTCAGATTGCTGAAAGGCAGTAAATACGATATAGAACTGGAGAACGGCGACAGCATCCATGTCCCGGTGAAAAGCAACGTAATAAATGTAGTCGGCGCGGTCATGTCACGGGGAAGCTTTATATATTCCGGGCAGATGGATTATAAAGACTATATTCAGATGGCCGGAGGATATACGCGATTTTCAGACCAGGACAATGTTTATGTGCTTAAGGTCGACGGCACGGCAAGAAAGTTATTGACGGGCTTTTTTAACTGGAATGACACAAAAGGCAGGTGGGAGACTGCGGCCTTCGGCGAAGATGTAAAAGACATAGAACCCGGCGACACGATTGTGGTCCCTGAAAAACTGGACCGTGTGGCATGGCTGAGGGAGACAAAAGACCTGACCCAGATCCTTTACCAGATTGCCGTCACGGCAGGTGTTGCGATTGTCCTTTTCTGAGCCGCGAAATCTCAGGAACTAATAGGACAGACGATATGCTGATTGACAAAGACAGCCAAAAGATTGAAAGATAAAGACAGTTAGCATCTGTTAATAAGGAGATATAAATGAGAAATACAATTGTAGTTATAGCAGTATTATCACTCATTACGTTTAACATAGGGGTAACTCCTCGGGCCTATTCCCGGGACAGAGAAATCGGAGCTGAGGAGAAAGTAGCAGAAAAAATAGAAGCGGAGGAAGTGGCAAAAGAGCTGGCAGCAAAGGCCCGCGGGACTTATGTTAAGGGAGAGACTGCCCCTGCTCTTAAAGGCTCAGAAGTGGCCCTTCCAATCATAGACGAAGAAACAGGCAGCATACTTGGATATGTAGTCGCCGAGAAAGCAATGCTGGTCTCAGTCCTGAATGAAGCAGGATTGACCGAAGTGGCGAATGCCCTGGCTGCGATGGAGGCCGGAGCGGCTGCTGCAGGCACAGTCGCAGCCGGTATCAGCGGCGGGACCATAACATGGATTGCAATCGGAACTGCTGCGATTGCAGGCCTTGGCTTAGCTCTTGGAGGCAGCGGCGGTGGCGGTGGAGGCGGTGGCGGAGGCAGCACCTCAAATCACTAAGGGCCGGGGTCATCAAATTTTCATATTGTCTTGCCTGCATCCAATATCTGGCTATTCGTCCCTCATAATTTAAGGCACAACCGCATTTTTTGTTCCGGATAATGAGGGTACAAACAGGTCATATGAACAGATATTTCTCTCTCATCCTTATCTTTATCGTATGTCATATTGCCTTTGAAAATAATTCTGCAGCGCACGATGAGGAATACAAAGCGGTTGCCCCGATTCTCAGTTCAGCAGAAAATTTCTTCATGTCTTTAAAAGACGGCGAATATGATGCTGCCTGGGATTTATTATCCGACAACTCACGCAAAGTAATTATCGGTGATGTGTACGATGCCGGCAGGAAACTAAATAAAGACATAAACAGGGAAGACATTATAATGGACTTTAACGGCAGGGGAAGGATGTTTACAAACTACTGGAATTCCTTCAGGAGGTCCTTCGATACTGACATGGTCCTTAAACACAGCGAGTGGGAAATGGGCCGTATCGGGGATGATGAGGCTGAAATAATAATTAGACATAAGACCTCCGGGGAGCCCACAATATTGAGGATGCGCAAGGAAGAAGAATCGTGGAAAGTCGGGCTTACAGAGACTTTTTGGCAAAGAAGGACATTGAATTTACTCCATTTGATATTTCAATAATCCGTAAACAGAATGTTCTGTTTATATTAATAGGCTGCCTTTGCGTATTGCTGTCATTTTAATCTTTCATAACAATGCAATATAATAAGGAAATGTCTAAATATGCCGAATAGTAAAGACAAGACAGATCAATACGGACAAAAGTGATGATATACGACAAGAGGAAATTAAAAAGACACGATATCTTCCTGATTGTAGAATTTAAACCGGCGAAATCACCCGGAGGATTTTCGATAGGGATAACAAGGGACCTTTCTCTTGATGGCTTCAGCCTGGAGGCCCAAACCATAGAATGTCAGCGCGGGGACATAATGGAGTTCCGGCTAAAGCACCCGGATGCTGATTGGTCTGTCGACATTGCAGGAGAGGTAATCTGGAGGAACCACTCGTGGTACAAATATATAATCGGCATAAAATTTCTTGGGGTCACCGAAGAGCAAAACGCAAAAATACACCAGTTAATGTCGGCAGTAAGGGATGCGGACAGTAAACAGAATCAGACGGACAAAAACACTGAAATCTTGCCGGTCCCCGGGAAAGAAAAAATGCCTGAGGCTACATTGACCTCAGGTTCAACAGACTACCTCATCCCCGATAAACGCATTATCACCGGCAATATTACCCTGAAAAGTGCCGATCATTGTGAACTTACAGACACGGAAAGGACTTTCATTGCCGGGGATGTATTTTCTTCCGGGAGTGATAACGGCAAAGAAGATATACACGCGTGTCAGCCCGGGCAACAAATATTCATGACACTATAGAAAACAGCAGAAAGAAGAAGTTATGGTTATATGTCCCATTAGCAATGGTTGTTATAATCGTTTTTGTGATTGCTTTGCCCGTGATGATAAAAAAATTCAATCATGCTCCGACAGATTATGTACAAGCTCCGGCAGAATCAACGGTCAACAACTCCATCGAAAAAGACAAAAGCGTTTCCTCGTCTTACAATGCGCAAAAGAACGGTAAGGACTTAAATATACCTTCCGCGCCAGTTCAGCAAACAGGAACAAAAGACTCTGTCTTCGCGAAAAACGACAAAGCGTTTAACTTACGGGAGGCATCTACCGGGAAAGATTCTACCGGCATTCTACCGACCAAATCCATTGCTGAAACTGAGAAAAGTAAAAAAGGAGACAATGCTGCGCCACTTGCTTCGATGGAAAAAACAATAAAAAATCCCTCTCAAGCAAACAATGCTGATATTCTGAAGCCTGAATTAAGCGCAGTCGCCAAAGCGGAGCCCGGCAAGGTTGAATCTCAAAATAAAATCGACTTGATAGCAAAAATCGATGAAGCTTTTAAGGACCTTCGCGCGATACAAAACGAGAAGCCGGTAAAAGCTGATGCAGATATTAAGACCGAAAAGACACCAGAGGTCAAGCCGTTGGCAAAGACAGAGGAGCAGCCTGTCAAATTGCAGGTTGCCAAGCTCGAAGATACCCCTGCTGCTGCAGCAATAACTGAGAGTCAAAGTATTCCGGTGGTCAAACAGGAAGTAAATACCCTGGAAGAGAAAAAAAGCAGCATAACAAGTACCGGGCAATCTGTCAGGAGACAGGAAATGCCCAATGTAGCATTACTCGTAAAGCGTTTCAACCCCAGAACGGGTCCGAATGTTTCTCCTTCTACTCCAGGTGTCACCACTTCCGATCTTTTAAAAAAATGGAAGCATATCGGCAGCACTAATAGTGGCGTGCCTTTGTTTATTTCTCCGGATAATATCTCCTATCCGTATGAACATGTCGTAAATTTACTGGTGAAGGCGTCTGTCAATAAAAAAGACTTCGTCGACTTGCTGGCAATTAACTGTTCTCAAATCAAGCTTCGGATACTGGAAGAACGCAATGGCAACAATCCTGTCTTCTCTTCCTACTCTGCTGAATGGAAAGATATCATCCCTGACAGTATGATTTTATATAAGTCGGCGTGCCCTGAAAAAAAATAGGGCCTCGGTACAAAATGTTTGTAATCCGGAACGCCTGGAATGCTGATTCTATCATTTCAAACCGGCACATTTAGCTTTTCCTTTTTTGTATGTTATAATTATTACCGCTCATGGGGCTGTAGCTCAGTTGGGAGAGCGCTTGAATGGCATTCAAGAGGTCGACGGTTCGATTCCGTTCAGCTCCACCATTTCTTTTCAATAACTTACCTTCCATTAACATTACTGATTCATTGCCTGACTATGCAGTAAATATGCAGTTCGTTCTGAGTCACCTGTAAGATTAAGCATATTAACTGCCTTACTTAAATGTTCTGGTGCTAAATGAGCATACCTCAGTGTCATAGTTAAGCTCTTATGTCCTAATAGCCTTGATACAGTGGTTATGTCCACTCCTGCCATTACTAAATGACTTGCAAAGGTATGTCTGAGGTCATGGAATTTGAAATCATGTATCTTTGCTTTCCTGCATGCAGTATGGAATGACCGTTTAACGTCCAGATAAGGCTTCCCTGTAGCAAGATCAAAGAACACATAAGGGATATCTATCCTTCTTGTTATGTGCTGTAGCAAGGCCTTTAAATCATCACTTATCGGAATGTTTCGCTTGTCTCCGTTTTTTGTTTGCTCTAATCTAATAAACCCGTGTTTCAAGTCTATGTTATCCCATTTGAGAGAGAGAATTTCACCTTTCCGGCATCCGGTATTAAGCGCCGTAACGATGATAGGTTTCAAATGCGGTTCACTTGAATTGATAAGTTCCTTGCATTCATCCTTTGAGAGATACCGTAAACGTTTATTATTCTCGGGTAATAATTTTACCTTTCGGATACGCTTCAAGGTCTCTTCTTCAACCATGTCCCATTCAACAGCCTTAGTGAACATATGGGATAGCGTCGCCATAAATCTATTCACGGTTGCAGGCTTGTTGCCTTTTACTGGGACGGGGTTATGCCCTGCCTTAACTTCCCGCTCTTTTCCCTTTTGTAATCTTTCTGATTGAAACTGTTCCAGAAGCATGGTATTGAACCGCCTTAAAAGAATATTCCCAAATACCTCTGATAGTTGATCAATAATATAGACTTTGCTTTTGAAGCTTCTTTGCCTTTCAGCCCATTTTTTATACTCTGTTACAAGTTCATTGAATATATGGTTTTTGATCTTCTTCAGTGGCTCTGGTTGTTTGCCTTCAAGGACCGTTCTTTTCCTTTGCAGAAGTATCGCTTCAGCTTCTTTGAATTTTGCTGTCTTTGTCGATTCTCTAATAACTCTGCCGTCAAGTCCAGCATATCTTATCCAGTAATATGCAGAGCCT
>JACRQA010000064.1:2289-31921 GCA_016222915.1 Nitrospirota bacterium | reverse complement strand
CGCCGGGCCTGCCGTGTCTTTGTACGGGTCGCCGACGGTATCACCGGTGCCAGATGCTTTGTGGCCGTCGCTGCCCTTTTTATGCATTTTGCCCTTGTCGTCGGTTACACCGTCTTCAAAGGATTTTTTTGCATTGTCCCATGCGCCGCCGCCTGAAGTCATGGCAATGGCCTGGAAAAGACCGGTCAGGATGCTTCCGATAAGAACACCTCCGAGGGCCTTGGGTCCAAGTGTAAAGCCGACAACGATCGGAGCTACAACCGGCAGAAGTGCCGGAACCATCATTTCCTTGATGGCGGACTGTGTAACGATATCAACGCACTTGCCGTACTGCGGTTTGCCTGTCCCTTCCATAATGCCAGGGATCTCACGGAACTGCCTGCGGACTTCTTCAACAACACCTCCCGCTGCCCTGCCGACTGCAAGCATCAGCCTGCCGCCGTAGTAGTAAGGGATAAGACCACCGATAAAGAGACCGGCGATAACAAAAGGGTCGGAAAGATCGAACGCAACGGCGGACCCCATTTTATGTGTAAGCTCTCTTGAATACTCTGCGAATAGCACAAGCGCCGCAAGACCGGCTGAGCCTATCGCATATCCTTTTGTAACAGCCTTGGTAGTATTACCGACTGCGTCAAGAGGATCGGTTATGTCTCTGACAGAAGATGGCAGTTCCGCCATTTCAGCAATACCACCGGCATTGTCGGTGATTGGACCGTACGAGTCAATCGCAACGACTATCCCTGTCATTGAGAGCATTGAGACAGCTGAAAGCGCGATTGCAAAAAGGCCATGGCCTGTCTGTTCAGGTGTTAGATTTGTTAAACCCCCTGCGCCCAAATAGAAAGCCCCAAGTATTGAGCCTACAATAACAAGCACGGGTAACGCAGTCGCCTCCATGCTCATAGCAAGACCTGCGATAACGTTAGTACCGTGACCAGTAAGGCTCGCCTTGGCTATAGCCTGGACAGGCCTGAATTCTTTAGCGGTGTAGTACTCTGTTATCCACACGATCAGTCCTGTGAGGACCAGACCTATCAGCGCAGTCAGGAACACAGTCATCGGGGTAAATACACCGGCATCAGCACCGGTAAGTCCTCCGATAAACTGGGCTGAAACAACATAGAAGGCGATTGCAGCAATAACACCTGCTACCGCAAGGCCTTTGTAAAGCGCGCCCATTATGTACTGTTTTGCGCCGAGTTTTACGAAATAGGTGCCGACGATTGAAGCAATGATTGAGACGGCGCCGAGCATGAGCGGGAATTCTACCCAGGGGCTCTCAGGGCCGAAGACCGACTTGGCCAGGAGCATCGCGGCAACCAGTGTAACCGTATAAGTTTCATAAAGGTCAGCTGCCATTCCAGCGCAGTCACCAACGTTATCACCGACGTTGTCCGCGATAACGGCCGGGTTCCTCGGATCGTCTTCCGGGATACCGGCTTCCACTTTACCTACAAGATCTGCTCCTACGTCTGCAGCCTTTGTGTAAATGCCACCAGCGATACGAGCGAAGACGCTCATAAGAGAGCAGCCGAATCCAAGACCTATAAGGGCATGGAAAGCCGCTTCTCCGGCCATGCTCTTTGCAATAGTGAAGTATCCGGCCAGTCCGATAATACCGAGACCGACCACCATGATACCTGTAACAGATCCGCCCTTAAAGGAAAGCGTAAGCGCCTGCTGAAGGCCCTTTGATGCAGCCTGTGTTGTACGGACGTTCGCACGCACCGTGACCCACATTCCCACAAAGCCAGCCAATGCAGAACCAACTGTACCGATAAGAAAACCGATTGCAGTCCAAGCGCCGAGAAGCGCAAAGAGCGCAATAAACAGGACAACGGCAACCATTGCCACCGTCTTATATTCACGCGCGAGAAACGCATATGCGCCTTCTTTAACTGCATTTGAGATGTCCTGCATGCGCTGACTGCCGGCATCCTGCTTTGATACCCACATGGCGGTAACGATCGCGTATAAAACGCCTGCCACACCGCTTATGAGAGCAAATAAGATTGTACTGCTCATAATTTAATCCTCCTTCATTTGAAATTTTTACTTCCTGATAAACTTATCACTTAATCCTGCGCCGGATTGTTCTTCTCCGGTCTCGCCCCGGGCGACTGCTCCAGGGCAAAACTTCCTACTGTGTTTGCGCCTCTCTTCCCGAATACTTGTTAAAGCAGATTGCCGCCCCCCTGTAAAACATGTGGGCCAGCTTTGAAAATGGGAGATAGATGAAAAGAGAGAACACAAAAACGAGATGTATAAAATAAACGGGATAAGCTATGGGCGCAACACCGGCCACCCTCAACAACTGGGCAAGAAACCCTGAGATTCCGACAATTGCGATGATTGAAAGCAGCAGCCAGTCGAAATAGCTTCCCTCTCCTAATTTTTCCGCGTTCTTGAAACGGTTGCTCATCATAAGTATTATCCCGACGATAATGCCGATAGCGCCGATGTTCCCGAATATTTTAACGGGGGTCCCGTATCCTAAACTGAACGGGGATTCCATGCCGAGGATGTCGATATAAAGTACCCCTATCGCCGTGGCAATAGCAGCGGCGACGAACCCGTAAAATACCAGGAAGTGCGACACAAAACGGTCCGAGCTCACGTCGCACTGTTTGAACTTCTTATGTCCGACTATGTCTTTAAGCGTGGCCATCACGCTCGCATTTAAATCACCCGAATACACCTTGTTGGTCTGCTTCATGTCCGCCCAGAATTTCCGCATTCCCATTACACCGACCGCAACGCCGAACAGTAATGCCGGGGTAAAGACAAACTGCAGGAAATGGGTAGACGCGAATTTTGAAAAGATAACGTCTCCGTCGTGGATTTTGAATGTGCCTGCAGCGGACAGAAGGACCGCAAGAAGCACAGCCGGGATGATGAATATCAGCGGCATCAGGGCTTTTTTATTGACTATGTCTACCAACGCTCCAGGCGCGGAATACTGCTTGATGGTCTGCTTCCTGATAGCGCCAAGCACCTCGCCGGGCTTTGCACCCCTGGGGCAATATGCAGAGCAGTCATTGCACTGATGGCAAAGCCAGACATCGGGATTGCCCTGGAATTTTTCCTTCAGGCCCCACTGCGCCCACAGCATTTCCTTCCTTGGGAAGGGATTTTTGTCCGGGGTCACATTGCAAACGACCGTGCATGTCGCGCACTGGTAGCATTTCTTGAGGGAATCTCCCCCAGAGGCAATTACACCCTTCACAAAATCTAAATCAGGTTTTACTACAGTTGCATCTGCCATCTATTCCTCCATTATCGTGGTAGGGGCACGGCGCGCCGTGCCCTTACTTCCTTTAAAATTCTTTAAACGGGTTCGGTCCTATTTCTTCCACCCTGGTTACAAAATCATCTATCATTTGGGGCAGCTTGTCGTATTCGTTTATCGCGACCTGCAAGAGCTGGCATCTGTCGGATTCCAGCTGGAGCTTGTCGAGCGTCTCCTTGACCTTGCTGAAACGGTAGTTCGCAAGCTCGCTCCCTTTTACAAAGTGACACTGATAATTCTCGCCGTACTTGCAGCCAAGAAGTATCAGCCCGTCAATTCCTCTTGAAAACGCATCGGAAACCCATACCAGGTTCATTGAGCCAAGACATCTGACAGGGATGATCCTTACCTTGGGATTTAATTTGATGCGTTTTATTGCAGCGCTATCCAGCGCAGGATAGGCGTCATTCTCGCATGCAAGAACGATAATCCTGAACTCGTCTTCATCGACTTCAATAGATTTTATCATCGACCCGACCATATCAACGCTGAAGTCTTTGAAGGACACGATCCTTTCAGGACATGCGCCCATGCATGTGCCGCATCTGCGGCAGCGGTTGAGTTTGTAAAACGGGGTGCCCTTTGCATCTTCTTCTATTGCGCTGAAAGGGCATTCTTCCGTACATCTCTTGCATGAAGTGCATTTTATCATCATCGGGTCCGGGAATGTAGTGTCCCAGGCCCTTGGATGGACTGCAATGCCTTTTGCAACATGCTCAACGCACTGTATTGCCTTTAATGCCGCGCCGGCAGCGTCTTCCGTAGCGTCCGCCATGGTCATCGGCTGTTTTACGCAACCGGCAGCATAGACTCCTGTCCTTCTAGTCTCATACTGAAAGCATATGAAGCCCGAGTCCGCAAACCCGTATGCGCCTTCAAGCGTCGGGATCTCGGGGCCCTGTTTGTATGCAAGATTTAAGATGAACTCCGGCTTTGGTGTGTTGTCAAGATATTCCTTCTTTGCTACATCACCTTTCTTGCCGGCCTCAGTCAGTCCGTCAAGATATTCCTGAGGGGCGCGGGTAGAAGGCACAATGCCTGTTGCAAGCACAACCAGGTCAGCCTCGACCTTTATCTTTTCTCCAAGCAGGGTGTTGTCCGCTTCAACAAAGAGATTGCCGTTGCCTGCATCGCTTATTCCCGTCACCTCCGCCTTTGTCAACAGCACACCGGGATCGTTCTGCATATTCTTGTAGAACAGCTCCGTCTGGCCGGGGGTCCTGATGTCTTTATAAAATATCATCGCGATAGCGTCATCGCTTTTCTCTCTCACGTATTTGGCCTGCTTAAGTGATGTCGCGCAGCAGAATGCTGAACAGTACGGCAGGTGGTTTGCGTCCCTGGAGCCCGCGCACTGTATAAACGCGACCTTCTTTGCCTCTTTGCCGTCTGACGGGCGGGTGATCTTGCCCTTCTTTGCCATCTCCTCCATCTGGACGTTTGTAATGACATTGGGCTTGCCGTAACCGAGATACTCAAGCTTTGAAGGGTCATACGGCTTCCAGCCGGTGGCCATGACCACCGATCCCACCTTAATGGTCTCGCTGTTGCCGTTTTTCCTGATGGTCACATCAAGAAGTCCGGGCTGCCCGTCTGTCTTTTCGATTACCGATGATTTAAACACCTTGATATTCTGGTGTGCCTCAACCTCTTTGATCCTGGCGAAGACCTTCGGGTCTTCCAGTTTGTCAAACGGGTGTTGTCTCGGTGTTTCCTTGTAAAGCTTTGCCCCCCAGCCGCCAAGCTCCGCTTCCTTTTCTACAAGCGTTACCTGATAACCGGCGTTGGCTGCCTCAAGCGCTGCAGATAATCCGGCGGTCCCGCCGCCGACAACGAGGATTGCATTACTGAGGTCGGGCTGTATGCTCGGTTCGGGAAGGTCGCCTTTCTGTGTCTTGATTATCCCCATTACCATATAATCGTCCGCAAGGCTCTGTGCCTCCGCACTCATCGGCTCCTGGGTCCATGCAACAAATTCCCTCAGATTGACCCTCTCAGTAATAGTGCCGGGAAAATCAAACTCATTGGTTTTTACGCGCGGAGAACATGCGCCGAGGATTAAGGTATTTGTGCCTTCTTTTATATCGTTTTTAATAAACTCAAGTCCTTCAGGACTGCATAAGACCTGGTGCTCTTTTATAATATCTGCAGGGACCTTGCCCTTTAATGCGACCCTTTTTCTGAGTTTTTCCAGATCAATCGCCTCTCCGATGCCGCAGCCTTTGCAGATATATACCCCAAATTTCTTTTCCATCTGTCTCTACCTCCTCGCACTCTGAATGGTTTTGATCGCGACCCCCGTGGCATCCTGGACCGACTTTGCAACATCTACAGGGCTTTTCAGAGATCCTACCGCGAACATGCCCTTTTTCAGAAATGCGGGAACTACAAAACCTTCGTGTGTATATGAAATTTCGCCGGGTATCTTTGCGGCCTTTGTCGATGGCACCATTCCGGCTGCAAGCACAACCATGTCATACTTCTCAGTGATCTTATTACCCGCCAGCACATCCTCAACAACCAATTCAACATCGCCTCCGGCGGCTTCGGTAAGCCTGGCGACTTTCCCCTTGGTAAGTGTCACGCCGGGGTCGTCCTTGACCTTCCAGTAGAACTGCTCGTACCTGCCGGGGGTCCTGATGTCTATGTAGAATATCCGCACCGTTGAATCAGGATACTGCTCCCTTAAATAAGTTGCCTGCTTCAGTGAAGCCATGCAGCATATGTATGAACAGTAAGGCAGGTGGTTTTCGTCCCTGCTGCCCGCGCACTGCACAAAGGCGATGTTCTTGGGCTCCTTGCCGTCGGACGGTCTCAGTATCTTGCCGGACGTCGGACCGTTTGGTGAGGCCAGCCTTTCCATCTGCATGTTGGTTATTACGTTTTTAATGTTGCCGCCGCCGAGGTTGTCCAGCTTTGTTATGTCATACGGCTCCCAACCTGATGCAAGCACGACCGAGGCCACATTAAGAGTGATCGTCTCGGGTTTCATGTCAAGGTGGATGGCGTCGTATTTGCACGCCTCAACGCATTTTGCGCAGGAAGTGCCTTTGCAATGCTTCCCGTCGATGACATATTTAAAGGGAAAAGCCTGGTTGTGGATAATGTGCGCGGCCTTTGTCTTGTCGAGGCCGTAATTGAATTCATTCGGCATCTCAACGGGACATGCCTCATTACATGCGTTGCATCCCGTGCATTTGTCATTTACGAACCTCGGGTTGAGCTTTACCGTGACATTGAAATTCCCTTCCTGCCCGGAAATACTCTCAACCTCTGCAAGGGTGTAGAATGTAATGTCCGCATTGTTCTTTATCCTTTTGTAGTTTATTTCGAGTCCGCAGTTGGGAGGACACAGCTTCGGGAAATATTTATTCAGCTGGGCCACCCTTCCGCCGAGAAACCCCGTCTTCTCAACAAGAACGACCTCGCTTCCCGCTTCGGCAGTCTCAACCGCCGCGGTAAGCCCGCTGAAACCTCCTCCGATTACTAAAACCTTTTTCTTGTCTGCCATCTTTACCTCCTTATAGGCAGTTAAATATACTTATTGTAAATCTCAAAATGCAAATTGAAAATTGCAAAATGATTATTTAAAAGTCATATAACACTTTAAAATCCAATCCACCCCTTAATTTGGCCCGGGGCTATTATGATTGGATTTAGAAATATACACAACCATTTATACAATTGCAAGATAAAAATTGCCGTAACGACGTTTGCAACCTACAATTTGAATTTTGCATTTTAAAATTTGGGGAGGGCCAGGCCCTCCCCAAATAGCGCTGACTAAGAAACCATCTTAACGTACGGGACCTTCTTTAACTCCCAGGTATTGTTTTCTGCATCATACCTGGAGTTTGTGAAGCACTTCCAGTTCGCGTCATCGATCTTGTTGTAGTCGCCCCTGTAGTAGTAACCGGGGTACCTGGATTCTTCTCTGAAGAGGATGTGTCTTGCATGTGCCTCAACAGAAAGAATTCTGTGGTAGTTCTCAAAGCACCTGAGGAGCTCATGGAGGTTGGATGCCGCCATCTTGCCCGCGTCTTCCTTGAGCATTTCAAGCAGTCTCAGACCTTCCTCAAGCATGGTCTTTGAGGTCATATACCATGTTGCAACTCCGCCGAAGTATTCATCAGCGATCTTCATCAGTCTGGCCTGAAGCGCCTTTGGTCCGATATAGTTCGGATTTACGCC
Organism: Nitrospirota bacterium; assembly: GCA_016222915.1. Taxonomy (GTDB): domain Bacteria; phylum Nitrospirota; class Thermodesulfovibrionia; order UBA6902; family UBA6902; genus UBA6902. The sequence continues at coordinate 24,438 of JACRQA010000064.1, read as the reverse complement.
CGGCTCTGTTGTGTAGGTTTTGTGCTTCTCATAGATCTCAAACGGCAGATAGAGCTCAGCCGCGATCTCATCAAGGGACATCTTCGGAGAAGGTGTATAGCTCGCATTATCGAGAATAAAAGATATTGCAGCCTTTGCCGCCATTCTGCCTTCAGCATGTGAACCTGAGGAGAATTTGTGACCTGATGCGCCTACAACGTCACCGGCCATGAACAGACCGGGAACGGTGGACATCCTGTTATAGCCCCAGCTGTAATGGTCCGGCGTGCCTGCGATATCGCCAGGTCCGCTTACCCAGAACCCTGCGCAGCCGGCATGTGAACCGAGAAGATACGGCTCTGTCGGCATGATCTCGGAAACAGACTTGTCAGGCTCAATGTTCTTTGAAGCCCAGAGTGATGCCTGTCCGATGGCCATGTCAAGGAAATCTTCCCATGCTTCTGCTTCGAGATGTTTCATCTTCTTGGCGCCTTCTTTGTCACCGAGTTTCTCTTTGAAGGCTGCGCCCAATGCTGCCATTGCAGAAGGTGTCTGCATGAGGATCGGGCCTCTGCCGTCTTTCATCGCCCTCATCATGAGGTGATTTCTGATGGCTGTACCGAGACCTTTTGCATAGTCTCCGTATCTTGCTACTGCGTCATCAAAGTATTCCTTATCAGCGCAGTAATCGTTGCCGTAGCTGTCTGTTGCTTTTGCCTTGAAGAACAGGAACCATGCGCCGACAGGACCATATCCGTCCTTAAATCTCGCAGGTACGAACCTGTTTTCCATCAAGCTCAGCTCTGCGCCGGCCTGCATTCCGAATGCATAACCTGAACCGCAGCTGAACACCGGGTACCAGGTCCTGCCCATACCTTCACCGACCGACCTCGGCCTGAAGCAGTTAACTGCTCCGGCAGTCGCGCAGATCATTGCCTTTGCTTTGAAGGAATAGATCTTGTTCTCTCTGGTGCTGAATCCGATGGCTGCCGCAACATTCTTGCCATTGGTGTCTTTTACGGCCTTAACAATGAAAACCCTTTCAAAGTGGTTCTGGGCCATACCGGTTTTTTCACGGTTGGTCTGGAGGGCCTTCTTTGCAGCTTCTGCAACAACGACTTTGTAAGATTCGCCGTTGATCATGATCTGCCATTTACCGGACCTGACAGGTGTGCCGCCGTCTTTCAATGACTTCTTTCCTGCTTCTGCAGCCTGAAAGCCGTCAAGAGAAAAGCCGTCATCGCCTTTTTTCCAGATCGGGAGTCCCCACTCTTCGAAAAGCTCTACTGAATCATCAACGTGTCTTCCAAGGTCATATACAAGGTCTTCCCTGATGATGCCCATAAGATCGTTTCTGACGTACCTTACATAGTCTTCAACTTTGTTCTCACCAACGTAGGTGTTGATAGCTGACAGGCCCATTGCGACCGCGCCGCTTCTGTGACAGTATGAAAATGTACAAGTTTCTTTTTCCATTATATGTTCACCTCCTTGAATTATTCTTTTCTTGCCGGGGCAGTAAATAACCCGGGCTGTTTCAGGGTTGACCAATCGGGCGCCGGTTTTCCTGCATACGGATCAACGGAACCTTCTACTGTGGTCCTGATAGGGAATTTGAATCTCTTCAATACCCCGTTTCTGAACTTTATTGTCCACATTATGGAGTCAGTGCCTCTCATAGGAATGGTGCTGGACCCTAGTGGAACGAAGTCGGAATAACCTCTGACTTCAATTGCCTGCTGAGGGCAGATTTTTACACAGTTAAAGCACTCCCAGCACTGCTCCGGCTCCTGATTGTACGCCTTCATCTTTTCCCTGTCGAGGGCCATCAAATCGTGAGGACAGATATACTGACATGCAGTCTTGTCCTGGGCCTTACATCCGTCACATTTTTCAGTGATTACAAAACTTGGCATTGTGCTACCTCCTTCTTTTGTTTTTTTGCAGCTTAAATTAAGCTTTTGTTTAACAAATCCTGCAACTCCAACTGTTGCCTACAAATCTATGATCAACACCCCCTTTCAATAAATATGCCTTTTAAAGAGGGCAACATATTTTATCCTTCAGCGTGCTTATGCCCTTTGATCTCGACCTTTATTGCCTTCAATTAGACATAAATTTATTTTCCAAGACCCCGATAATAACCGATCAGGATTTCAGCTACCTCAGGCCGTGAGAATTCTTTAGGTGGCGCAATACCTTCGGACAACATTGCACGGACCTTTGTGCCTGAAAGAAGAACAAAGTCTTCTTTCTTATGATCAGGCGCTTCACACATCATCACGACCCTGTCCAGTTTCTTCGAGTATGCGGTGTGGTCGGCCTTGAAGATTTCAATTAAAAGCGCACCGGCCGGGACTTCCTTGTCAAAGATGGTTTGAGCATCGAATGGACCGTAGTGGTCACCGACACCCGCGTGGTCACGACCGACTATGAAGTGGGTCGCGCCCATGTTTTGACGGAATATAGCGTGAAGTACACCTTCGCGCGGACCGGCATAAAGCATGTCAAAACCGTAACCTGTGACCATCGCGCTGTTTGGCGGGAAGTACAGCTCGACCATCTTACGGATCGCTGCATCACGAACAGGCGCCGGAATATCTCCTGCCTTCAATTTGCCAAGCAGCATGTGAATGACCAAGCCATCACACCCTAAGCGCTTCATTGCCATGTGGCAGAGTTCTTCGTGGGCCAGATGCATGGGGTTACGGGTCTGGAAGGCAACAACTTTTTTCCAGTTGCGCTCAGCGATTTCGTTACGAATTTCAACTGCAGTACGGAAAGTGTCCGGGAATTCATCCTGGAAGTAAGAGAAATTCAATACCTTGATCGGACCGGAGAGACAAACCTTACCCTGAGCGTTGAAGGCTTCAACCCCCGGATGTGCTTCTGGCGGTTTGGGACGGTAAACTTTTTCAGACATCATCGCCATATCCGCATCGCTGAATTCTTCTACCGCTGTAACATCCATGACTGCGAGGACCGGATTGCCTGTAACGTTTGGATCTTTAAGCGCAATGCGATCACCCGCCTTTATTGAGCCGGCATCTTTGACCAGGTTTAAAATCGGAACGGGCCAGAACAGACCGGACGTTGTTTTCATATTATTGGCAACAGACAGGGCATCAGCTTTAGTCATGTAGCCGGTTAAAGGGTTGAAATAACCACCACCCATCATGACTGCATTGGCAGCAGTAGCTGAACTCACAATAATAGATTTCAGCCCTTGAGCTTCTTTCTGCAGTGCTTCATTTTCAGCTGTGTCATATACAAATAGTGGATTCAGCTTATCTGAACCATGCGGTTTAATCATTGACATTTCCTCCTTAAGTTATTGTTTATTTAAATTAAGATTCCAGAATCTTACAAACTTTATTAAATATCTCATCAACGCTCCCCATTCCCTGGACTGACTTCAGTATGTTTTTCTTTCCATAATAGTCCATGAGCGGGGCAGTGGATTTTTCATATACGGCAAGCCTGTTTTTGATCGTCTCTTCTTTGTCGTCGGCCCTCTGGAAGAGTTCTCCGCCGCATTTGTCGCAGGCCCCTTCTTTTTTAGGCGCGCCAAAATAAATGTTGTACATCTGCTGGCAGCCCTTGCATGTCCTTCTGCCGGTAAGTCTCTTCATGAGGATGTCCATATCAACGTCCACGCTGAGCGCAGTATCAAGGGGAGCCTTCATATCAGCCAGGACTTTATCCAGGGCCTCTGCCTGCGGAGTGGTCCTCGGGAAGCCGTCCAGGATGTAACCCTTGGTGCAATCAGGCTGGGCGATCCTCTCTTTGACCAGTCCAATAACAACGGAATCAGGGACGAGTCCGCCTGAGTCCATGTATGATTTTGCCTCTTTTCCCAGCGGAGTGCCGTCTGCTACGGCCTTTCTGAGAATGTCCCCTGTGGAAATCTGGGGTATGCCGTATTTATCTATAAGTTTCTTGGCCTGTGTTCCTTTCCCGGCTCCGGGAGCTCCTAACAAAACTAATCTCATGCGCCTCTCCTTTTCAATTTAAATGAAGGATAAAACATCTATCCGCAATTTAATGACAATACACCTGTTATTAGTTCAGACTAAAGTGGTATTAACCCGCTACAAAATAAATTAATAAATACAAGAAGAAGGATTAATGATTTGATATGATATAAGTAGCTTTAATCAGAGTCAATATAAAAATTTAAATTAATTTATAATAATTGCTTATTCATCCTGCCTGCGGTAATTAAGTCCTGATATTTTAAGAGGTTATGTCCCGGAATGGCTTGTATACCCTGCTTAGATTTATATCTATATTTAGGTATTAAATCAAATCGTGGACAGGCTGGCGGTATAGTTCCTAACTTGTCATAATTTATAGACAAATATTCTACCGAAGCCTTTTTTTACAGTTCCAGAGGGATTATTCCGCGATATCAAGCTTTATGCTCAGCTCTTTTAACTGCTTCGGATCAACTGTTGAGGGAGCATCGCTGAGAGGGCACACAGCTTTCTGGGTCTTGGGGAATGCGATAACGTCTCTTATTGAAGACGCTCCCGCCATTATCATAACAAGCCGGTCAAGGCCGAGGGCGATCCCGCCGTGCGGGGGAGCGCCGTATTCCAGGGCCTCAAGGAGAAAACCGAACTTGGTGTTGGCTTCTTCAGGGGTGATATTTAATAATTGGAACATCCTGTCCTGGACTTCTTTATTATGGATACGTATGCTGCCTCCGCCGATTTCATAACCGTTTAACACAATGTCATATGCCTGCGCGCGCAGACAGGCAATATCAGGCGCAGGGGCATTGCATACCGCACCCTTGCCGTCGCCTGACATAAATTTATCAATGTCCTCTCCCATCGGGCTTGTTAAAGGATGGTGCATGGCCTCGTACCTCTTTTCATCCTCGTTCCATTCAAAAAGCGGGAAATCGGTGATCCATTCAAACTTGTATACTCCGTCCTTAATCAGGTTGAGCCTCCTGGCCATCTCATTTCTGAGCCTTGAGAGACAGTCATTGGCGACATTCGCTCTGTCGGCGACAAAAAGAAGTAGGTCGCCTTCTTCAGCCTCAAATTTCTCCACGAGCGCCTTTAATGTCTCTTCAGAGAAAAATTTCGCTATCGGCGATTCAATAGTCCCCTTTACCTTCATCCACGCCATGCCCTTTGCGCCAAAGCCCTGGACCTCTTTCGTGAGGTCGTCCAGGTCCTTCCTTGAATAACCTGCCAGGCCTTTTGCGTTGAGCCCTTTTATAATGCCCCCTTTGGAAAGGGTATCGAGGAACACTTTAAAGGAAGATGTCTTTACAATGTCACTGACGTCCTTCAACTCAAGCCCAAACCTCAGGTCCGGTTTGTCACAGCCGTATCTTTCCATGGCATCATGATAAGTGAGCCTCGGGAACTGTTCGGATATCTCCACCCCGATTGCGTCCCTGAATGCCTTTTTGATCATGTCCTCTGTAAGCGCCATGATCTCTTCCCTGTTTATAAAGGACATCTCAAGGTCAACCTGGGTAAATTCAGGCTGCCTGTCCGCCCTGAGGTCCTCATCGCGGAAACACTTCACTATCTGATAGTACTTTTCAAGTCCGGACACCATAAGTATCTGTTTGAATATCTGGGGGGACTGGGGCAGCGCGAAAAAATGTCCGGGATTCGTCCTGCTCGGCACAAGGTAGTCCCGCGCGCCCTCAGGCGTGCTCTTGGTAAGCATGGGGGTCTCTATCTCTAAAAAGCCTTTTGAGTCGAGGTACTCACGAAATGCCCTGGCAGCCTTGTGCCTTATAATAATGTTTTTCTGTATGACAGGCCTCCTGAGGTCCAGGTACCTGTGTTTATATCTCAGACTTTCTGAGGCATCGGTCTCATCATCGACCATAAAGGGCAGGGCCTTGCACTCATTGAGGACCTGGAAGCTCTTAGCGATCACTTCAACCTCCCCGGTCGGTATCGAGGGATTTACCGTGCCTTCCGGCCTGTGCCTGACCTCCCCTTCCACCTGGATGACGAATTCATTTCTGATCCTGTGCGCCGCCTTGTGGACCTCCGCATCGACTTCGGGACTGAAGACCACCTGTACAATTCCGCTTCTGTCCCTGAGGTCAATGAATACCACGCCCCCGTGATCACGCCACTTATTGGTCCAGCCCGCTATCTTAATTGTCGTGCCCGTATCTTTTACACCTACTTCACCGCATGCATGTGTTCTCATTTATTTTATGCACCTACTTTGAGTTATGAATTGAACTGCTTAGACTCCGGATTTATAAAATGACCTTAATATTATCATAAATGGCCTGTCTTTGCTACAGGCCGACAGCCCCGAAAGAAGCGAACAACAATTCATTATGATTATGGAACTTGTGAGATGTTTGGAAGGACCAAGAGTTACTGCTTTACCGATTTAATTGTCTTCAATGTATCCCTTAGCACAAGCAGTGCGAGTTTATCTTTAGTACGGCCGGCCGCCTGTTTGCTTTTAATAATCAACTCAAGCGGCAGTACCGATACTTTAAAATCATCCAACGGTATTTTTATTGCATGTTTTTTGACCTTGGCATATTCGCCCAACCCATGAACATGAGTTACAATGTCAAAAATCTTGGCGTCGTCACCACCAAACATGGGGGGGTTGTTTCCCATAGGAGGGATATAAAAGGAGCTTACTTTTTTTAATGCCTTAGCCAAGTGAGGATCGGTCAAATTAGCAAACCAAAGATCGATATCTACAGTAGTAACCGGCGCATTTTGCAAAGCAGCCGCTGCCTGGCCGATAATCATGAAGTCAACCTTAGAGCGGACTAATTCTCGCAGAAAGCGAATTTCCCTATCGGTGAATATGGGATTTCCGGCCACGGGTCAAGGCCCTCCTTAAATTTTCAATTGGCGGTTCACGCATCAATAATAACGTGTGCCTGATATTGTCCCGATCAATATTTTTGTGTTTTCTGGCTATCTCATCTACTTTATTTAGTAAAAGTTTCATCTTTTCCATCTCGTTATTATCTTCTGTAAGAAATTCTGAAGGAGATATATTCAGGCTTTTGGCAATGGCTCTGACAGATTTAGGCAAGACATATTCCACACGCGCCAATGTATAAAACGCATTGCGGCTTACCCCTGCTCGCTTAAGTAGTTCAGAGACCGTAATATTCTGCTTACGACACTTATCTTTAATTATTTCGAGTGATATTCTCATGGTAAATTTAGTGTACCATAATGTGGTACATGCGGCAATGCATGCAAGATGTCATAATTTTTTTAGCGCTCTCTTTATTTTCTCGTTGCTTGGCAGTTTCACCTTATACTTGGATACAAATATTTTTTCTTCTAAGCCATCCAGAGCGTAGGTGATTTCTTCTCGTCCAGCCTCACGACAAATAATAAGCCCGATCGTTTCCTTTTCATGCGTATACTGTTTATTGCGCCGATAATAGCCGACATATTTATTCATCTGGCCAATGTCACGACTATCCAACTTACCGATTTTGAGGTCTACAAGCACCATGCAGGGAATGCCGCGATGATATAAAACGATGTCAATATAGTGCGTCTCCCCGTCTATTTTAAGCGGAACCTGCCGTCCTAAGATGCTGAAATCTTCACCTAACTCTCGCAGAAACATCTCAAAGTTTTCCAGTATCTTGTTTTCCAGGGCCTTTTCGCTTTTCTCAGGGTGAAGTTCTATAAACGGACGGAAATCGTAAGTGTTTTTGAAAACCTTCTGCGTGTCCACAGCAGGCAATTTAGTTTTAAATGCTGCCTCGATATCTTGCCTGGGAGAATTTTCGTAGAGGTTGGCTTTTATCTGACGTTTAAGTTCACGGACGCTCCAGGAATGAAGGACAGCCTGATTTTGGTAGAACAACCTTTCTTTATCGTTATCCACATCAACAAGCCTGTAATAATGCGTCCAACTCAATTGTGGGGTCAGTGATCCCACAATTGGATAGCATTGATAAAACTTAATGATTCGATATAAATCGCGTCGTTCTATTCCTAAATCTATTGACACGTTTTCAATCAGATATTTCCCATAGTCAGCCCGGTCTTGGTTGTTCAGCTCTTCCCTAACAATCCGCTCACCCAATTGCCAATAAGTCTGTACCCTGATATTATCGACGACTTTATAGGCCGCATACTGGCCTTTGGCAAGGATGCTTTTTAGTTCTTGCAGAAGTTCCTTGTAGTTCTGTTCAGATAAAAGACTTTTCTTTTTTATAGTAGCTAAATACTTTTTGTTCGGCATAAGAAATGATAGATACACACGCGATTAATTCATTTAAAAAAAGCTAAAAACCTCTCAAAAATCCGGATCATTAGAATTGCTGAAACAAAGCCCATGTCTACTATACAAAAATCATGGGAAAAAGCAAAATGATTTTTCTTTTATATGCTGCATCCCGGTCTGAGAAGCATTCGGAGAAGTGAAAATTAAAGTATCTGGGAAAAGACTGGCTTATATTAAAACTGACTGGGCCGTCACAGCTGACAAAAGGATCTGTTTATTTTAAGCCGGGGCATAGGTGGCTTATTGCTAAGGAAGAGGGGTATGTTTTGAGGGTGTTGCAGTATTATGGGGACATAACTTAAAACCGTCATCGCTTAAACGCGTCCGCTGAAACGACTTGGTATCTGCTGTGGTAAGGTTATGAAAGATATTGATTCACGCTATACCTCTCTATCGCCTTCACCGGCATTTTCAGCATCGTCCAACAGATTTTGGGGAAGTATGGCTGTGACCTCGCCAACTGAAAGCTCTTGCACATCCTTGAGCTTCCTCCCAACGGCCCTTGACCGCACCTTAGCCTTCTCGATTGTTTCCGATGCTTGATGTAGCTTCGTTTGCACTGCTTCCAGAACATCGCCGTACTTCGTCCACTCGGTTTTGACCGCAGCTAGAAGGTTCCAGACCTCACTAGAACGCTTCTGGATGGCAAGAGTTCGGAAACCCATCTGAAGACTACTTAAAATAGACCACAGGGTAGTCGGGCCAGCAATAACCACACGGCACTCCCGTTGGATAGCCTCGATCAAACCCGTCCTGCGGATGACCTCGGCGAAGAGACCCTCTATCGGCAAGAACAATATAGCGAAGTCCGTGGTCACTGGCGGATTTATGTATTTTCCACAGATGTCCCCTGCACAGGCCTTAACACGGGTCTCCAACTGTTTTATTGCCAGTTCAACTCCTTCAATACTGGTTCTCTCCTGAGCCTCTATCAGGCGTTGATAGTCTTCGACAGGGAACTTGGCGTCAATAGGGAGCCAAACGATCTCATCCTTGTCAGAGCTCTGTCCCGGTAGCTTGATAGCAAACTCAACTCGCTCACCTCCACCCTTCGTGGCCACGTTGGAGGCAAACTGATCGGGACTAAGCACTTGCTCCAATAGCGCCCCAAGCTGCACTTCGCCCCACGTCCCGCGAGTTTTGACATTTGTTAGTACTTTTTTAAGATCGCCGACGCCCGTGGCAAGCGTCTGCATCTCCCCAAGTCCTTTGTGTACCAGCTCCAGCCGTTCGCTAACTTGTTTGAAAGAATCTCCTAAACGCTTTTCAAGTGTTCCCTGGAGTTTCTCGTCCACGGTCTGCCGCATTTGATCAAGCTGTTTGGCATTGTCGATCTGCATGCTTTGGAGTTTGTTTTCCACAGTGACCCTAACCGCTTCCAGTTTCTTCTCGTTTGATTCCGACAGCTTTCCAATCGCAGTTGACATTGCTTCAAGCTGGGTCTTCTGGATATTGGACAACTCTCCCATTGTATTGGTGGTGGCTTCCGTGATCCCTTTGAGAGCAGCGATGACCTCTTCTCTTAACTGCTTGGCTCCGGTGGCTGACTCCAATCGAATACCGTCAAGCTTTTCGCCACTGGTCTTCGTCAAATTGACGATCTGCGCTGAAAATGCTTCAAGCTGTGCTTTCTCGGCGATGGCCAAATCTCTCATTGTGTTGGCCATCGTCTCAGAAATGCTTTTGAGAGTCGTAACAACTTCTTCCCGAAGATGTTTTGCCCCAGTAGCGGATTCCTCACGAGCGCTGTCAAGCTTTTCCCCGCTGGTTTGGGCAAAAGCGACAAGCTGCCCGGAGAAAGCATCGAGTTGCCCCTTCTGCATGCTTGCAACATCCGTCATCCGTTGTGCCACAGAATCACCGAATGTCTTGAATGCTTCAGTAAGTTCCTGCCGCTGCTCTCTTGCTGCCTTACTCAGTTCATCTCTACTCTGAGCCACTTCCTCTCTGACAGCCCGCTCGGTCCTTTCCTGTGCCTTCTCTATAGCATCAAGACGGGGAGCAAGCACGGAGGGATCGGCTTGTGATGACTTTTTCAGGAGCATGAGCAAAACAATCACTATGGCGACCAGCAGGGCCAGGGCCACGATCAGTAGTATATTATTCATCATGTCTTAATTCCTTTCAGCAAAGAAATCTTTTCAACTATTTCTTCAAGCACAGTTATTTTTTTATCTTTAGCATATACACTGTTGATAAACCTTGCCGCTGCCTCAGGATTCTTTAGGACGCTAGACGGTTTTTCATATCCCAATTCCTCAGCTATTTCGTCTCTGATACTATCGAACAACTCACCTAAAGCTGTTTTAAGTTCCGTTTCTATCTTGTCATTGAATACAGCCCATGTTTTCTGTATCTGGGTTGTCGGAAAATCAACAATATCGACACCAGCCAGCCTCTGCAGAATTGCATTTGAAATTATCTCTTTTTCTTTTTTCTTGCCAGTCTGACTCGAATCGCCATCAAATATAAAATAGGTTGGTATCTCCAGACCTCGAAACACTACAACTGGACGATCTATATTGTTCTTGCCATCGGCTGGCACTATAACAATTCCAAGGCCATCCCAGTTTTTATTAAGATGTTGCTGTACTGCCCAAAGAATTGCGATATCCGTCAATCCCTCCACTACAACCACAACGTCAGCAAAAAACCCCTCATTCACTACTGACGTCATAACTGGAGCTGCATGGGCCATAAAACTTGCTCCTGTAAATGTAGTTGGATCTTTCCCACTAATCTCAGCTAACTTTTCTGATGCTTCGTTCCGAGAATATTGCGTCACTTTTGTCTGAAGAACGTCAGACCCATCGACTGGACACTTTTGTGCCAGCCGTACTCTGTCAAATCGATCCAAGTCAATAAAATACGGGGAATGTGTAGCATAAAATATCTGTGTTCGAGGATCAGCTTTGTCTGCCGGAGAGGCTGTCAACTTCATCATGACAGTGGAGAGATATCTACTTCTAGCTGGATGAAGGTAAAGCTCTGGTTCCTCAATAGCCAATATAAGATCAGGTAAACGTAACGTTTCTGGCACTGTTTCTGCCTCTCCAGTCTCATCAGCTTCGGGTGACATATCTGTAATTGACAGCTGTTGTAATAGAGCAAATATGAGAGCCCTTTGAAGGCCATGGCCTGTGTAACTGATAGGGCATTTAAAATTATCTTCAACTAAAGTTGCTATTGCTGGCGGAAGGTTTATCTTGGGTGGAACAACCTCACCAAATGCGAGGTCAATCTCTGCTCCTGGGGCATATTGAGTCAGAAGGCCGGTAATAATCCCTGCTAACTTACCTAATTCTTCAAGATTGTTTGCGCTATATACTTCCTTTACTCTTTTATCAAATTCTTCATTGAGCTTTCTAACATCCGGTCGCTTATTAACACTTCGCGCTACGAGTACATCGATTAGTTGGAGGATAACCCCCTTACGATCCGCTTCTGCTGCTGCATCACGAACAGCAGGTATAAGTACAAACTTCGTATACTTATCTAGCTTTCCTCCGCCGATGTTCCGTGGCCCGAGGAATTGCTGAGGAGTTTCAAAGGATTCAAGCAGTGTTGGATGTAATGCCTCATACTCATCCATAGCAGTATCAGCATCAGTTGCCTTTGTTACTTTAGGACCGAGGCCATCATATTTCCCAGACTCTACCAAGTCATTATATTTTGACTTCTTAGGATTGGCCGTCTCCTTCCGAATTTCATGGAATTCAGGAATCTGCATTGATGCTCCATAATACTTTGAGCCTCCGGAGTTTATTACTTTAGTAACCGTAAGCTTGCCATCCTTTATATGAGATTTAAACTCTACTTTTTCATCATCCCTAAGGTTGCCGTACGTTATACGTATTTTTATTTCTGATTCTACATCCTTGGCGAAATAGTCATATTCTGTAATCTGAGCAGCGATGTTGTAAAAGATATCTAGTGCATACAGAATGGTTGACTTTCCAGTACCATTCCGACCAATAATGGCCATGAGTTCATCACAATTAATGTTGATGTCCTTTAGAGATCGGAAATTTTCAATATGAATATTTTCTATAATCATTAGCAATTCATTGTGCCATTATGTTCGACAGAATAATTGGATCCCCTAGTCATTTGATTTAAAGATCAAAATATTATATGACGAAAGCTGCTTTAATTGTAAAGAATATTTTCTTCATACAGGGACCGCTATAAACAAACAGGGCGTCCCCTGGAGGGGGCAGGCGGGAAGGACTGAAGGCGCGATCCTTGCCTCAGCTCCGGCCAAAACATTTGCAGGATCATGACTGAAGTCGAGTGCGGGAGAGATGCTATCAAAATCTATGGCTGGCAGGTCATAGGCTTCTCATCCGCGTACTCTGCAGATCATCTCATGGTCTCTTCCTTCAACTTCTTAACTTCCTCCGGAGTAAGATACCGATACTCCCCCGGCTTCAGGTCCCCAAGCGAAAGCCCATTTATCCTAAGCCGTACCAGCTTTGAAACGGAATGCCCGATCCGCTCAAACATCCTTCTGACCTGCCGCTTTCTTCCTTCATATATAGTGATGTCCATCCAGGAATTGGCCTTCAGTTTCTTGAACAGCCTGACCTTGGCAGGAGCTGTTACGCCGTCATCAAGCATTATTCCTTTTTCCAGCTTCATAATGTCCTGCTCGTCGGGAAAGGCGTCAACCTTCACGCGGTACAACTTGGGGATTTTGTTCTTCGGATGCAGGATGGCGTTTGCAAGCTCCCCGTCATTGGTCAGGATAAGAAGGCCCTCTGAATTAAAGTCAAGCCTGCCGACAGGGAACACCTGCGTCCTGATGCGCTTCAAATAATCCTTTACGGTCGGCCTTCCCTGTTCATCGCCCATCGAGGTCAGGCAGGAAACAGGCTTGTTAAACGCCAGGTAAACCTTCTTTTCAGGAGACCCTATGAGCTTGCCCCTGACCTTGATATGGTCCCTCTCAAGGTCGGCCTTCATGCCGAGTACGGCAGGTACGCCGTTCACCCGGACAAGACCTTCGAGTATCATCTCCTCGGCCTTGCGCCTGGAGGCGATGCCGCATTTAGCTATTATCTTTTGTATCCGCTCTTCCATAAGTTTGTTCTTGATGAATGTATTATCTTACAAGGACATTAATATTATCACAACTATGGACAAATTAACCTTACAGTAGCATTAAATTAACCATATAAGGCGAGGGGGCTTGCCGTAAAAGCTTTACCTGCGATACCTTAGCGAGATCCATAAAAGCAGAAGCAATATCTTTCTGAACTTCACTACGCGTTACGTCCTGCTGCCAAAGTTAAATTCCAATATCCTATCGCATTGTAAAGGTGTTACGGCAAGTCCGCTTGCCTTATTTATGCAACATTAGATTAAGATATGGTGCGGCACGAATCCTGCGCGCAAATCTTTACTGAAAATATTCAAGCAGTTTATCCGAAGCTGTTTCTGCAATCTTATTGACGGCTTTATGGACCGCCTCAGGATACGTCAATTGGCCCGCCCTTTCATTCTCGGATAATTCGCCGGCTATCGAGCCCGTTACAGCATCCATAATTGTCAATGAGAGGCGGGCGCGCGCGAATTCCCAGCCAGGTTTTTTCAGATCAACAGGCCCAGCCTCGATATTTCCGGTTATGAGGACATCTGCCTTATTTCGTTCATCACTTAACTTAAAGCCTGCTTTATTCAGCGCCGCGGACAGTATGCCTTCCATTTCATTCGCATGCTCCCCGGTTATCTTCAAGAAGACCAGCAGATCAGCCTTTATTTGGGGGACCATATAAAAGGCCCTTTTTATATCGTAAGAGCCTACGCTTGTATAATTGAGTCCTATGACCCTGAGACGGCTGACACGTGATTCTCTCTCCACCCAGAGGTCAAGTATTTTCATGAGTGATTGCAGTTTCATGAATTTACTGTTACCGGCATCGAGGGCCATATATTCACCTTCGATCTTATTGTCTATGTCCTTGATTTCGCCCTGCCAGTTTTCTCCGGCCTGATGCCTGTCCAGGACCGCGAGCGCCCGGTACGTCCCCCTTTCATTATCAAACCATGTCCTTCCGATGCGCGCCCCTTCCAGTTTGACGGATGAAACGACCCTGATATATGACTCCATATTCCCCCTGGATGCCCCATTGCCGGTCGAATCGATTATCTCTACCGCCCTGTCATAAGTATTGCTGAAAACCTCAGACTCGAATATCCGCGACATCTCCGCAAGGGCCTGGCCACGCGCCTCTGGCTCAGACTTTCCTGTCCCTTCTGCCTTAAAATATACTGAATCCGGGTAGTCTGGAACAGGTTGGGTCGTGGGACGGTCTTTGATACATCCTGTTATCAGGACAAGGACTGCAAGACATGTAAAAAGTATTTTCGCCATAATTAGTTACCTCAAGATTTCTCCCTCCGGTTGAAACGACAATCGCCAGTAGGGGCGCGGCGCGCCGTGCCCCTACATTTTCAATACATCGATTCATATAATACAAACTTTGTCTCTCCTGCTTTTATATCTGCGAACTCCTCAAGCTTCTCTACGCTCCCGCACCGATCTACATAGATAATATATTTCCCTTCAGGCACAAAGAGGCGGCTGAGATATATCTCCCCCGGCAAGGTGCGCCACGTTCGCGTATCGGCAGTTTCAATCAGTGTGTTTGCAATATTCAATAAAAGCCGCACATCTTCGTCTTTTGATATTTTTTGAATAGAGGCCTGCTTTGCCGCGGCCCTCGCAAGTGTTTTTGCAATTACCCTGACCTTCCGGTCTTCAAGGTTTTTTACTGCGATCTTATTGATATCTTCTACAAGCTCGGTCTCTGTCTCCGAGCGGTGCGACCCTGACTCTGCAACCACTTTGCCGCTGCGGCAATGAGGAGGCTCTACAACATACCTGGGGAATGCAAGTGTAATCGGCCCCTCTTTGGTCGGGATATAGAGCTTGGCGTCCGTCTTGACCGGGGACTTGCCGTTAAGGTGTATAAAGATTATTTTGCCGAGACCTGTTGCCTCCTCCTGTTTCAGCCCTTTGATATTGCTGAATTCACTCTTGAGGGCCTGGACCTCTTCCGCCCTGTTTGTGGCGTCCGCGGTCCTGAACAGGTCCTCTAAAACAGCATGAGGGACAGGGGTGTTATAATTTCTCTCATAATCTTTAAAGACCTGAAGCGACCGGTAATAATCGATAAAGGCCTCATCCGGGTCATTGTCCGCTTCATAAATAATGCCGCCGAGATATCTTGCAAAGGCGTCTTCCTTATAAATATTCTTGTCCTCATATTTATCGTTGATGGCACGGAGATTCGCGTCAAGCTGCCGGCTTTCAACAAGGGCCTCATCGAGGTCCCCGAGTTTCACATAATTAATTGCCGAGAAAAGATTGATCAAGGCCCTTTCATATTCTTCGCCTGCGTACGGGACGGTATAGTCATTGACGAGAAAAGATGCCGTCTCCCTTGAAAAACTCATTGTCCACAAATCCTCGGCAAGCACTTCCGCCCGGTGAAAGAATTCATTGCTTTCTTTGTAATTGCCGCACAGCATATTTATCATCGCTGAGTCCAGCAGAAACAGGAGCCTCTGGTTTGCCCCGTAATCATTTTCATGCAGTTTAATATATCCTGCGGCAAGGGAACACTGGCCGGTGCGCATGTGAGTGTCAAGGGCTTTATAATCCAGCCTCCCGGCACAACCTGCAAGAATGATTAAAGCTATTACAGACGACAGAAACGCTTTCATTCAGATTGTATTCCCTGTGGCTAACTACCTTATGTTTCCCTCTCCCCTTGCGGGCCTGTCCCGGTTCTTTTCGGGAAGAGGGTCAGGGTGAGGGGTAGGGTAAGTTATTTACGGCTTCATCCGCGCGCGCTCTACATACTTCTTTATCTTCTTCTCCCCTATCCATGCCTTCTTGTGGGTCTCTATTTCAACAAGCTCAAGGTTGACCTGGTAAAAGACCACCTCTTTGCCCTCAAGCTTGTCCATAATGCTGTTGATCGTGCCCTGGAGCATAAAATCAGCTCCGGTCTCTTCACCCTCGGCCTTTGCCGTTTTTTCCGAAGAGTGTGCTGCCTGGTCCTTCCTTTCGTCCCTTATCTCTCCACGCTCTTCGCTGCTCGCCACAAAGTCGACCTCGCCTGAATTAATCAAGGCCCTTTCCAGGTCTTTAACAAAGGTCTGAACGTTGATATGCTCATGACTGCGGTTTCTTACGGTCCCCACGATGACGACAGGCATTTTCCCATTATGGTCCCCCGTGAATTTTCTGAGCCAGGGGCGGCTTAATGCATCATTGATCATTTCCTCGGACACATAACGCGAGTCCGTATCATTCCAACTGCCGCTGAGCGATACATATAAGTATAATTGAGATGTATTTATTCATAATTTTAACCCTCCGTGTAGAAAGTAATTTCTAAACCCTTAGTCTCAGGTGCTTCCCCCCTTTAGCAAAGAGGGGAGTTAACCAACCCCCGATCCCTGATCTCCAACCCCCGTTTTTTTACTCCCATTCAATAGTGCTCGGTGGTTTTGAGCTTATATCAAACACCACCCTGTTGACGCCCTTTACCTCATTGATTATCCTGTTTGATATCGTGCCTAATACTTCATATGGAAGCTTTGCCCAGTCAGCGGTCATGCCGTCAACGCTCTTTACCGCGCGCACGGCGACTACGTTTTCATACGTCCTCTCATCGCCCATAACGCCGACGGTTTTGATGGGAAGAAGCACGGCAAACGCCTGCCACACTTCATCATATAGTCCGGCCTTCTTGATTTCCTCAAGGACAATTGAGTCCGCCTGCCGAAGGATATCTGCCCTCACCGGGGTGACCGCTCCGATGATCCTGATCGCAAGTCCGGGACCGGGGAAAGGATGGCGGTTGATAATCTCGTCAGGCATTCCAAGTTCACGCCCGAGGACGCGGACCTCGTCTTTGAAAAGCTCGCGAAGGGGCTCAATCAATTTGAGCTTCATGTTCTTTAAGAGCCCGCCCACGTTGTGATGGCTTTTTATCATGGCTGAAGGGCCCTTAAATGAAATGCTCTCAATAACGTCGGGATAAAGGGTCCCCTGCGCCAGGTATTTGGCGTCTTTGATCTTCTTCGCCTCTTCCTGGAACACATGGATAAATTCATTGCCGATGATCTTTCGCTTCCTCTCAGGGTCATCGACGTTTTTCAATTTCTTTAGAAACCGTTCAGCGGCGTCCACGCAATCGATGTTCATGTGAAAGTGTTTCTTCAGCATGGTTTCCACCTTGACCGCCTCCCCTTTTCTCAATACGCCATTGTCAACGAATATGCAGGTCAGCTGCTTTCCAATCGCCCTGTTCATCAGCACGGCCGTAACGGCGGAATCGACCCCGCCGCTGATGGCGCAGACAACCTTGTCCCTGCCGACCTTTTCCCTTATTTCATGCACCGTGGTTTCGATAAATGACTTCATGGTCCAAAGGGGTTTGCACTTGCAGATATTGAACACGAAGTTTTTAAGGACCTTCGTGCCGTTTTCCGTGTGGGCGACTTCCGGATGGAATTGAAGGGCGAAGAATTTCCTCTGCTTGTCCGCCATTGCTGCGACCGGAGAGTTGTCTGTGTGGGCTATCGGGGCAAAACCTTTCGGATATTTTACAATCCTGTCGCCGTGGGACATCCAGACGACAGTAGGGGCATGGCGCGCCATGCCCCTACGATGTTTCATGCCAATTCCCTTTAGCAAATCCGAATCATCATCGATCATCAATTCCGCGCGGCCGTATTCCCTCTTCGCCGCCTTTGCAACCCTGCCTCCGAGCATGTGTGACATAAGCTGCATGCCATAGCAAATGCCTAAGACCGGAATTCCGAGGTTGAATATCTCTTTGTCAGGTAATGGCGCTTCCTTATCATATACGCTTGAAGGGCCTCCTGAGAGGATTATCCCCTTAGGTGCGAATTCCTTTATCCTGTCGATGGTGACGTTATAAGGAAGTATTTCTGAATAAACCTTCTGCTCCCTCACTCTCCTGGCTATAAGCTGGGTGTATTGGGAACCGAAATCGAGTACGAGTATTTTTTCTTTGAATTCCATAACCTCTTCCTGAATTGATTACTAATTCATCCGGTGGCTTCAATCAAAAAGGAGCATTGCACGACCGGGAGTATTTATAATTGGATTCTCTTGCACATATTGAATCTTTTCTGTTCACCTAATCCATGCTGTAATTCGGCGCCTCTTTAGTGACCGTCACATCGTGGACGTGGCTCTCTCTTAATCCGGCGGCAGTTATCCTTATAAACCTGGAATTCTTACGAAGCTCTTCTATGGTCTTGCAGCCGCAATAACCCATTCCGGACCTTAGGCCGCCTACAAGCTGATGGATGCTCGATGCAAGCGGGCCTTTATAAGGGACCCTTCCTTCAACACCTTCGGGCACGAGTTTTTTTGTCTCCACTTTCTCCTGGGCATACCTGTCCTTGCTCCCGGCCTGCATAGCTCCCAATGAACCCATGCCCCTGTATACTTTGTATGTCCTTCCCTGATAAAGCATGTGCTCTCCGGGGCTTTCATCAGTGCCTGCAAAGAGGCCGCCTATCATCACGGAGTTTGCGCCGGCTGCGATTGCCTTTGTCACGTCTCCTGAAAACTTGATGCCCCCGTCGGCAATGACAGGGATGTTAAACGCCTCGGCAACCTCAGAGCATTCTTTTATCGCAGTAAGCTGCGGCACACCGGCGCCGGCGATAATCCTTGTCGTACATATGGAACCTGGGCCTACCCCTATCTTGACTGCGCTGGCGCCGGCATTAATCAGGTCTCTCGTGGCCTCCCCGGTAGCTACATTCCCTGCGATAATTTCAATGTCAGGAAACCTGTTCCTTAATTCTTTGACCGTGGAAATGACCCTTTTGGAATGACCGTGAGCCGTATCAATGGCGATCAGGTCGACCCCTGCCTTGATTAAGGCTGCGGCGCGATTGAGCGCGTCTGCGCCGACTCCAATTGCCCCTCCGACTCTGAGCCTTCCCAGGGAATCCTTGCAGGCATTGGGGTACTTCTCTTTCTTTTCAATGTCCTTTATCGTGATAAGCCCAATCAAATTCATCTTGGCGTCGACTATTGGCAGTTTTTCAATCTTGTGCTTGTGCAGAATCTCTTTGGCCTCATCAAGGGTAATACCCACTCGGGCAGTAACAAGGCCCTTCCTGGTCATGACTTCAGTGGCCTTTTTATGAAAGTTCGTCTCGAATTTAAGGTCCCTGTTGGTCAGTATCCCCACAAGTCTTTTCCCTTTAGTGATAGGCACGCCTGAGATCCTGTACTTCTCCATGATTGCGAGCGCCTTGGAGATTTTTTCTTCCGGCTGCAAAGTAATAGGGTCTACGATCATGCCGCTTTCAGATTTCTTTACCTTGTCCACTTCCACCACCTGCTCTGCTACGGTCATGGCACGGTGAATAATGCCCATGCCTCCTTCCCTTGCTATGGCAACGGCGAGTTTGGCTTCCGTGACCGTATCCATTGCCGCGCTTACTATCGGCACATTGATACGTATGTTTTTTGTAAGGTGCGTGCTTACATCTACATCTCCAGGCAGGATGTCGGACTTGTCAGGCACCAACAGCACATCATCAAAGGTAAGACCGATTTTTACTTTGTCCTCTAACATTATCTTAACTCCTTATGCAAAGTAGGGGCACGGCGCGCATTGCCCCTGCAATTTTATAGTTTTATTTCTATAAAAGCTTTTTCTCTCAATCCCGCTTTCCAATCGCGGTATCTGCCTTCAAAGGCCTTCTGCAAGAGGGCCTCTCTGATTTTATTCCTGACCTTGTCTAGCCCCCCGCCTTCTATTCTGTCTTCAAGTTTTATTATATGAAGGCCTGCCGGACTCCAGAAGGGACTGCTGACTTCTCCCTTTTTCAGGACCGCAGCGGCATCTTCAATCTCTTTCATCGCGCTTCCCCGACTGATATACCCAAGATCTCCTCCGAAGGCCCTGCTGGGGTCCTCGGAAAATTCGCCGGCCAGCTTCGCAAAATTTTCACCGCTTTTGATCTTCTGCGCTATCTCCCTGGCCTTTGCCTCAGCGGCCTCTTTCCCGGAACTGTCCCGGGGCAAGGCGATAAATATCTGGCTTATCCTGATTTTTTCCTCAGTGTCAAATTCGCCCTTGTTGTGATCATAGTACTGCTCTATTTCCTTGTCGGAAACAACAATGTTATTCCTGACCGCGTAATTAATCACCTTTTGTAACAGTATCTGGTCTGCCAGCCTTGCCCTGTAATCTTCCTGGGTCAGACCTTCTGCCTTTAAAGAGTTTATAAGCATCTCCTCCGACAAATTGTATTTGGTCCTGATGTCCTGGATGGCGCCGTCTATTTCAGAAACGTTCACATCAAGGGCCATTTTGCCGGCCTCCTGGAGCTGGAGCTTCATCTCAATCAGATTATTCAGTACTGGCCGCTGGGCCTCCTTGATTTTT
The DNA here is from genome assembly GCA_016222915.1 of Nitrospirota bacterium. Lineage (GTDB taxonomy): Bacteria > Nitrospirota > Thermodesulfovibrionia > UBA6902 > UBA6902 > UBA6902. The sequence continues at coordinate 3,724 of JACRQA010000064.1, read as the reverse complement.
TTCTCCCTTGCCTCCCCGCTTAGTCCGCCCAGCGATTGCCTTTCGTCAATAATTATCACATTCATCAGCTCGCTCCACGTTATGACCTCGTTGTTTACAGTGGCGACAATTCTGTCAAGTAAGACCGAGCAGAAAGCAGGCTGGATACCCGTAAGCAACCATAAAAGGACGGGTATTATTAGAAATGCTTTCAGTAAAGTTCTTTTCATATCAGGGAGTCTATAAAACGATTAACAAAAGAGATACTTCCATTTCTATCTGATACCAGATGTTAGACAGAAAATTTTAATAAAGGCAATTATGACATGGTTTGAAGTTATAATTCAAGAACGGCCGGGGCGGGAGTTCCCCTTGACAAAATAAAACAATATCATTATTGTTCATATCATGAACAACTCTGTAAAGGACCGGCATAACGACATTACCCTGCGGATACTTGATCAAATTAAAAGTGATTCATCCCTCACGCAGAGAAACATCTCCAGCAGCCTCAATATTGCCCTCGGGCTGGTCAATGTATACATTAAAAGACTGGCAAAAAAAGGTCATATTAAGATTACCAAGGGTCCCATGAACAGGGTAAAATATGCCCTGACCCCGAAGGGCTTTGCCCATAGAGTCGATTTAACATACGACTACATGCAATCTTCCATTAACTATTTCAGGGACGCGCGGGCGCGCATTGACAATATTTACGGGCAGATGATAGAGGCCGGGGCCAAAGACATCCTGATCTGGGGCGACGGGGAAATTGCGGAGTTGTCGTATATCTCCATGCGCGGCCTCCCTCTGAACCTTGTCGGTGTGGTCGACGGCAATAAAGATGATAAAGGATTCTTCGGATATCATGTATATTCTTACGAAGATGTCCCTATGTTAAAGTTTGATGCGATACTGATTGCTTCCTTTACGGAAATGGAAATGCAGAGAATAAAAAGCCTTATAGCGGATACCCGGAAAATATTTTCGCTGTAAATAGTAAGGGCAAGGCTCTGCCTAGTGTCCCTCATTCGGGCGGACCATAGTTCGCCCACACATACGCCCCAGTAGGTTATAGTGTGTAACTGAAAGGGCGGAGCAGTGCTTAAGTAACATGAAATCGCAACATTCAGGAGAGAGTCAGTAGTTTATAGAAGCTGTTCGTTGTAAGACAATCTATCTACTCTAGAAAAGCCACCATGAACTTACTGAAAATTATTAGCACATTTACGAAAGAACTCTATGGCAAAAAAGAGCTTATCTTCAGTCTTGCTGTTAGAGAATTTAGAAGTGGCCATTTCGGTTCTGTGTTTGGCATGACATGGGTATTTGTAGAGCCTCTGATTTATATCTGTGTTATGTGGTTTTTCTTTACAAAGGCTATGAAATTCCAGCCCAGTGGCGGATATCCTTACGTGGCCTGGCTTATGTCATCAATGATAATATGGAACTGTTT
>JACRQA010000064.1:0-2269 GCA_016222915.1 Nitrospirota bacterium | reverse complement strand
ATGGAACTATTTCTGCGCTGCCTTTGCTTCATACGTATATACCTTCAGAAGCTATTCATATTTACTTAGAAAGTCCGATTTCAACATGTCTATCTTGCCGATTGTGAGCATTTTGTCATCACTGTTTGTCCATTTCATATTCATAGCAATTTTGCTGCTTTTATTTTTTATAAGCCGTTTACCATTTTCAATATTCTGGTTCCAATCCATCTACTATCTGTTCGCTGTTTCCATCCTTGTATTAGGCCTTGCGTGGATAACCGCATCAATCAGTCTGTTCATAAAAGATATAAAAAACATAGTTTCTATAGTGTTGCAATTAGGTTTCTGGATATCGCCGATTTTCTGGGATTTAAAAAGTTATCCGGCTAACTACAGTTTCCTGTTAAAATTAAACCCGCTGACTTATATTCTGGAAGGCTACCGAAAGAGTTTTCTTTATAATGAACCCTTCTGGGTTGATCTAAGCGGAGCCATATATTTTTGGACTTTTACAATTATTATACTTGGGGTCGGAATGATAACATACAAGAAGCTGCGCCCGCATTTCGGAGATATGATTTAAATGCATGATATTGCAATTAAGGCAGAAAAAGTCAGCAAAGTCTTCAGAATTTATGACAGACCATCGGACAGGTTAAAGGAAGTACTGTCTCTCAACAGGAGAAAATACCATTCGGACTTTCCAGCATTAAATGATATTGATTTTGAAGTAAGGAAAGGTCAGTTTTTGGGGATCGTGGGCAAAAACGGAGCAGGTAAGTCAACACTATTAAAGATCCTTTCCAGGGAATTGACACCTATGCTGGAAGATATTATTGCCTTTGCAGATATCGGAGAATTCATCCGCCATCCCGTAAAGACATATTCCAGCGGTATGTATTCCCGGCTTTCATTTGCGGTTGGCGTTAACGTTGATCCGGATATTTTGATTGCCGATGAAGTGTTGGCGGTTGGGGACATGAGATTTGCTCAGAAATGTCTGCGTAAGATGAGAGAGTTTAAAGAAAAGGGCAAGACGATTATTCTTGTTACACATGACGCTTCATCAGTGAATGTTTTTTGCGACATTGCAATGTGGCTTAAGGATGGAGAGATTTTTCAAATGGGAGATGCCAAGTCGGTCACGACAGATTTTATAAACTTTATGTTATATGATAAATTGCCTGACGAATATATCACTCTGTCCTTAGAAGATTCCCAAAATAATCTTGCGATCAACAGGCAATCCCCTAATAGAAGATCAACAACTGAAAAATTTAAATATGATCAAATTCAATGGGAAGATGTTATCAATGCTCCCGGCATTGGAGAAGGAGGGGCCAAAATAACAGAAATGGCTCTTTACACAAAAGAACCTTTCCAAAAAAAATCTGTCTTGGCCGGAAATGAGAATATCTATCTATTGCTGAAGGTGAAAATAGAAAAAAATATACAAAAGCCTCATTTTGGCTTTGTGCTGTATGACGGGCATAATCTGCCCGCTTTACATAGTAATAGTGATTTATGCGGTGGAAATCTTAAACAGCTTAATCCCGGGGAGGAAGCTATTGTCTGCTTTGAAATTAAACTTCCCGGGCTTAGCAATGGCAGTTATATTTTCGCTGTCAGCGCTGAAGCTAACCAGGCAATGCTGCATCGTGTTCATGATGTGCTTCCGATTCAGATTGTCAGACCGGGCTTGCAGGGGACTCAGTGCGGGCATGTTATCATTGAGGAGCAACGAGTGGAAATGTTAGTAAATATCACCGGACCATGCTTATCTGAATAAACTGGGAGGCTTACTCGATAAAGCTCTTCCTCTGATAGTAGATATTATTTGAGCTTCACTCATGCTATGAAATTATCAATTGTAACAACATTATATTATTCCGAGCCGTATATTGCGGAATTCTATGAACGCATTTCAACTGCTGCTCAAAGAATCACCGATGACTATGAACTTATATTAGTGAATGATGGATCTCCCGACGAATCTCTCTCAGCCGCCCTCGCATTATATGAAAAAGACAAACGGGTGATCGTCATTGATTTCGCAAAAAATTTCGGACACCACAAGGCCATAATGACAGGCTTGTCTTACGCACAGGGAGATTACGTATTCCTCATAGACAGTGATTTAGAGGAACAGCCGGAAAACCTTGATTTGTTCTGGAATGAATTGCATGCCGCCCCGAATATCGATGTGGTATACGGTACACAATACAAACGAAAGGGTGGGTGGTTTGAGAAAATTACCGGAAATATATTTTATAAACTTTTCAACATA
>JACRQA010000222.1 GCA_016222915.1 Nitrospirota bacterium | reverse complement strand
CCGGGATTGATTGCCGCGTTTGTGTCTGCACAGTCTCCCTGACATACACGGTAGCCGTCAAGGTCATTGTCTTTTTCGTTTGCAGGCACTACTGAATTACAGTCATTGTCTACCCCGTCACAAATTTCCGCCTTACCGGGATACCGGTTCGCGTTATTGTCATCACAGTCGCTTGCGCACTTGGGCACCCCATCCCCGTCCGCGTCTACGTCCGTTGCCGGCTTCCACCCGTCACAGTTCGTGTCTTTCCCGTCACAGATCTCCGATGCCCCGGGATGCACTGCCGCATTGGTATCATTACAGTCTACTGCTCCGCATGACCCCCCCTGTATGTAATACCCGTCTCCGTCTCCGTCCGTACACGTCTGCGTGTACCCCAGCGACGCCATCCCTAACAATAAAATCAATACTGAAATAAATAGAAAAAACAACTTGTTATGCCCTAATTTCATTGGGACCCCCTGTAAATTTATTGTATTTTTTATAACTTTGTTTACTTTATGATTATTTTTCAGACAGTTAAGTCTTTTGAGATATACATGGGACTCATCGTCGTGATTTGAAATGCAAAAGGTGTGCCCATAGGTTATTATCCTTAATTACAATTACTTAAGTAGATTTCCCTATTGCCGACACTATCATATTGGCATGGTAGATTGTCAGAATGACAATGAAAATGGAAAGATAGATTACGAAAGATTGATATGTTAAAAATTATTTTTACATTATTTGCGCATTAAGGCAAATAAGCCTATTAATTTAATTAGGAGATTTCTGTGAAGGATATTTTTCTACGATAACTTCAATGTATAAAACTAACACACTGGCAAGATAAAACCCTACGTTGGAAGATGCTGAATAAAAGTATCTCGGAATTTATTCCAAGGTCAATGTCCTTATTTTGCATTGCCTACGGAAGAGAAATTTACCTCAATGTTGCAACTTATCGAACAAATGATAACAGTGTATAAGGGTCCCATTGAACGGCATGTCTCCATCCGGCAATATCAAAGTCAGACCACCCCACAATTTGACCGAGGTTATTTATTGCAAAGGCCCTGCTTTCTCTAACTCCGAAAAGGGTTCCGAGGTCTGTCATCACGGCGTTATTGTATATAAATGCATGCGTAACGCCTGAACTTGTCTCTGAATAACCTGCGATCAAGCCTGAATTATTAATTGCCCTGGCATAACTATCTGCTCCGCCGAGGGTACCGATATCTTTCATCTTTCCTTTTTCAAACAGAAAGGCATGCAACGCTCCGGAAGGGGTCTCGGAGTATCCCACAATCTGCCCCCTGTCATTAATTCCGTATGCTTCACTTAACATACCTCCGAGAGTGCCGATATCTCTCATAATTCCATCTTTAAATAAAAACGCATGAAACTCACCTGCGGACGTCTCAGAGACGCCGACTATCTGGCCATTGTTATTAATACCATATGCTTCACTGAAAAGACCCCCGAGCGTACCGAGGTCCTTCATCCTCCCGTTTTCAAATAAAAATGCGTGTCTTTCGTCTGAATCAGTGTCAGAAGCGCCGACTATCTGGCCGTTATCATTGATCCCGAAGGCCTGACTCTGGATGCCCCCAAGCGTGCCCAGGTCAGAGGTTTTCCCTTTTTCATATAACACAGCGTGAGAATAAGCGGTCTCGACATTGGCCCATCCCACAGCCTGGTTATAATTATTTATTGCCAGGATCTGGGCGACGTCGCTACCAACAGAGACAAGCTCGGTCATCTTTTTATTATTGTATGAAAAGGCATGGTAATATGTAGAATCAACAAACGACCACCCAACAACCTGACGGTTGTCATTAATGTCATAAGCAATGCCGACATATCCCCCTAATGATCCCAGGTCTGTTATTTTATATTCAGCGCCAAAGGTGATACTGGATAATACGACTGACGCCGATAAACAAATGACAAAACTTATGGAGTTCCTCATTTTCAATTGACCTCAATTCCTTAAGTGAAACGGACTATAAATTATCTGCTAAATAAGTTATATCCCCTTTTGGTAAACAAGTCAATCTGTTTTTACAATTTATGGAAAACTGTTTCAAGGAACTTTTGCATATCGGCCCAGGATTTCTTGTCGGCCTCTTCGTTATATTTAATATGCATTCCTTTGAATTTCTCTGCAAGGATGCCGGACTCCGGATTTGTATATCCGTGCTCAGCATCTTTGTAGGATATCATTTCATAAGCTACGCCTGATTTTTTCATGTCCGACTCAAACTGCACGATCATTTGCGGGGTCACGTACCAGTCTTTCTCACCATGCAAAATCAAGATCTTTGCCTTTACTTCGCCTGGGGCGTCCGGCATTTTTACCAACAAACCTCCATAAAAACTTATCACCCCGTCAAGATCAGCTCCGTCAAGGGCCTCCTGAAGGACCACATATCCGCCAAAGCTGTAGCCTACTGCCGCAATATGTCCGGGATCAACGGACTCATGCCTCCCCAGGAAATTCATGGCTGCCGTAAATCGCTTACGTCTAAGCTCGTCATTTCCCGAAACTTCCATAGCAAGCTTCGCGGCCTCTTCACTATTGCCGGCCTGCTTGCCATTGCCGTACATATCGACAACCAGCGCCGTGTAACCCAGTCCGGCAAGCATCTCCGCCCGCTTGCGGACCTGCTCGTTATGTCCCCACCATTCATGTACTACAAGCACACCCGGACGTTTGCCTTTTTTGTTGCGGTCATAAGCAATGTACCCTTTAAACGTCACGCCATCTACTTTGTACTCAACCGCTTCGCCCTGAATTGCACGCTTCTCAGTACATGACGTAATGAATATACTCAGGATTAATAAAATACTGACCGATACTATGTGTCTTCTCATATCTTTCTCCTTTAGAATTAGTACACATATAATTTCTCATTCAAATGTACAATGATTAAATCAGGTTCTTATCTTACTATAGACCTGATCAAAAATAAATCATGGTTGATGCAAAGAATAATTCATATCAGCCCGTGACGACAAGATATTTCACGTAGGCGAATAGATATTAATAATGAAAACTAACTAGCTGCATATTGTGTTAAATCACTTGCGTCAGAATCGGTTAATAAGGATCAAAAAGCAATTCGTATATTTATTCAATTCACAATGCCAAAATGGCAAAATAATACTGCCATATTGGCATTAAAAATGTAATGACAAATGGCGCAACTAATTGTATTTTATTCATTTTTATACTGGCATGGCGTTTGCTCTATATAATCGCAGATACGATGTACAAGGCCAACCCTGCCGAAAGGCAGGCACGGAAAGCATCGGGTCGCATTCAATAAAGACAGCCATGCTGCCATCGTATATTAAAAACTTTTTAAAAGGAGGTGCGAGGATGAAAAAACTACTCATTCTCACCCTGGCTGTCATATTGACAGTCGGAATCGCCAGTTACGCACTGGCAGCAGGAGCGGGCGCCGGTATCACCGACAGCCCTCACGATTTCTCAGCCACAATCCCGACATTGGGCGGAGAGATCTGCCGTATCTGTCACTCACCGCACGATCACCACATAGCAGCTCAGAATTACCTGAACGGTTTATTGTGGAACCATGCGGTAACAGCAGCAACTTTCACCATGTATAACAATGCATGGAGCACCACCATCAATGGCGCAGTAGCAGCCCAGCCGACAGGCAATTCAAAGCTTTGTCTTTCATGCCATGATGGTACCGTAGCAGTCGATAATTTCGAGAACCATGCCGGTGGTGTATTCGCTCTGCCGGTATACGCCGAGATCCCGGGCTTTGCAGCCGGTGCAACGCGTGACCTCAGGGGAACTCACCCGATCTCAATCGAGTACAATCCTGACTCTCTCGCAGGCGGCGACGGTTGGTTGAAGCCCGTTACTGCTCCTATGGGCGGTTCCGGCACAATCGCTGATGTTCTTGAAGGCGATATTATGCAGTGTTCATCCTGTCATGATGTTCATGACGCCCCGATCGAAGCAGTCGGCGGGACTCCTCTCCTGAGAGTAGACCTTGCCGGATCGCAGATTTGTCTTGCTTGCCACGTAAAATAGTGCAAGTGTAACATTCGTATTCTTATAAAAGGTGGGGAATATATCCCCGCCTTTTTTTTTGCGTGATCATTGGCCGTTCGTCGGCGGGACCGGCCGAAGCGCAGGGACTTTAATTTTGCAATGCTATAGTAATAGCAGGCATGTTGTATTATAATTTTGATTGCCATGAACAAATTCTCAACAAAATTTGAGCTTATATTAATCGTCACGTTATTACTTTTAATTGCCCTATCTTCAAATGCAGAAGATAAAGCCGTCCTTTCAGTGCCCGATGTCCAGAGAAAAGAAGCGACACCGGCGCAGGGACAGGACAAACCCGAAAAGATCACTAAAGACCTTTTGAAAGAAGTTGTAATCGAACCGGGGGCCTCATGCATTAATGCATCCTGCCACGCGGACATGGAAAAGAAAAAATATATTCATGCGATAGGCGTAGATGGGCTAAAATGCAATCGCTGCCATGAAATAATTACTGAAGGCAAACATGTATTCAATAAGCTTCCGCCTGAAACAGTGGCCATTTGCTCCCAATGTCACAAGATAGACGTCATCCCCCCCGAGGGGCTGAAAAAATCTCCTCCCAAAGTTATATTAGAAGATGAGAAAAACAGACCGCATAAACCTTTTGCAGAAGGTAAATGCACTGCATGCCATGACGCTCATTCAAGCGATTACTACAAACATCTGAAGCTGCCCTATCCGGCAGGGTTGTATGCCTCTTATAAAGAAGGGGCTTATGGATTATGCGGTGACTGCCACAAAGACCTCGATAAAAAACTCAGCGAGCCGAGGACGCTGTCGCTAACGATGTTCAGAAACGGCAATGTCAATCTTCATTATCGGCACGTAAACAAAACAAAAGGACGCACTTGCAAAGTCTGCCACAGCCCGCACGGACTTAAGGACCCTATGTTGTTGAATGATACCTTCCTGTTCGGGCAGAGGATGCTGACTGTAGACTTTGAAAAAACTGAAACAGGGGGGCAGTGCGCTACAACCTGCCACAGGCTTGCAAAGTATGACAGATACAAACCTGAATCTAACTTTATCAAGACAGACCCTCTGCCTGGAGAAAACGCTACCAAAGAAGAGCTGGAGCAAAGCAGAAAAGATGATATCGAACGTGAGAAGGAAAAACAAAAGGACTTAAACACTGAAACACGATAACGCTTCTAAAGCTTAATAACAGGAGGTACAATGATAAACAGAAGTATGATTTCGCTCATCCTGCTTCTTCTTATGAGCTGCGCCGCGACTCAGGAGAAGATAGAGACGGTCTTTTATCCCCCGCTGCCCCAGCAGCCGAGGCTTCAGTTTCTTACGTCTATTACCTCTGAAGACGATATCGGTAAAGAGACGAGCGCATTCAGGGAATTTCTCCTTGGAGAAATCAAGTCCATGAAGCAAATCTCAAGACCTTATGACATAGCGGCGGTACCGGGGAAAATCTATGTGTCCGACAGGACCTTCAGAAAAATCCTTGTTGTTGATTTCGATAAAATGGAATTCAATTTTATCAGGGACGAGGGCGAAGGGTCTCTTGATCAGCCGGGAGGCATATGGATAGAGCCATCAGGATATAAATATATTGCTGACTTCGGAAGGAAGCAGGTGGTGGTATTTAACGAGAAAGATGAATTCGTAAAAGCCTATGGAAAAGAAGGACAGTTCAATAAACCTCTCGATGTAGCGGTGCATGGGAAAAAGATGTATGTGGCGGACTTCAACGAGCATCACATAGCCGTCGTCGACCTGGACACCGGAGAGACCCTTCATACTATCGGCGGGTCTGGCGCTGAACCAGGTAAAATGCACAGGCCGTCTCATTTAACTATTGACACTGAAGGCAATATATATGTAGATGACTCCTTCAACTTCAGGATACAAAAATATAAATCCGACGGTCAGTACGAAAAGCAATTCGGTTACCTGGGTGACACACTCGGAGGTTTTGCCCGGCCCAAGGGCATTGCCGTTGATGCCGATGGCTACCTGTACGCAGTCGACACTGCATTCGAGAACGTCCAGATATTCGAGAACCAGTCAACTCTGCTTGTGCTCTTTTTCGGTGAGTTTGGCCCCAATCCGGGAAGTATGTATCTTCCGAATTCAATATATATAGATTACGAAAACATTAAGTATTTTCAGAAGTATGTCGATAAAAACTTTAATATTAAGTACTTAGTTTACGTAGGGAATATGTTGGGTGAACATAAAATCAATGTATATGGCTTTGGCGAATGGACGGGAAAACCCCTTCCTGAGGTGCCCAGGCAAAAACTTAAATTAGATGATAGCCCCGGGACCAAATAAATATATCTTATATTTTCTCTTTCTATCTATCTTTCTGTTGGTGAATTCAGGCTGTGACAAATACACCAGGTATAAGGCGCTGACTTTTTTCTTCACCGGGGTCCCACATCCTGACAGCGCTTATGCTGTCCGTGAGGAGAAAACCAGGATGTCAGGTGAAGAGATATTGAGAAAAAGGAAAGAGGAGTTCACAATTGTTTCTTACACGCATGGCCCTTATGGGGCACAGCAGTGTTTTCAATGCCATTCAACTTCCCAGACTGCCACATTCAGAACTTTAGGAGAGAAGAAAGGCGCTTCAGTTGTAAAAGGAGATCAAAATGTTTCAGGCAGGCTCGTCATGCCTATCAAGGAACTGTGTACGGACTGCCATTCGTCAAAGTCCGTCAATTCAGCCTTCAGTCAAGGGCTCTGGGTCCACGGGCCCGTATCGGAAGGCATATGCATCACGTGTCACAGCCCTCATGCCTCAGCATTTCCATACATGCTCAAGAAGGGCAGTTCACGGGAAATGTGCGCCTCCTGCCACTCCTCAGGACTCATAATGGAGACGGAAGACCACGTGAAAGGTGAAGAATGCACGTCTTGTCATAATCCACACTTAGGGAAAACCAGGTTTCTGCTAAAGAAAGACCTGGACGAAAGCTTGTTAAATTAATCTTAAACGCTGATGATGTTTATGAAACGATCTACATGGAAATGCGCACTCACGTTTGCAGGCTTTGCAATCGCGGCGGAGCTGCTTGCAGGGCAGGCTTTTGCTATTCAATACTTCCATGTATCAAGGCCCAGGCTCGGCTTTGAAGTATCTTATGAATTTGAGAATGACAAAAGAAGCGGCCCTTTTACTGAGAGTGACATCGACACAACCACCTATTCCGAGAGACTCGATATCGAGACTAACGGATGGGCATATCATCCGGCACTTGTTGAATTTGACATTACATTGTCTCCCCAGTGGGAGCAGACTACTGAAGCGTTCGAGGGCGCGGACAAGCAGGAATCGAGGACCTTTCTCCAGGGATATGACGCTGAATTGGTTTTTTTGCAATACAAGCCTTATACAATCACACTCTTCGGCAACAAGAGATTGTCGACATTAAACAGCAGCCTCGCACAGCGGTCGACTGTAGAGGCGGACAACTACGGCGCAAGGTTAAACCTGAAATACAACGTCCTGCCTACTATATTGGATTATTCTCATTATGAAGATAAGCAAAGCGGTTTTATCAGCTCTGCCGAAACAAAAGATGAGGCACGGTTAAATATGAGATATGACGAAAATCTGGGGACCTCCAGGCTGGACCTGGTCTATTTTGATTTAGAACAATCAGGCGGAACAGCGGAATCAAATCTGATTTCCAAGGAAGCATCATTTCAGAACATCTATGGGTTCCCCGGCAGCAGGAAGGCCTCCCTCATCTCATCAGCCGGATACAGAGACAGGCATAGCGACACATATCTTGAAAGGGGAGTCAACTGGTATGAAAACCTGCTGCTGGACCACTCAAGAAACCTGTCTACCCGTTATAATCTGCGTTATGAATCCTATGACCTGGGAGACGACAAGAGGAGGGAGCGCCAGGCGTTCGACTTCCAGCTCAGCCACCAGCTCTATGAAAACCTCACAACCACTGTTCATGCGGACACATCCAAGAACCAGAATGAGGGCGGGCGGGAAGTATTTTACAGCGGAGGCCTTGACTGGAATTATATAAGGCGAATTCCCGGAGGGTCAATAAATGCCAGTGTAAGTCATGCGTACGGGGTCGCTGAAAAAAACCCGAATTCTAGCGCTATAACTATAGAGGTGCGTGATGAATTAATATCGCTCAGCGGAAATACTGTTGTGCTGCTGAATAATAAGCATATTGAAATATCGTCATTAAGAGTGATCGAAAAAAGAACTGCTGATGGACTGAGAGGCCGCACTTATATTGAAAATACCGATTATGTAATTACGGCCATAGGCGATTTTACAGGTATCAGCCGCAAGGCCGGCACGACAGCCATACCTGACGGCTCTGAAGTTTTCGTAGATTATAATTATGTCAGTGAGCCGCCTTTTGATTATAGTGTATTTGACAGATCTTACGGCATAATTTTCAATCTCTGGAATTCTCTGAAAATCCATTACCGCTATACAAAATCCAACCAGTATTTTCTCAGGGGCGTTGAGCCCGAAATCCTTAGAAGTTATCTCAACCAGACCATGGGATTGGATTATAAATGGAGATGGAGTTCAACCACTCTGGAGTACACCAGCATATCATCAACTGAAACGCCGACTGAAAGCTGGAAGGCGTCTGAATTGCTGATCTTCAGGCCGACCGATATGAGCTATCTGAATTTTTCTGCCGGCATAGGCGCAATCCGTTTTAAAAATCTTGAGGCGTCTCATGATACCGAAAGGTTTCAGAACTACAAGGCAAGTTATCAATTGATGCTGTCTCAAAGGCAGCGTCTCGTTATTGAACAATTTATAAACATGGTCACCGGGGTCATTAATAAAACCCAGGAGACCGGCTTCTCATCTCTGTATGAATGGAGCTACAATATATACAAAGGTCATATAAAATATACTGCTGCAAATGAAAAAGATATGACATCAAGGGAAAACTTTATTAATCATTTATTTATGGTTACAATAACAAGAGACTTGTTTTAAGGGTCCGGATCAGGGAATACCCTTAATATTAGGTAGCGAAATTTATTTAAATGAAATATCCTGGACGGGTCTGTTTATACTTATTGATTTTCTTCTTGATCAGCGGCATTACTGCGTGTTTCAAACAAATAGTGGAAACGCGAGAGACGCTCCCGAATATAATATGGCCGAAGCCTCCCGAGGTCCCGAGAATAAGGCTCGTCAATTCGATCTCACGCCCTGAAGACATGAATATAAAAGACCAGGGGCTGACACGGTTCATCAGGTTCTTAAAGGGTGAAACCGATAAATCCATCGTCAATCCATACGGGGTCATTACGGACCGTGGGGGAAGACTTTTTGTCGTTGACAACTTTTACAGGCTCGTGCATGTTTTTGATGAGGATGCTGGTGTTTATTACACGTTCCCCGATGACGAAACTTCCTTAACATCTCCGATTGGTATAGCAATAGACGGCAAAGATACAATATACGTGACGGACTCGAAAGAGGCGGTAATAAAGGTATTCAAGGCCGGGGGCAAAAAATATAGCGGAGAAATAGGACGGGGCCTGCTTGAAAGACCCACAGGGATAGCATTCAATGCCCTGACCGGCGAGCTTCTCGTGCTGGATACCCAGAGTTCAGAGATCATAAGATACGATGCCGGCACTTACAAAGTAAAAGGGATAATAGGGAAAGAAGGAAACACCAAAGGCCATTTTTACAAGCCTACAAACATCTCCGTGACCCGCGCCGGGAAAATTGTCGTTTCCGATTCGCTTAACTTCAGGGTCCAGATACTTTCGCCTGAAGGTGAATTTCTCGAGGCCTTCGGCAAGGCCGGAGACGGTCCGGGGTATTTTTCAAGGCCCCGCGGAGTGGCCTCCGACAGCGATGGAAATATTTATGTAGTCGATGCGCTTTTTGATAATATACAGATTTTTGATGACCAGGGCAGACTTCTCATGGTCTTCGGCAGTCCCGGTAAAGGCTACGGAGAATTCTGGCTTCCTTCAGGGATATTTATCGATTCGGACGACAGGATTTATATATCGGACTCATATAATCACAGGGTGCAGATATTTAAATACTTTAAGGGGGATGAATTTATAAAATAATGAGAAGAAGATTATTATTTATAGCGGTCGCGCTGTTGATCTCAACATCCTGGAATGTTGCAATGTCCCAGCAGGGCATTCAGTACACAAAGCACAATCTTTCCGTCAGCGGCCCGGGCGCAATCAAATCAACTACCGAGGACCAGATATGCATATTCTGCCATGCGCCTCACAGCGCCAGGAGAGACATACCGTTTCTCTGGAACCGGGCTGATTCCACCGTTAATTACACTCCCTATCAAAGCACCACCCTCTACGCGACTGTCGGACAGCCGACCGGGGCGTCGAAGCTTTGCCTCAGTTGCCATGACGGGACTATCGCACTCGGGGCGCTTGTTTCTGAATATTATGAAATCCCCTTTGCAGGCGGGACCCGTTTTATGCCGGAAGGACCGTCGAAGCTGGGGACAGACCTTTCGGATGATCATCCCGTCTCATTTGTATATAACGCCGCACTCGCTGTCAGTAACGGTGAGCTCGCCGACCCGGTTGCCTTACCTCAGGAAATAAAGCTGGACAACAACGGAGAGCTGCAATGCACGGCTTGCCATGATCCGCATAATGACACTAACGGCAAATTCCTGGTGATGCCCAATATCTATTCGAATCTCTGCACGGCCTGTCATCAAAAGGACGGCTGGAATCTGTCCTCTCATTCCCTCTCAAACTCAATGTGGAACGGGGCCGGTCCGGACCCGTGGCCACATACGGCATATACCACCGTTTCGGAAAACGGCTGCGAGAACTGCCATAAACCCCACACGGCAGGAGGACATCAAAGGCTTTTGAATTACCCCTTTGAAGAAGACAATTGCCTCATCTGCCACAACGGGAACACGGCCTTAATAAACATCGAGCAGGAGCTGCTGAAGCCCTACAGGCATTCAGTCCAGGACTATGGCGGCATACATGATCCGGTGGAAGACTTTTCTCTCGGCGGTGTAACGAAGCATGTTGAATGCCCGGACTGCCACAATCCCCACCAGGCCAACGACGTTGCCTCATCGGGCGCCCCGCAGATTTCAGGGGCAAATGCCGGCGCGAGCGGCATCACCTCCTCGGGCATGCAGGTCAGGCCGGCAGCCAATTTATATGAAATATGTTTCAAGTGTCACGGGGACAACAATGTCATCTCGACCTTCCGGATAGACAGGCAGATCCAGCAGCTTAATACGAGGCTTGAGTTCGATGTCTCAAACCCGTCATATCATCCTGTTGAAGCCGCCGGGGTCAATCCGAATGTGCCGAGCCTTCTGCCGCCGTATACAACGTCCGGCATTATATTCTGTACCGATTGCCATAACAATGATAATTCGGGTGGGGCACGAGGGCCGCACGGGTCAATATACAGGTCACTTCTTGAACAAAATTATACTACACAGGATTTCACTCAGGAGAGTTCCTACAACTACGCGTTGTGCTATAAATGCCACGACAGGAACAATATCCTCAGCGACGCCAGCTTTAAGCAGCATAACCGTCATATAGTGACCGCGAGCACCCCATGTTCCGCCTGCCATGACCCCCACGGCATAAGCGGTATCCAGGGGACCCCCTTATATAACACGCACCTGATAAATTTTGATGTGTCCATTGTCCAGCCCAATGCCCAGGGGCTCCTTAAGTTCGAAGACCTCGGTATATTCAGCGGGCAGTGTTTTCTGAGCTGCCACGGCAGAGACCATAATCCGGGGGTATACCCATGATTTCAAGCTTATTGAATAAGCGCATTAATATATGAAAATAAATCGACATATAAAATCGCAGGTATGTTCACAGGAGGACAAATGAAGCCCATAAAAATAACGATACTGCTTATAGCATTGCTCTTGACGCCGGCGCTTCTTGCAGCGAATGAGCCGGAACAGCAGCAGCCGGTGAAAGATCAGGAGACGGAAAAACAACACACGGCGTCTATTGTGGAAGCCAGTAAGGGTGAAAAATATATCTATCTGGAAGTTGAAGAGTCCGGGAATAAAACGTGGATAGCAACCTTGCCTTCATTCCTCGGCGGAGAGGTAAAGCCGGGGGACAGGGTGCATTATTCAGGTGGGGTTGAAATGACCGGCTTCAAAAGCAAGGAGCTTGATAAGACCTTTGACAAAATCCTCTTTATCACGAAAA
Organism: Nitrospirota bacterium; assembly: GCA_016222915.1. GTDB lineage: Bacteria > Nitrospirota > Thermodesulfovibrionia > UBA6902 > UBA6902 > UBA6902. The sequence goes on along the minus strand of JACRQA010000222.1, from coordinate 12,652 downwards.
TCAAGAAGGCGGAAGCGCCCCGGTTAAATGACCTCGAACACGTCCCAGCCGACAACTATCATTCCCAGTTTGTGAAACAGGAGAAGGACCAAACAATCACTGCCCCGGCAAAAGGGGAAATAGAAAAGGCCGGTAACGGTAAAAACATAGAGGAAATATTTTCCGAAGCTGAAAAACTTAAAGGTAAGGAAGTCCTGTTGAGGGCCAGGGTATTGAAGGTAAGCAAAAAAATCCTCTCTAAAAACTGGCTGACTTTACAGGACGGCACCGGGACCCCACCGGACAACAAATTGACTGTGACAACACTGGACACTGCAGTTGCAGGCGACATTGTGACCGTTAAAGGGATTCTTAAAACGGACGTCAACCTCGGCGCAGGATATTTTTATAAATTAATCCTTGAAGAAGCCGTGATCGTTAAATAAGGAGGCCACGCGTTGAAACCGGAAAGAATAATCGGAAAGAGTTACCTCCCCGGCCTTGTTCTCTCTGCCCTGGGGATATTTGTATTCGGCGTTGCCGTATCGGGTATATTCCTTTACTTTGAAGTCTGCAAGCCACTCGATACGCACTATGGAGCGCTCTTGTGCATTATCACGGACATCCAGGAGACCCTCGTGCTGAAGACCCTCAAGATAAGCGGCATATCGTCCTTGCTGATAATACTCGGCTTGATGGTCCTGGTTATTTTTTATACGCACAGGATTGCCGGGCCTCTGTACAGGATCAAGGTGTGCGCAAAGTCCATCGGGGAGGGACGTCTGGGGACAAAGGTCAAATTCAGGCAAAGAGATGTGGTCCACCCTTTTGCCGAGTCTCTCAATCAAATGACCGACCGCTACAGCGAAAAAGTCCGGGCGCTCACTCTGGAAATCAATGAATTGAAAAGCGCCGTGACAGAGCTTAAGTCCCTTACTGAAGATGGGAAAGATACAGAGGCGGCATCAAAAAAGGCATTGGACATAGACAACCGTATTAAAGGTCAACTGGACAGCATTAAAATATGAGAAACAAATGTTCCATCATATTCGCGCTTCTGATAGCTATCGCCGCAGTGGCGTACGGGTTGTCCGGACGGGGGCATGAGTTTTCTGATGACAAGTGCGTGCTGTGTCACTCTGACGTCAAAGATGACCCGGCTAGTATAAAACCCACGATTACTCTGGCATGCAACGCATGCCATCTTAAGCTGGAAAAGAAAAAGTCTCATCCTTCGGACGTATATCCGACTATGGAGGTCCCGGAGGACATGCCTCTTACAGACGGTAAATTGACGTGCCTTACCTGCCACTTCGTCCATCCCGAAAACGGCATTCAGAATTTAACGGACAGCCACCTGTTTTTAAGGAGACAATCACGGGGTATTTTTTTCTGCACTACCTGTCACAAGATCGATAAAAACAGGCACATGGTTTTTGAAAATGTCCACCCCGGCTCTTATAAGGTAACGAACAGGACGACGCGTATAGACAATGTGTCCCTGGAATGTATTGAATGCCATGATACATATGCAAAGTCCCCGGAAGAGAACGTCGGGGCCGGCACGTGGAACCATAATAATAAAGAATACAACCATCCCATAGGTGTCTCCTATAATAAGATCACCTCACGGAAAGCGCATAAGTTCAGGGCTGAGGGCATGTTAAACAAGGAAATCAGGCTGTTCAACGGAAAGATCGGCTGCGGCACATGCCACAATATATATTCCCGGGAAAAAAATATGCTCGCAATAAATAACAGGGGAAGCCGGTTGTGCCTTGAATGCCATATTAAATGAAGGGACTAAAATGAAACTGAAAAGACGCAAATACATTATCGATTCAAGAGTGCAGATACGTTATGCGTTGTTGTTCGTCGTTATCTCGCTGATCAGCAATACCCTGGCTGTTACGGCATTTGACACACTGGCCATGAAGCAGCTCGACACGCTGATGTGGAGCACGCATATAAATATAAATTCAACGGACGAACTGGTCCGGCCCATTTTCATTTTCATAAATGTTATAAATTTTGTTTTTGTTGCGGTCCTGCTGGCGCTGACCGGATTTATGATGATGAAGAAGACTTCCGGCCCGCTCATAAGAATGTCCAGGGACATCAGGAAGGTCACGGATGGAGACCTGTCTTCGCGTATCGTATTAAGACAAAAAGATGATTTTAAGGACGTTGCCGATGAGCTCAACCGGATGACCGGGGAATTAAGGGAAAGATTTTCAGACATCAAAGAGAAGTATGAAGGGCTCTCAGGGTCACTGCATAAAATCGGAAAGGACGCCGGTAAAAAAGAAGGGCCAATAAATGATTACGATTCACTTCTCCGGAATATCGATGAGGTCGAAACAGAGTTAAATAAACTGAAACTCTGAGGGACGCGCTCAGATGTCTACGCCATACTGGTTTAATTTCCTGTAAAGCGTCCTTAAACCTATCCCCAGGGTCCTGGCAGTCTCGGCTTTATTGCCCTTGGATTTATCAAGCGCCTCAAGTATGGCCTTTTTCTCAATGTCAAAAAGGTTCCTGGACGATTTGCCGTATGGCTGGTCTTTTTGCCCGATGATCATGAACGGCGGCAGACTGTCCACATCTATAAAGTCTCCGACACTCATAACAACAGCGCTCTCGATGCAGTTCATCAGTTCCCTGATATTTCCGTGCCAGCAGTATGATTTGATCAGCTTTACGGCCTCCTTGGATATCCCTTTTATCTGCTTATTGTGTATCTCCGTAAATCTCCTCAGATGAAAATCCAAAAGCAGGGGAATGTCTTCCACCCTTTCTCTCAACGGGGGCACTTCAATAGTTACGACCTTTAATCTGTAAAAGAGATCGTCCCTGAACTTTTCTTCCTTAACAAGCTGCTCAAGGTTTTTGTTCGTGGCGGAGATGATCCTGACATCGACTTTAAGGGTCTTTGTGCCCCCTACCCTCTCAAACTCGGACTCCTGTAAAAACCTAAGCAGCTTGATCTGAATGGATGGGGGGAGGTCACCTATTTCATCCAGGAACAGCGTTCCTCCGTCCGCAAGCTCGAACCTCCCTTTTTTCATGTACAGAGCGCCTGTAAAGGCCCCTTTTTCATGCCCGAAAAGCTCGCTTTCCAGCACACCTTCGGCCAGGGCGGAGCAGTTGACCTTTATAAAGGGCCCGTCTGCAACCAGACTGTTATAATGCATCACATTCGCTACAAGCTCCTTGCCTGTTCCACTCTCCCCCTGAATCAATACCGTCGCTTTTGTGGATGAGACGCGGTCCACTATATCAAGAATTTCTTTTATCCTCTCTGATTTGCCGACAAGAGACGTCGCGTCAATTTTCTCTCTTATCCTCTGCCTTAGAAGAATATTCTCCGACTTCAGTTTCTTGTTTTCAATAGCATTCTTTAAAGTTATTTCAAGCTTATTAAGATCAATAGGTTTAGTCAGATAATCATAGGCCCCCCTCCGCATTGCATCGACAGCCGACTCAATTGTAGAGAAGCCCGTTATGAGAATCACTACCACATCCCTGTTGTCCTCTCGGACCTTTTGCAGTAACTCAAGGCCGTCCATCACAGGCATTTTCATATCGCTCAGGACCACTTCTATATCGCTGTTTTCAGTAAGCTCTCTGACGGCTTCCCTGCCGTTTGCAGCAGTGTAGGTCGTATAATCCCCTGACAGGTATTTCGCCAGATTATCACGGATTGACTTTTCGTCGTCTACTATGAGAATTGATGGTTTCATTGCAGAATGCTAACCTCTTTCCATCGGGAGATATACCTCAAAAACAGTCCCTTCTCCCAATTTACTTGCGCAGTTTATTTTTCCCCCGTGACTTTCCACGATCCGCTGAACGATTGAAAGCCCCAGTCCAAGTCCGCCTTCTCTTGTGCTGAAAAAGGGAGAGAATATCCGCCCCAGATTTGTTTCAGAAATTCCTTCTCCCGTATCTTTGACACGTATGATAACATTTCCATCAACCAATGCAGTCTGCAATGCCAGCTCTCCGCCGTCCTTCATGGCCCTTATTGCGTTCTGGGTCAGGTTTATCAATACCTCCCTCATCTGCCAGTTATCAAATTTGATGACCGGCATATTCTCCTGAAGAGACAATGCAACCGTAACGCCGGAGTCCTTCGCGCTTTCAGAAATCAGGTCCGCCACTTCCTTTGCAACCTGGTTGATATCGTTGTCCACCAGGCGCGGCTCAGGGAATTTCGCAAACTTCACGAACTGCTCAAGGATATTATTGATCCTGTTTATCTCTGATTTGATCAACATCGCAGATTCATGGGCCGGAGAATCAGGTCCGAATTTCCCGGCTAGATCTCTTATAAGCATTTGAGCATTTATAGACAGGGAATTCAACGGGTTCTTTATCTCGTGGGTGACACCCGCAGCTATCTGACCTACTGCCGCAATTTTTTCGGTCCTTATAAGCGCCTTCTGCGTCTTTTGCAATTGCTCGTTGGCGCTCTGCAATTCAGTGGTCCTCTCCCTCACCTTCCTTTCAAGCTCCTCGTTGAACTTCCTGAGAAGCTCATCGTTGCCCTGCAGATTTTCCGCCATACGGTTAAAAGAATTATACAGTTGGCCTATTTCAGTCCTTGAATCGGTATATACCCTTTTATCGAGTTTACCCTCTGCAAACTCTATGGTTGCGGCAGCCAGTGTCTTGATCGGCCTCACAACATTTTTTAGAAGCATGATATGGCCCGCGTAAATGGACAAGCCGCCTATCGTAATAAATACCAGATAGATAAAGAGAATGATCCACATGTTTGTCAATGACTCTTCGCTCAACCTGTTTATCCTGGAGAGATGGACTTTATTGATCTTGTTTGTGTTTTCCTCAATACCATAGACATACTCTTCCAGTCCAATAAGAGAATCTCTTTCAAAACGCCCTGTCTTTTGATAGGCCTTCATGAACTCATTGATGACTTCCAGTCCCTTAACATCATCCAGTACCCTGTCCAAAAGCACAAGCTCTGCATTTTCCTCCCCGGACAGCGCTTTGAGTTCATGACTCTTATATTCTTCTACCTTTTTCTTAAGTTCCGAAATTACGTCGATGGCCTCTCTTGAGTACAACTCATCCTGTTCAATCAGCAGGTGATGCATGGAGAGTATCAGCCGGTAGGCGTCCGAATGCATACTGTCGACTTCTACAATATCTTTACTCAATTCTTCAATTTTGTAAGCATTATGGAGGATGTCTTTCGTAAGGTATATGCTTACCCCCCCGACCAATATAACTACTGCAAATGCAATCGCATTCACAATTGTTATACTTTTCCCGAGTTTCTTAAGCATAATTAGAGTAACGCTATGATGCCATTAATAACGAATTCATTTATGAGAGACCAAAAACATTGCTAGTATTATGAGGATTAAACAATTTGTATGCTATGGCATTAAAATTTAATTGTGAAAAACTAATGAATTTATTCTAACGGAAAGCATGCCAAAATGGCAAACCAATAATTACTCCACAATAGTGAACTACTCAATTAACCTAAGGTCAGCACAATACTGCTGAGAGAATTTTCAGATGATTCAGGAGGAATATTGTTAATTTTCGCAGCCTTTTTTATTTTTGTAGCAAAAATGGCATGTCACTCTATATAATATTTCTTTATTTCATTACACATGAGGGGTATAAAATGATTATCGGGAAACCATTTCTCACATCAGAGCAAATTCAAAAAAGGGTGAAGGAGCTTGCCGGAAAGATATCCGAAGACTACGAAGGCAAAGAAATTCTTGCAGTCGGCATATTGAAAGGCGCCTTTATGTTTTTCGCTGATATTGTCAAACAGATACAGGTGCCTCTGGAAGTCGATTTTCTGGTTGCATCAAGTTACATTAAAACTGAAACAACCGGAAAGGTAAAGATCCATGCCGACCTGAGGGAAGACATAAAAGGAAAACACGTCCTTCTTTTTGAAGATATCGTAGATACCGGACTGACTCTGAAATATATAAAAGACACCCTCCTGAGCAGGCAGCCCGCCTCATTGAAGCTATGCGCCCTTCTTGATAAAAAAGCCCACAGACAGGTCGACCTTGAGCCGGACTATACAGGATATAAAATACCTGATGAATATCTTGTCGGTTACGGTCTCGATTATGATAATAAATATAGAAACCTTCCTTACATCGCTGCCTTCAAGGAAGAAAGCTGACAATGCGGCGCTATGTTACACGTAGTCCTATACCAGCCGGAGATACCTCCGAATACGGGGAATATATCACGACAGTGCGTAGGCATGAACTCCTGCCTCCATCTGATCGGACCCACAGGATTTGACCTTAGCGACAGTGCCGTGAGACGGGCCGGGCTGGACCACTGGAGCGAATTGAATCTTACAGTCCATGGGACCCCTGATGAGTTTCTAAACTGGCTCGGAGACCGTACCCCCTGGCTGGTCACCAAACACGGCAAGGTCCGTTACGACATCCCTGAATATGCAGATGAAGACATTCTTGTATTCGGAAGTGAAACCCGGGGACTGCCACGGGAGTGGTTGATACAATGGCCTGACCGTTCTGTGTTTGTACCGATTTTGGGTAAAGTGAGGAGTTATAACCTGGCTAATACGGTAAGTGTACTTCTGGCCCATGCAAGCCTTAAGGCAGGGATATATGAACAAATGGTGCCGAAGACCGGACTCGAACCGGTACGGTCGTTACCGACCGAGGGATTTTAAGTCCCTTGCGTCTGCCAATTCCGCCACTCCGGCACATCATGTTTTTTCTTATATATCAAGATGTTACCAAGTATCACCAGGTAACATGAAGTTTCACTAAGTGTCATAATTGCTCGCATTTTGCAAGCAGTTATGCGAGCAAATAGCAAGCAGATAAAAAACAATGCCTTTTTCCTTAAATCTATCTTATTAAAATTTATTATCATTTCAAAAACCTGACGCTTATTTTAGCTTGAAGTATTGAATTTATTCAAGGAATGCTGCTATTTCATTCCTCTATTAAAAGAAAAAAGGACGTACAGGATAGCCCACACGTCCTTAAAAAAGTGAAAGAGGCTTAGCAGGCGCTTGCTCCACATGAGTAGCACTTTAAGCATCCTTCTTCCATGACCATTGTTCCGCCACAATCAAGACAGGAAACTTCATAATTGGGCTTTCTGTTTAATGCCTCAAGCGCTTTCGCTATGCCTTTGTTTATGTGCAGCAAAGGAGATGTTACATCCCCATACTGAAGATAGCTTTTGTAAAGCTGATTGATAAGATCCTCACAAGAAACACCCGCCCGCATAGCAATGGATATCAATCTTGAAATACATTCAACCCATGCCCTCGATTTACCTATCGGAGGAACGGTAACAAATATTTCTTTCGGCACACCATCGATATGGCTTAGATGGATGTAGTATTTCCCTTCTTTTGTCTTGACCACAACACGTTTTTCATCAATCACCTCGGGTAGAGTTTTCTTACCACCATTGCTTCTCTTTGTCCCATGGTTATCAGCAGTTGTTAACACCTGTTCTTTCCTGCTTCCATCACGGTAAACTGTAATCCCTTTGCATCCGAGTTCATATGCAAATAAATATATTTTCTGCACATCCTCTATGGTTGCTTTATTGGGAAGATTCACTGTTTTTGACACAGCATTGTCGGTATACTTCTGAAACGCGGCCTGCATCTTCACATGCCATTCAGGTGATATCTGATCAGCCTTTACAAAGTATTCCGGCAGATACTCTTCATTCTTGTACTTTGCCCATATAGGGTGTTCCCACAGCAATTCCATATCCGCCTGATCACTTTTATGCTGCCAGGAAAATACAGGCTCTATCCCGCTTGAACACCCGGCAATCAGGCTTATGCTTCCTGTTGGGGCTATTGTTGTGATTGCGGCATTTCTGACTTTCCTATGCACTTTGCCGTTTCCGTTGTGAATACTTCCCTTCCAATTTGGAAATGCGCCTCTTTTTTCGGCAAGCTCCATAGATGCCTGATATGCCTTCTCACGAATCAGATGCATAACCTTTTCAGCAAGTTTAAGCCCCTCATCAGAACTGTACTTGATATGCAACTTTAAGAGCATGTCAGCCCAGCCCATTACACCAAGGCCTATCTTCCGGTTCAGTTTCGTTACCTGTTCAATTTCCGGTAGTGGATATTTGTTCATATCAATCACATTATCCAGAAAATGAACTGCTGTTTTAACCGTCTCTTCAAGAAGATCCATATTCACATCCCCATCACTGACCATACAGGACAAATTAACGGAGCCAAGGTTACAGGACTCATAGGGAAGCAGTGGCTGCTCTCCACAGGGGTTAGTGGCCTCTATTTCACCGGATACCGGTGTGGGATTAAATTCATTGATCCTGTCGATAAATATGATCCCAGGCTCGCCATTTGACCAGGACATCTCAACTATTTTGTCGAAGACCTCTTTCGCAAACACTTCCCTGACTGTCTGCCCAGTTCTCGGGTTTACGGGAGGATAATTTGCGTTGTTTCTGAGGGCCTCCATGAACATATCCGTTATGGCAACAGATAGATTGAAGTTTGGGAAACTCCCTTCCTCTTTTTTGCATGTGACAAACTCCATGATATCCGGATGGTCAACTCTTAGAATCCCCATGTTAGCACCCCTTCTGGTTCCACCCTGTTTTACTGTATTTGTGGCAGTATCGAATACTTCCATAAATGAAACCGGACCGCTTGCCCTGCCCTGTGTTGAGGAAACCATGTCGTCTTTCGGACGGAGTCTGCTAAACGAAAACCCCGTTCCTCCACCGCTTTGATGAATAATGGCGCTTTGTTTGACTGCCTCAAATATTTCCGGCATTGAGTCTTCAACCGGAAGTACAAAGCATGCAGATAGCTGCTGAAGCTTTTTGCCGGCATTCATCAGCGTCGGTGAGTTTGGTAAAAACCTCAGACTTGCCATAAGATCATAGAACTGATCGGATATCTTTCGCATATCTTCATCTGTAGCTCCATATAGCAAATCTGCCCGGGCGATGTTATCGGCCACTCTTCTAAACATCTCCTCCGGAGATTCAATAACGCTGCCTGAGTCATCTTTTTTCAGGTAACGTTTTTTCAGTATCTTTAGGGCATTATCGCTCAGATTTATTTCATGTTGCGTAAGCTGCATTTTCACTACCTCCTTTTGCCTTATGAAGCTCCCGTAACAGGTCTTTTTCCCTTGTTTCCAGAAGTTCATAATCAATTTTATTTTTTCTCACAATTTCTTTTGCGATTACCTCCGTCTCTCGGCCAGGTATGTCCTTGTCAATGGCAAGAATAATCTTTTGTGGTTTGACGGTCTGCACTAACGGATCAAGCTGTGATACCTGCCCTACCCCATTTAAAGCGACAAGAGATATGCCGTAATCATTGAGAATGACCTCTCCAGCAAGAGCATCGAGAATTGATTCAGCAACCAGCATTCGGGATGTATCTCTCTTAAAAACCCACAGAGTTTTTGTTCCATAATTTTTTCTGTTCTTTTTTCCTTCAGTCAGACCGAGTTCTTTTTCAAGACTGCATATTTCCCTTAGTTCCAATCCCCTTAGCTTATCGACCTCCGGTAACGGAAATGCTAAATAGCTTAAGTGGTCTTTGAAATGAACATGTACCTTGCAACCCAGCTCAGGATAATATCTCAGCGATCTTTCAGAGAAGTACTTTCTTATCAGCCGTTCGTTGTTGTTAGGCAGCCTGTTGTAGAACTTTCTTGTCCATAATATTTTTTTTATTTTATTGTGGGCAAGATCCGTCTTTGACCGTTTCATGGTGAAATTCTGCTCATAATCATAATATGAGCCTTCAAACCGAAGCAGTTCATCAACAGCTTCCTTAAAGGAGCATTGCCTGAATCTGCAAACAAACTTGATAACATCTCCACCCTCACGATTTGCGCTTACGTGATCAAACCATTACCAGATACCATTTGAATAAGAAACGTGTAAGGAAGGTCCTTTTTCCTGCCTGAATGGTGAAAGATAAAACGTACCGTTATTTGCGGAACGTTTATGTGGGACAAGTCCCAATACCAATTCAAGATATGCCATTAAGTTGATATTCTTGGCCCGTTCAATGATTTCTCTATCCATCATCACCTCCAAATGTATTTATAATAAAAAGGACCCGGCAAATCCGATTTGCCAAAAACCCTTTTTCGTTCGATTTCTACTTGATAGTTATTGATTACTTATGTATTACGCTCTGAGGGCATAAAAAAATGGGGTAAGAAAAGTCCTCACCCCATAAAATTATTGGATAGATATGCAATATTAGAAAGGCTCTTTTTTTGTTTTTTCCGGTTTTGTTTTCATTTCGCCCTTTCCGTTTGAATTACCGAGTATGATGCGATAATCCGGGTGTTTGGCTTCTTTCTTCTGATCATTTGGGAAAATGGCAATGTCCACCTCGCCCATAACCCCGAGATCAATGGTCCCGGAAAGCATTTTCTTTGCTTCACCGTCTTTTGTGTACTCCTTTACCCATAATGCGCCAATTTGTTTTTGCATAGTTATATCTCCTTTAGTTTTTTTATTATTAAAAGTCATTCAAAGTCGATACCGTCATATCCTCAATGGCCTTTTTCGCCATTTCTTTTGTGACGTTCTCGAATGAATCAACTCCAGTTAATTCTTTGAGCCGGGTTACGACTTCAATCGGATTCTCACAAAGAGCGGTTAGAATATTTTTAAGCTCTTTTACCTCGTCAGGCTCACTGCCGTTGTTGGCAGGCTTCTCGATCTGCTTCTGAACAGGCTTTCGGAGAGATTCAATTGCTCTTATAGCTTCTTCGTCTGTAAGATCAAAGAAACTGTTCTTCTTTGTCAGTCTTTCCATCTCAGCCCTGATTTGTTCGTTTGTGTCGTATTTACCAGCGAGTATCCCGAAGAGTTTTTCTGCATTCTCAGTAAGAGTTTTACCCGTGTTTGCCGAAGCAGTATTTTTCTCCTCTTTTGTCTTCGTGGTTTTATCGATATCAGATATTCCTGTGATGTTATCAGAGGGCTTGTTTAACAGTGATGCCTGAGAAGTCATCCCTTCAGTCTTACCATTCAGTAAAACAGCGGAAGAAAAACCCGTTGTAATCAGTCTCTGATTGTTGTAGGTTATTGCCAGTTCTGTCAGGTCAATGTCCACATCCAGATGAATAAGGTCTTGTTCAACTTTTGTCGGTATTCCTGATTTGATATCGATCATGGATACAGTCTCAGTTACTTTACGGATGCGAAATACTGTTTTGAAGCGGCTCGGAGTGTCTGCGGATGGCTCAACGAGTCCGGCAATCCTTCCCCTTGTCAGGTTTGTTACTATATCAAGCGTGCTCTTGATATTTGTTAAAGAGTACCAGGACGTTGTTGGTATGAGCCATGCGCCGACGCCTCTTACTCCGGGGATATGGCAGCAGATTACACCGCCGAATTTACAATTCCCGGACTGATATTCAAGGCAGTTATCAGGAACACACGGCTTTTCACCGTATCTCCTGCCGCCGTAAATGCGTTTCCCGGGTTCAACATGAAGCGGGTATCTGCAGATGCGAACAAGCTCTTTATTTCCGTCATCGCCCTCTTTTTCCATGATATCGCTGTAATAGCGAATTCCCTGTATTTTGCCGAATGCACGAAGACCGTGAGGGATGATGTTATACCATTCATTAATGGAGAACCAGACAGGAAGGCTTCTTATTTTACCGTCGGTATCAGCGTAAAGATCATGAAGCCTCTTTGCATCATCAGGATTTTTACAGTCCTCCGGACGAATTGTGAAGTAGTCGACGTTTTCAGGGATCAATTTCGATTTGCTGTTTTTGTCCGTTCCAAGGGAACGGTCTATTTCATCCCAGGTAGCGCCTTCTTCAAGCATCCTGTTGTAAATCTTCTGATCATCGGGTGTGGAGCCTTTCTTTAAAGATTTGATACCCGGTCTGATTATTCCTGCTTTGGGAAGTCTGAAGATAGGACCTAAAAGAGTTGAAGACATCCCTGAATTGTTTAAACATTCTCTCGTCGCCGTTGTGTTGTCAATTGGGTTATCAACCATTTACGTTTCCTCCTTTTATTGATTTTGAGTAAGAACTGGTAGCCAGTTTCCATGAGCTCTATGCTTATGTACATACAGGCAACCATTAAGATAGATATGATCATCCTTTCAATCACTATTCACCTCCTTTGAAACAAAAATGGCATGACAGGTTGTTGCCGATCGTGCCTATTCGTTAAACCTACTGAAAATTTAATCTATGTATTGGTATTACTTTTACAACATGCCGAGGAGCATGGAGAGCGAAAAAGATGGCGAAGAATTTCCTGTTAGCTAAAATTTAAAAGTGCACACCTTCAAAGTCTTTGTTTTTGATGTTCTGGACATCAAGCAATTTACTGTTGCACCAGAATCTGACCTTAGACAGTGAATTATTCAGTGGGTAAATCCTGAGGGTAACCTTTTCGTGAGGGACGGCGTTGTTAATTTTCAATTGCAAATTATTGATCGATATTTTTCTGTATGAATCAATAGTTCTGTCAATTCTGAGACAGAATATGTCTTTTGTGGATTGATAAGGTGGCAATATCTTGAACTCCCGGAATAAGGAGTTGGTTTCTGCAAGGGCTGTCTGAAAGCGGAAATAAGGGACTTCTTGTGTTGTTGAATGAACCTGGCGGCAAT
>JACRQA010000221.1 GCA_016222915.1 Nitrospirota bacterium | reverse complement strand
CAAACCCGATAGGTAAGGTGCGACCCAATTTACCGCTATATCAAATTTACACAAAATAGTTGACAGTATCGTCTATTGAATACAGGATTATATCAATACCATCATTTATGAATGTAGCTGATTATAATTTCAATCCCTATTAAGTATTAACGTTGCGCAACAAACCCGAAATAAAAAAAAGAGGGCATTTATACCGACGTCAGCCCTTCGCGAATTGCATACTTTGTCAGTTCTGCAACATTACGTATATTCAGTTTGCCCATGACCTGTCTGCGATGAGATTCTACGGTCTTAGCGCTCACATGCAAATCGGTCGCAATCTGCTTTGTTGATTTACCTTCGGAAATAAGCTGAAGGACTTCGCGCTCTCTTTCAGTCAACAGAGAAAAGGCCTTACGGTTTGACGGTGTTGTCTGATTTACAAGGCTTTCCACAACAAGGCTGGCTATTTGCGGGTTGATGTAAGTCTTTCCATCCATAACTATACGCACAGCATGTTCAAGTTCATCAAAGGCGCTGTCTTTGATCAAATACCCGGATGCGCCCGCTTTAAATATTTCCGATACAAACTGCTTGTCATAATGCATTGACAGAGCTATGATCTTGACGTTTGGATGGTCGGCAATAATTTTACGCGTTGCGTCAATTCCGTTCAAATCCGGCATGCTTATGTCCATAATAACAACGTCAGGTGAAAGTTCCTGGACCAAACGTATTGCCGTCCTTCCATCAGCAGCTTCTCCGACGACTTCCATGTCGTCATACCCTTTCACAAGGGAGCAAATACCGTCACGAAGAATTTTGTGATCGTCAACCAGTAAAATCCTAGTCTTCATATTAACTCCTTTCAACTAATTTTTTATTAATCATCAAAGGGGCGACCAGAGTAATCCTGGTCCCCTTGCCGGAAACGGATTTGATTTCAAATTGTCCGTTGATATGGTTCATTCTTTCACGTATATTAAAAAGTCCATAACCATCGTAAGTGACCGATGGTTTTGAAAATCCGATGCCATTGTCTTCAATGATAATACGCAGGTGGCCGTCATTTCTTGTCATGATTATGTTCACTTTGGTTGCCTGGGCATGCTTCACTATATTGACCAAAAGTTCTCTTATGGCCTGAAAAATGAAAAACCTCGTATTATTGCTGAATGGCTTGTCCTGACCATCATCGATCAATTCAACATCAAGCCCATGTTTTTCACGAAACTGGTCAATAAGCCATTTAATGGCCTGACTGAGCCCCAACTCATAAAGTATAGGGGGACTAAGTTCAAAAGTCAATGTTCTCGTTTCCTTTATAGTCTGCTCAATAAGATGGAGTATCTCTTTGATGCTTTTTCTGAGTTCTTCCGATGGGGCGGCTTTGTTAAGCAGGCCGAGCTTGATTTTTGAGAGGGCAAGTGTCTGTCCTATACAGTCATGCAGTTCCGTGGCGATGCGTCTCTTTTCATTTTCCTCGATCAGCGACAACTGAGAAGTAAGCAATTGAAGTTGTTTCTGATAGTCAAGGAGCTTTTTCTCCGCCAGCTTACGAACATTGACTTCAACTTTCAGATTCTTATTGGCCTCCAGCAGTTCACGCGCGCGTTCTTTTACAAGTTCTTCAAGCTGCTCCTGGTGTTTCAGCAGATTTTCCTCAACCTGTTTACGTTCCGTGATATCACGGTCAATTGCCAGAACATAGGGATTTTCACCAATGTGAATGAGTTGGGCTGATACGTCTACCGGAAAGGTTGAACCGTCTTTCCTCATATGCCTTCCTTCGAAAGATAACGTTTCCCCTTTCTGCAAACGATTTGTTCTGCTCCTGGCCTGCTTAGAGGTGCCCGGATCATCAAGAAACACTATAGATTTCCCGATCATTTCTTCCCTTGAATATCCGTGCATAATCGACGCTGCATCATTGGTATCTTCTATGATCAATCCGTCCGGGGTGAACGACAAGAGGAAAATACTGTCGGAAGCCTGGTTGAAAAGCGTCCGGAATTTAGTCTCGCTTTCCCTTAGTGCGTCCTCTGCCGTCTTTCGCTCAGTCAGGTCTCTTACAATGCTGATAATGCCCATAGGGAAATTATTCTGATCATTGACTATGAACGCGGCCATCCATACGGGTACGACTTTTCCTTTTTTGTGCTTCAATAACAGTTCGCCGTCCCATCTCCCGCTCGAATTCAGGCTGGGTATTATTTCCCTTTCAGCAAACTCGGGATCGGAAGTTATTTCTCCAATAACAGCGCCTGCCAATTCTTCATGAGAAAACCCGCAGATTTCTTCAACAGCATTGTTAGTGTAAAAAATACTGCCGTCAAGATCCAGAATTTGAACACCGACCGGAGATTTCTCCACTATCTCGGAAAATAGTTTCAGTTTTGCGGTGCGTTCCTCTGTTATCTGCTCAAGTTGCTTGCGGTATTCTTCCAGTTCCCTTTCTGTCTGAATGCGGCTGGTTATGTCACGGAAGACTATAACGATCCCGTTTATATTGCCTTGATCGTTTCTAATCGGGGCAGAGCTCAGCTCAATGCTCTTTTTCATTCCTTTTCGGAGATGTAATACGTAGTTGGCCTGGGTAATGGTCAAACCTTCCCTGACAATTTGACTTACAGGGTTCTCATCCTCACTGTCCTTCTCATCCGTCCTTACTTTAAAGATATCTTCAAGATTCTTTTTTTGCGCATTTTCAAGTTTCCATCCGGTCAAAGATTCTGCAAGAGGGTTCATAAATATTATCACCCCCTTATTATCAGTCGATATTACCGCATCGTTAATACTGATGAGAGTTGTATAGAGCCGGTCTTCACTCGCCTTGAGCTTTTTCTCCATTTCATGCTTATAGAGGGCCAGTTCTATTGTCGCCTGCATTTCCCTGTCTTTAAAAGGCTTGACCAAATAGCCGTATGCCCCTGATTTTTTTGCCTGCTTCAGAATCGCCTCGTCAGTATATGCAGTCAGGAAAATGACTGGTACATCAAAGCCGGAGATTATCTCTTTTGCGGTTTCTATGCCGTCCTTTTCACCCTGGAGTACAATGTCCATCAGCACAAGATCGAATTTCATTGTCTTTATATATTCGATCGCTTCGGCACCGGTTGCGGCAATTGACGGGACGATATATCCTAAATTATTCAAGCCGGTCTTCAGGTCATTAGCTATGATCCATTCGTCTTCAACAATGAGAATTCTCGGCTTGGCCATTTATCAGGTCCCTATTACATTCTACAGTCTAATCAGAAAGAGACCCGCTTTATATGTGATAGATGCTTGTTTATAATGCAATCACTAAAACCCTATCATCAAATAAGCGAGCTAATCATGTGATATATTCTGGAACAAAAGAAATTCAAAAGCAAGGGGAAAATCAGCGGGATTGATATATGGTCCGGTATTCCGAAATTGATAAGTGATATTAATTTTCACTCTAACGCCAGTCATAAAAAAAGGCGGGGCGAATAAGGCCCCGCCGGTACGTCCGGTCTTTACTTCCGTCCGGGAATTTGTTTCTACTTGTAACGATCAAGAAACTCCTTGCGGCGCTTATCACGCTCCGCCTTTGCTGCCGGGTCTTCATGACCGCTGGACCATTTGTGGTTTTCGTCACTCATTACTTCTGCGAGCATTTTCTCCAGTTCACCTGCAAGCTTCTTTGCGTCACCACTCTCGCTGTGCTTACCCATCTCAATAACTTCCTTCAGCTCCGGAACATACGAGCCATACCAGTTCCTTGCCAGGTCATAGTTGCCGTGCCACTGAGTATAATCCGGGGCCTGCATTGAAGCGGCGTGGCGGACGCGGCGGCCTTCATGGTGCCACAGCTCAAACCAGGTGTAATCGATCTTCTGGGCGAACTCGGCATATTCCTTGCCTTTCACCGCCTTCAATACTTCTGTCGCCTTCTTGAAAAGCTTCTCTCCGGGCTTGGCCCATTTCTCACTATACAGTGTGAGCTGCGCTTCGTACTGCGTGTAGAATGCGTCCACAAAGTTTTCATTGTGGCAGGACACACATACCTTGATCATGTTCGCCTTACGCATGTCTCCGGTAACAGCGCCGGATGCCAGGCCCCATTTTACGTCAGATTCATGAGCAAGCTTTAACTGCGGGGGCCGGTTGTTCCACTTGATGCGCAGGCCGATATTATGAGAGACCGGCATATCGCTTGTGGCCGACATATGACATGTTGCGCATGTCGGTGCGTCAAAATAGTCTTCGCCCGGGATCCACTTGGCCGACTTCAGGTTCATTTTTTCCTTATTGGCGTAATAATTGATACCGTGCTTGGATTCCTGATAAATCTCTATCTGCGGATGGTCGGGTCCCATGTGGCACCTGCCGCAGTTCTCAGGCTGGCGCGCCTGGGCCACTGAGAATTCATGGCGTTGATGACACGCAGTGCAGCTGCCTTCGGTGCCGTCAGGGTTCACCCTTCCCATACCGGTGTTGGGCCAGGTAGCAGGGTCAAGGGTCCCGTCCTTGAGGACCTTCACTATTGAGCCGTGGCACTGCCAGCAGCCGTTGACGGCAGCGGCGGAGACCCCGTCCGGGAACCCCTCTGTCTTCATGCCCTTATTGCCTTCAACAACTTCGGCAAGTGTATTGTCAAGCGACCCCATTATCCTTCCGGCCTTTGCGTGGTGGGAATTTACAAATTCATCAACCTCTTTTTCATGGCATTTCGCGCAGTCCTTCGGCGATACAATAATCGAAATCAATTTGCCTTCATGCTCAAATGCGTCTGACTCGCCCTTCTGTGCCTCATGGCATTCATAACAGCCGATGTTGGCGCGGAAGTGCTTGCTGTAGCCCCACTGCTGGTAAATGTTTACGGTAGACTCTTTGTGGCAGCTTACACATTCCTTGCTCTCTTTTGAAAGTTCCTTCGGTAAGTTGACCTTTGTTACGGCAAACACGCTGGTCCCCAGTGCCAGGAAGCAGCCTATGATCGCCAATGCTATTATCTTTCTCATCTTGATCCCTCCTTGTTTAATTACTCATTATCAATTTCTTCATCCGCAAAACCCTTTATAAATCCTTATTACTTCCATCACCTCCCCTCTCAATGATTTCCTATATGGGTGACTGGGTCTAAATCCAACTTTCATCCCTGAATCCATATGAGAAAAATAACAGGTTTGCCTGTAAATGTGCTGTTAAAAGATGTAAAGAAGAAGTAAATTTTCAATAACATTGCCCGGTCATTCGCCCTTGATATGGCCATCAGAAGAGTTCTCTTCCCTCTTGAATTGAATTGTATCAGAACCATTCAGAAGGTCAAGCCCGGACAACCTCGGCTATTCTGTCTCTTGTCCGGTAAATCCTGCAGCCCCTTTGCCGTTTTCAAAGCTGTAGTAAGTTAGATGCACGTTTTTCACTTCATCGATGTCTTTAATGGAATTCAATTCCATCCTGACGGAATCGATGGTGTCTTTCTCCATGAGAAAAAGGATCTTCTCAGACTCGACTTCATCAATGTTCATTCCCCTTCTTTTCAGCTCACTGACGATCCGCTCAATATTGATGGCCCCGTTGACTTCAACAAACCCGCCTGCGACAACCATGCTCCCTCCTCATGATGTGACCTGGCGGCAAATCCGGAATCAGCCGGCTGCAATCCAGATACGATAATTAATTTGTACCAGATATTCCCGTAAAGGAGGTGTTAATGTGTGTTAAGAAGATGTAAATATTGGAAGGGGAGAAGGACCTTTCGATATCAAGCAGTTGAGATTCTTCACTACGTTCAGAATGACAGACAGGAGAACCAGCGCATAATTCTGCTAATCCGCAAACCTGTAGCCGGCCCCCGGCACGGTGATGATATACTTTGGATTTGCGGGGTCCTTTTCTATCTTTTGCCTGAGGTGCTGGATGTGGACGTCGATGACCCTGCTCCAGGAATAGATCTTTGAGCCCTTCCAGATGTTCTTCCTGATGGTCTCCCTGCTTACCGCCTCGCCGCGGTGGTCGATAAAAAAACACAGGAGACTGTATTCCCGGGGAGTAAGATCAATCCGTTTCCCGGAAACGGTCACCATTCGTTTCTTGAAGTCCACCTTGAGGCCCCCGATTGCAACATTGTCCCTGACTACAGGCACACTCAGCCTTCTGAGACATGCCTTTATCCTCGCAACGAGTTCAAGCGTCTCAAAAGGTTTTACAACATAATCGTCTGCCCCGCTCTCAAGGCCGAAGACTTTGTCGGAGACCTTGTCCTTGGCCGTCAGCATGATGATGGGCATCTCAGGGAAGTCCTTCCTTAGATCACGGCAGATGTCCATGCCGTCTCCATCGGGAAGCATCACGTCTAGGAGGACAAGATCGGGAGGCCGCGACGACAAAATCTCCTGTGCAGCTTCCCAGTTCTCCGAGGTGTCTACTTCATACCCGTGCAGCTCGAGGTTGGCCTTCACGACCTTCAAGATGTCTTTGTCATCGTCTACGGCAAGTATCCTGTTATTCATGAAACTCCTGCCCCTCTTTTAGGAAGCGTAAAATAAAACGTGTTATTTCTCTTTCCGGTATTACTCAAGACGCCGATCTCACCACTATGGGCTTCAACTATACCTTTGCATATGGCAAGTCCGAGTCCGGTCCCGTGCCTCTTCCCTATTGTATAGAACTTGTCAAAGATTTTCTCCCGGACTTCATCGGGTATTCCGGGCCCCTCATCTTTAACAAGAACAGTCACCTTCGCTTCAGTCTCTGTAACGGATATTTGGATCTCCGAATTTTCCGGGCCGTATTTAAGCGCGTTGGAAAGCAGGTTGATCAAGACCTGCCTGACCCTGTCTTCATCCGCGTCAACAAAGGTCCCCGGATTTACCATGATCTTAAAGGTAATGTTTTTTTCACCGGAAGCTGACTGGAAGCTTATCGCCACATCTTTAATCAGAGACAAAAGATCGATCTGGCTGAAATGGAGATCAAACACACCGGATTCAATGCGCTCCAGGTCGAGCGTGTCATTGACAAGCCGGATTAGTCTGTCGGCATTGTTTTTTATGACATCCAGGAATTCAATCAGCTCGCCGGCGTCCCTGCCGTCCTTTGAGACCTTTGCCGATATATAATCCATCGCCCCCTTTATCGAGGTCATAGGGGTCCTCAGTTCATGGGACATCTTGGCAATGAAGTCGGATTTTCTTTCATTGAGCTCCATGAGTTTTACATTTGCCTGCTCAAGACCCTTAGTGGCCTTCTGCACCTTAGCTTCAAGTTCTTCGTGATACTCGGTGAGAGTTTGTGACATTTCAACGAAAGAATTGCTCAGTTCTTCCAGCTCGTCCCCGGTGCTGACCGCCGCAGTTTTAGTTTCCCTGCCTTTTGAAAAATCTCCGATGGAGGCCTTCAACTCGCTTACCGGCCTTATCACGAGCTCTTTCATCATTATAAAAAGCACGACCATCAGTATGCCGATAGTCACACTGCTTGAGACAATAAGGTCTCTCCTTCCGGAGCTTATCATCAATAATGCGGAGTCCATCGGCACCGTGACACTTATGGCGCCCCTGACATCGCCTGTCTTGTAGCCCTGATGTGAATGGCATTTCAGGCAAGTCTCTTCAACATACAGCGGCGCTATATAGCGGTAGAAATAGGATGAGCTGACCTTTTCGATTTTTGTGGCTTCCTTTGTCCCCTTCGTCTCAAATTCATTGAGGGCGGTCCGTTCAAATTCGTCAGGGGCATTTTCCGGGTTTATGAGTTTGAGGCTGGTAATGTGAAACCAGTACAGACCTTTTTCCTTCGCGTATTTTGAAAGCTCTTTTGTCACCATTGCAGGGCTCTGTTTAAAATATCTTTTCCCGTGAGTATCCACGATCTCCGGTTCGGCAAGATACGGACTGGGCTCTTTCCATGGGACCCTTTCTACAAACACCCCTCCGTGATCGGATATCCACTTCCTCGTGAGCACAACCTGCCTGAACAAGGCCCTGGCCTGCTGGTCGAGCTGCTCTATTACGAGCTTCTCATGGTTCTTGTTGATGAAATAAATTGACGCCCCCGTGGTTATTGCCAGCACAACGGCAATGCCGATGACAAACTTGAGGCTGAGGCTGATCTTGAGTGCCCTGAATTGTCTTAATAAGCGCTTTAGAGTATGCATTAAGAATTCTAAGGAATGCCCGTGCATGGCATTCTTTTATATAGATTGTAGAATCTGCTTCAGATCAAGTCAAATCGGGTCAGGCAATTCGGTGGAACGATAAGTTATGCGGCCTTCTATGGTCTTATCTCAACAATAGTGCCATTGGGCACTAACTTGTCAATTTCCTCTATTTCTTCGTCAGTGACGGCGATACACCCTTTCGTCCAGTCAACCTCTGTGTGAGAACCACCAGCCCAAGAGAAACCGTTCTTAATGCCGTGGATCATGATGTCTCCGCCCGGAGAAACACCAACTTCTTTTGCCCGCTTTTTGTCTTTCTCGTTTGGATAGGAAATATGAAGAGACAGGTGATAACGGCTGTCCTTGTTTCTTGAATCAATAAAGTAGGTCCCTTCCGGGGTCTTGTTATCGCCCTGCCTTTCCTTTGGACCATTCGGGTTTCCCCCCAAGGCTATGTTGTAGGTTTTGAGCACGTTGTCCTTTGATAGCAACGTCAATCGACGTTCTTTCTTTTCTATCAGGACCTTATCCACCGGTCCCATCTGGAGTGCAGCAACCTCTTTTTGCAGTGTACTAATCTCATCCACTTTGCCCTTGACCTCTTGTTCAAGCGCTTCAATCTTTTGCTGAAGTGTAGCAATCTCATTCCCCCTGCCCTTGACCTCTTGCCGGAGCGCCTCAATCTGTGTTTGCTTCGTGGCAATCGTCTTATCTTTGAAGATGACATTATTGATCTGGAATATCATCATCTCACTGTCCTTCCTGTACCCGCTCTCCGGGTAATCCTTTATGAGTTGCTGAAAACATTCCAGAGATTTCTTATAATCTTTTTGCTCATTCCCGGGATACGCATAAATAATACCCATCTCGAAAAGGACCCTGTCTCCTGCCGTGGGATATTTTCCAATGATCTGCTGATATTTGCTCAGAGAGGCCCCGTAGCTTCCCTGGTTGAAAAGATCATTCGCTTCTGCGAAGGTTGACCTGGCCTGAGATCTCTCATTCAAGTGACTGCATCCGCACATTAGAATTGGCGTTATTATGATGCAGACAAAGAAAAATTTTAGATGCTCACCTGTCCTGCTTTGCTTTTTACCCATATGTACCTTCGTGTTCGTTCATTAGCGGCATAAGAAAGCAGGGGCAATTCATGCCTGTGCACTTCAGGGTAAATTGCCCCTACACTCCCATAACATTGACTTACTTCTTCATTGAGTTCTGGAAAATCTCATCAGCCCGCTTCGCCTTTTCATCTGCGATCAGCGCCTTTTCATCTGCTGCCTTGGCCTTTTCCTCTGCCATCTTTGCCTTTTCATCTGCGAGCTTCTCCCTTTCCTCTGCCATCTTGAGGGCAGTTTCGGCGCGGGTCACGGCAGCCTCTGCCTTTAACGCGGCCTCATCCGCTGACGCCTTGGCAGCCTGCGCATCCTGAGCTGCCTGATCAGCTTTCGCACCAGTCACCATTTGCTGCGACTGGACTTTTTCAAGGTCGCCTGTTGTTGCGCAACCCACTACAGTAATAGCAAGAACAATCATAATTGAGACTACTAAAAGAGTCTTCTTCATTTGTCTATTCACCTCCTCCTATGAAAAATTATTGCAAGATATTTCTCCTGCACTTAAACCAGGAATCCTGGTATTCTTTATTGGTCCTTAAACCATCCTTTTATTCGTGCCTTCAATATCGATAGACAACGGATTTGATCCCGTCTTTTTGCAAGAGCAGCCTGGATCCCTCCGAAGCCTCCTTGCTCGTGTCGAACCTCCCTATCAGGACAAGGTGGAGCGGCCTTTTTCCTTCTTTGCGGATTGATGCCTCATATCCCTTCTGCTTCAGTTTCTCTATAAGGGAAAGCGCGTTCTCTTCCTCGGCAAATGCCCCTATCTGGAGCGCATAGCCCATTAGATTTCCCGGGGCTACTGTCTGTGCAATTTCGGCGACATTGGGTCTCTCCTTCACTGCCTCAATGTCAGGAGATATTGCAGCCGCTCTTTCAATCAATGTACCATCTATTTCCAAATCAATTTTCAGGCGTTTGATTGCATCGTCGGCCTGCCTGATTTCATTGAACGGGCCGGCAACAACACAGTAGCCATTGTTCTTTGATAACACCCTTGCCGGAATTTGCGGCCCCTGGTGGTTGATAATGGCGGCAAGCCTCACAGCATCAATCTCGTCACTTACGTCAGCAGCCAAAACAGACCACGCATCTGGTTTCAATTCCGGTATTTCCGGCCTGCCATATAATTCGCCAGGGTGCCTGAGTTCTATGGGTACCGCAAACCCTTTTCCACTTCCTTGCACTATCTCGAATATGGGAACAGTAATTCCCCGGGCCTCAGCCAATACCTTCTTAACATTATTCCAGTCAAGCGCGCGCCCCGATTCTTTTTCAATATTTTTCAATTTTGCATACATCTTATCAAACTCAACAACATCCTGGTCTTCCAGGGGAGCATGGACTTCCAGGTAAACTACTCCATTACGCTGACCTATGAGATATGGCTGGTCAACGATGTATACAGGTGTTTTTGCCGGAGTGTTCTCATAGAGTTTCTTCACGTCTTCCGGATAGAGTCTTATGCAGCCGTTGGTCGCCCTAAGACCAATGCTGGCCGGTTTATTAGTGCCATGGATCAAATAACTCGGCTCACTTAAATATAGCGCGTATTCTCCCAGGGGATTTTGAGGTCCCGGCAGAACTTTTGCGGGCAGAGGATCTCCTTTTTTCCGATGGTCCTCGGCAATTGAGGCAGGCACATGCCAGGTCGGCCTGGTAACCTTGCGCCACACATTCATTTGACCTGTAGGCGAGGGGCGTTCGTCGGTACCGACACCGACCGGGTATGTCAACACCTCCAGTGACTCACTGTCTCCTCTAAATTGAAAAAGCCTCATTGCGGCCAGGTTGATCACGATGCCTTTTCTGGGAGCATCCGGCAGGATAAAACTCAGAGGCAACATGACACGTTCTCCGGCCTGAGGCGCCCATATATCCACACCTGGATTGGCTGCACTGACTCCATTGATTCCCAGGCTGAAGTGCCTTGCAATGTCCGGCAGAGTGTCCCCCTTTTCAAGACTGATGAAAGCCAACCGGCCAATGACATCATCTCCTTTCGCAACTGAAAACACATTCCGTTCGATGTTTTCTTCCAGATGTATTGCAATGGGCTGGGGTGCCTTCGGAACGGGTTGGGATTCCTCATGAAGGCTTTTCGTTGTAGCACATCCGTGGAGCGATAAGATAACGATAAAAAAAACTATAAGACGAAGCCTCTTGGACAAGGGTGACAGCTCAATGATTCGATAAATGGGTCCCAATAAGGTCCTTCTTTAATTAAGAAAGTTTAATAAACCTGTATTCCATACAGTACTAGATCATATTTATATGCAAAAGTAATGCCTCAAAGTATAAAGCCGCTATAACCTCTTTTATATTAAGAATGTCTTATTCTAACAACATAATATAATTTTGGGGAGGAGCGCAGGGTTTGTATGGTTTTCATAACAGCTTTGTATGGTTTTGCCGACAACATTATTTAAGGAATAAGACCACCTGGAGGGAAAACGTTCCGGCGACATGCAAATAAACCAACATTTACTTTTTCTTTACAAATATTAACAGCACATTTACAAAAGAAACTGCTATTTTTTTATTAATGACGGAAATATCTTTGGGATTGAATATGGACCGCAATTGTGATATGAAGTTAGTATATTCTGTTTGTTACGGCTCGGACCTCAAAAGAGGTGGGATTTCATTGTCAGCAAGATCAAGAAAAGACGACTTTCTATCCTTAAATAAAACCGGAACCATTACTTATAAAAAAGGAGGCCTGATATGAAGGTGACAAGAAGGGACTTTCTGAAAACCACGGCGGCAGTGAGCGCGGCAACAGCTATTGGTATGGCGGTGCCGGACAAATTACTGGCGGTTGCTAAAGAAACGGAGGCCGGCTGGCGGTGGGACAAGTCCGTCTGCAGGTTCTGCGGCACAGGCTGCGGCATTATGGTGGCAACCAAAGATGACATGATAGTCGCTGTCAAGGGAGACCCGGCGGCCCCGGTCAACATGGGGCTGAATTGTATCAAGGGTTACTTCAACGCAAAGATCATGTACGGCGCAGACAGGCTGACGGACCCGCTTTTGAGGGTAAACGATAAGGGCGAGTTCGATAAAAAAGGAAAGTTCAAACCTGTCACATGGGAAAAGGCCTTTGACGTGATGGCAAGGCAGTTTAAAAAATCTTACTCCGAGCTTGGCCCCACCGGCGTCGCCGTATTCGGTTCCGGGCAGTATACGATCATGGAAGGCATAGCCGCGGTCAAATTGATAAAGGGCGGTTTCAGGAGTAACAACATAGATCCCAACGCCCGGCATTGCATGGCCAGCGCGGTCGCAGCCTTTATGCAGACCTTCGGTATTGACGAGCCTGCGGGCAATTATGACGATATGCACTATGCCGACTCGATAATACTATGGGGCGCGAATATGGCTGAGATGCATCCGGTGCTCTGGTCAAAAGTGACCGACAGGAAACTGAGCAAACCGGATTGGGTAAAGATCGTCAATATCTCCACCTTCGCAAACAGGTGCTCCAACCTTGCCGACCTTGAAATCATTATCAGGCCGAACTCGGACCTGGCAATCATGAATTATATAATCCGTGAAATAGTGGCCAATCGTCCGGAGGCCATAGACCGGGATTTTGTAAATAACAATTGCGTGTTTGCAACAGGGCCGGTGGACATCGGATATGGACTGCGCCCCCAGGTCACTCATGCAAAATACAAGCAGGGCGAACTTGATACAGCGGGTAAAGAGGCATTCAAGATAATCACAAAGGAAGAGGCCCAGGCCATGAGCTCCCTCGGTATTCAGGAGGGACAGAAGATGGAGATGAAAAACGCGAAGACCCCTGACAACCACTGGCTGATCAGCTTTGAGGATTTCAAGAAAGGGGTCGAGCCTTACACCCTTGATTTTGTCGCGGCACTTGCAAAAGGAGACCCGGATGAATCTATTGAAGACTTCAAGGCAAAGCTGGTGCAGCTTGTTGATCTCTACACCGCGAAAGACAGGAAGGTCACGAGCTTCTGGACCATGGGCTTTAACCAGCACGTACGCGGGACCTGGGTCAATGAGCAGGTCTATTCGATACATCTCCTTTTAGGAAAACAGTCCCAGCCCGGCAACAGCGCCTTCAGTCTGACAGGACAGCCCAGCGCGTGCGGCACTGCAAGAGAGGTCGGGACCTTTTCTCACAGACTGCCTGCCGACATGGTTGTGGCAAATCCGAAGCACAGGGAGACAACGGAAAAAATATGGAAGCTCCCTGAAGGGACATTGAACCAGGTGCCTGGTTCACACTATGTAAAAATCATGAGAGACCTTGAAGACGGCAAGGTCAAATGGGTATGGGTGCAGGTAAACAACCCCTGGCAGAACACCGCCAATATGAACCACTGGATTACGGCAGCGCGTGAAATGGACAACTTCATCGTTGTATCGGAGGCATATCCCGGCATCTCCGCAAAGGTCGCGGACCTGATCCTGCCGAGCGCCATGATATTTGAGAAATGGGGCGCTTACGGAAACGCAGAGAGACGCACGCAGCATTGGCGTCAACAGGTCACACCTGTTGGACAGGCCATGTCCGACACCTGGCAGATGATCGAGTTCTCAAAGAAGTTCACATTGGCTGAAGTCTGGAAAGAGCACAAAATCTCCCCTGAAGTTACTATTCCCAGCGTACTTGAAAAGGCAAAGGCGATGGGATATAAGGAGACGGACACACTGTTTGACGTCTTGTTTGCAAACGCTGACGCAAAGTCATATAAATGGCCGGACCCCGTGGGAAAGGACTTTTTGAATTCAGAGGTCTCCGGCGACAAGAGAAATGTCGAGGGATTCAAAGGGTATGGGTTCTTCATTCAGAAATACCTATGGGAAGAATACCGGAAGTTCGGGACAGGCAACGGCCACGACCTTGCAGACTTTGATACATACCATACTGTACGAGGATTGAGATGGCCTGTAGTTAATGGTAAAGAGACCCTGTGGAGATTTAACTCTGAATATGATCCTTATGCAAAGGCGGCGAACCAGGGTCAATATGCCTTCTATGGAAAGGCCTTTAAAGAGCTGCCGTCAGGCGACCTGCTTGGGCCAAAGGGAGAAGAGAAGGTCAAGCTCCCGAACAAGGCGAAGATATTCCTGAGACACTATATTGATCCGGCTGAAATGCCGAACAGCGAATATCCTTTGTGGCTCAGCACCGGCAGGGTGCTTGAGCACTGGCACAGCGGCACAATGACCATGCGCGTGCCTGAACTCTACAGGGCAGTCTCCGAGGCGGTCTGTTTTATGAACCCCAAAGACGCAAAGACACACAATGTAAAAGACGGGGACCTCATCTGGGTGGAATCAAGAAGGGGAAAGGTCAAGGTGCACGTTGATACAAGGGGGCGGAACAATCCGCCGAGAGGCCTGATCTTTGTCCCGTGGTTTGATGA
Source organism: Nitrospirota bacterium (assembly GCA_016222915.1). Classification (GTDB taxonomy): domain Bacteria; phylum Nitrospirota; class Thermodesulfovibrionia; order UBA6902; family UBA6902; genus UBA6902. The sequence continues at coordinate 5,068 of JACRQA010000221.1, read as the reverse complement.
GCACGTGTTGATAAACAAGGTGACCCTTGACGCCACGTGTCCGATTTCCAAGGAAACCGATTTCAAGAAATGCGCTGTGAAAATTTATAAGGCGTAATCGGACAAATAACAAATTTCGAGCACCAAATAACAAATACGGGGTTCGATAATTGGATATTGGAATTTATTTGGAGTTTGTTGTTTGTGATTTGGGATTTGCAGGTATTTGTATTTAATGATAAGAAGCCGGAAAGACATAAACGAGGTAATGATGCCGGAAAGAAGAAAATTTTTATTAAATACCATCAAGAGCCTTGGCCTTGCAACAGCAGGCGGACTGGTATGGGGCGAATTTATTGAAGAAGGCAAGTCCGCTCCGTTGATTCTAAGGCCACCGGGGGCCGTGCCGGAAAAAAAGTTTATCGCCTCATGCATCAAATGCGGCATGTGTGTTGAAGCTTGCCCCTATGATGCGCTGGTGCTTGCAACACCCGGAGACGGCAGGCCTATAGGAACACCGTACTTTGTTCCAAGGACAAAGCCGTGTTACATGTGCAAGGACGTTCCGTGCGTACCAGCGTGCCCGACAGGATCACTCGAAAAGGCATTGGTCAGTGATAAGGACGAAAACGGAGAGTTGAAATTAAACATCAACCATGCAAAGATGGGGCTTGCTGTTATCGACAGGGAAACATGTATTGCATATTCAGGCATTCAGTGTGACGCCTGTTACCGTGCCTGTCCTTTGATCGACAAGGCCATAACTGTCGAGTATACAAGAAACATCCGCACCGGTAAACATGCCCTGCTCGCTCCCGTAGTCCATAGTAAAGCCTGCACCGGGTGCGGCATGTGTGAAAAGGCGTGCGTGACAAAGAAGGCGTCCATCTTCGTATTGCCACTGGAAATCGCCATGGGTGAGTCAAGCGAGCGTTATGTCAAGGGCTGGGAAGAACGCGATGAGGAGCGGTTGAAAGATGTCCCGGAGAAAGTCACGACGGAAACGCCGAGGAGCGAAAAGAAACCGGTTGATTATTTGAATGAAGAGGTATTTTGAAAACCCGTAGGGGCAGCCGTGCCCCTACAACGTGATGCATATATGAAAAAATATAAATATCTCATATCCCGCAGAGTTACCCAGGCCATAGTCCTGTTCCTTTTCTTCGGCGGAAATGCCTTCGGATGGAACTACCTGAGAGGCAACCTCAGCTCTGCAAAGGCGTTTGACATTCTGCCGTTGTCCGATCCCTTTGCGGTAATGCAAAGCGTTTCAGCAGGCGCTGCTATCGCTAAAGACGCGTTGACCGGGGCCTTGATTGTCCTGATATTTTATGCAGTCCTCGGAGGCAGGGTCTTCTGCGGCTGGGTATGCCCTGTTAATCTTGTAACGGACGCTGCAAATAAACTCAGGAGGTATTTCAGGCTCGACTCAGTATGGCAATCCTGGGACATCGGCAGAAACATGCGGTATTGGGTGGCGGGATTATCGATAGTATTATCAGTAATCCTCGGAGTCGCGGCCTTTGAATGGATAAGCCCTATAGGGATGCTGCACAGGGGCATAGTTTATGGAATAGGTTTCGGTTGGGCCTTTGTGCTTGCGGTATTTCTCTTTGACCTCTTTGCGGTAAAGAACGGTTTCTGTGGACACGTATGCCCTCTCGGAGGGTTTTATTCACTGATCGGACGGTTCGGCTTTCTACGGATCGGTTATAACAAAGACAAATGCACGTCATGCATGAAGTGTGTTGACATATGCCCTGAAAAACAGGTGCTGCACATGGTAGGCAAACAGAGCGGGCCCGTGCTCTCCGGTGAGTGCATTAATTGCGGAAGGTGCGTTGAGGTATGCGATGACAACGCTGTGACGTTCAGCAGCATATATTCAAAATAGATCCATTAATAAAAAGGAGGGACGCATATGTTTCGAGACAAAAGGATGTGGACCGTGGCAGTAATGGCCGTATCGATTGCTTCACTTTTATTTCTTTCCTGTGCCCAGACAAAAGTATATACCGAGGAGGAGCTTGGACTGAGGCAGGAGACCTTGTATGATGAAAGCTCTGCAATGCCTGTTCATGGTGAACCCATTATGAAAGAACCCGGAGCGAGCGCCAAATTCGAGAGATCATTTGAAAACAGCCCCCCGTTGATACCGCACGACATCACAGGCATGCTCCCTATTGCACAGACGGAAAACCTATGCATGGGATGCCATATGCCTGAAGAGGCGGGAGGCACAGGCGCAACACCCATTCCCAAATCCCATCTTACGGACCTTGACACGGGTAAAGACCTGGACGGCAAACTGGCCGGAAGCCGCTACAATTGCATGAGCTGTCATGTCATTCAGACCGAGCTCACGCCGACAGTGAAGAACGTATTCAAAGGCGGTTTCAGAGATGAAAAAGGCCATTACAGATCAAACCTGATAGACACCTTAAACGAAGGCGTTAAAGCGGAATGAACATTGGAGGGACAAATTGAACGTATCTAGTATTGTTGTCAAGACCACAAAAGACCGTTTGCCGGAAGTAATAGCAGGCATCAATTCCATAGACTTCTGCCAGGTCCATTTCCATGACGCTGACGGTAAAATTGTCGCGACCATTGAAGGTGAAAATATTAATGATCAGATGGAGAGACTAAAGGTGATACAGGCCATCCCTTTCGTTTTCAGCGCAGGCCTCTCATTTTCATATTGCGAGGATGAATTGATCAGGTCATTGGGAGAAATCGAAGGACATAAGCTTCCCGCCGGACTGGATTGAAATGCCGACTGCTCCCTCTATCCTTCCCTGGGTGGAGGGGGCATCATTATCAACGTATAAAACAGGAGTCAACGCGCCGGGACTATAAAAGGACCGATCTTGAACTTGTCGCTTATGTCCTTCATCATAAGATCAGCTTCTTCTTTATTTTTCATGCCGAAGATCCTGACCTTATTAAAACCATCTGCCTTTTCAATCTGCACATTCAGATAATTCGCCTTTAATTTATCGAGCAGTTCATCGGCATATTGAATGTTCCTGAAGGCCCCTGTCTGGATGACATATTTATTGTCCGGGTCGGAGCGGACCACTAAAAGGGCCTTGATGTAAAAATCCTCAGCCTTTTGCGGGCTTATCTCCTTCAGAAGCATATATTCTTCATGAGCGGATTTAACATCATTCGACATCAGATAGGAAAGCGCGAGATTATAATAGGCATCCTGATAGTCCGGCTTAAGCATGATGGCCTTTTTGTAGGACTCTATCGCCTCGCTATGCATACCGGATTTATCCTGGGCAACTCCTCGCTCAAAAAGATCAGACGCTGTCTCTTGAACGGGCATGTCCGCTTCCTCCACTTCAGCCGTGTCACCTTTGTCCATTCCATCTTTTGCCGGACCATCATCTGATGCAGGGTCCTGAACAGGTGTTTCAACACCCCCGGCCTCAACAGGAGCGCTTTTGTCCGGTCCGGTCTCTGCAGGACCGTCATCTGCCGGTTTAGCTAAAATCAGCGCAAGTTTCAGCTTCCCGGTATTTTCATTCTGCTCACACTGAGCAGATGAGCCGGTCAGGAATTGAATTGCGGTCACAATAAATATAGATAAAATAAATCCCGTTTTCATTGACCCCCTCCGATTCTTATAATGAGTTTTCATATTAAAATCAATCACAATATGTCCCACATCGGCATTTTATCATGGTAACCTAAATAAAACAAAATTTCAGGTCAAACTTTTCCGTGGGGCTTTAGGGGGCCATAAGGTAAAATACAGGCCCTGTCACGCGCAGGGCCCGGGGGGATGTTTCTAAAAAACATGCACTTGTCTGAGCCTGGCAACGTATTCCTTAAAGTCTGTTGGGGGGGTCAATATCTCGACACCCATTCCTTCGTTATATTCTCTTGACCTTGTGCTGTATTTGACCCTTGCCAGCATCTTTAAAAGTTCATTTTCTTCACGGACCAATACAACGAACATAGAGCCGGAAGGAAGACATATCTTTGTTTTAACGAACATCCCTTTTTCAGACAGGTTCAGGATTGTCCCTGAATAAAACATATCGCCGTAATTAAAGCGGGCATCTATGCCTGACTGTAATCTCTCAACTGTTCTTTTTTCCATCTCTCTACCCCTCTCTCTATCGCATTCTTTTCAAGAAAGGACTGCGATTAGTGGAGAACTTCTTATTATGTTTTTATGATTAATTTATCCCTGATAAAGTGATCTGCATATGATTTACATCATAAGCCTCGTCTATAGGTTCATGTCATTATCTCAACGATGCCTGTCGTTATGTCAAATTGATAACGTCTTCTACTCTTGCTCAGGACGGGCACAAATGATAATTGTCTTTAATGATGCGATGGTTAAGCGTTGGAAACATCTTTCATATTTTGGGCATGGCTATTGCATAAAGTCTGATGAAGATTTTTCATAAATTCTATTACACCTTATAAGGAGTGTGATATGCCCGTTTCCGGCATCACGCAAGGCGCAAGTTCAAAAGCCATTACAGACACCCGGCAAAACACAGGACCGGGCGGATTTTCTAAAGTTCTAAACGACGCCATTCTCCCCCAATTGAAAAATTCTTCAACAGGAGATGAGGGCCAGGCAACACCAATTGAACTCGGTAAAATCAGTGATGAAACGCCGACTGTGTCGCATATCTTAATAAGCCATCCGGAGTATGCGCATAGATGCTGGGACATTGTCTTTTCCCCCGAAAACCAGGGCAAAGAGTTTACAAAAATGCGTGAAGGCACAACAGTGGCCCTTAAGCCCGGCAGTAACGAAATTATCTGGGGAAGTGAAAATTTTACTGAGGCTGATTATTCAAAGTCCGGCCCCTCAGAAGGTGTAACCAATGTCGCGGAAGAAATAGCTCCTGAGGGTAAATCCATCGTAATAGGCACGATAAGCGCGGACAGTCCGACAGTCTCACATCTCTTCGAGGCAAATCCTCATTTTCCTGACCGCCGCTTCTGGGACATCATCAATGCCCCTGTCAACATTAACAACGAAAATACCACGTTAAGATCAGGCACAAGGGTAGAGCTCGATCCTTCAACTATGAAATTGTCTTTTATAAATAAT
>JACRQA010000063.1 GCA_016222915.1 Nitrospirota bacterium | reverse complement strand
TGCGAAGCATTGAGTTGCGGGCAAACCTTGTGGGGAATAATGCGGACAACCGTTTCTCTGAAAATAAATGCATTTCTCTTTACTGACCTTAGTTTTAACAGTAGCGTAATAAATCAGAACGGGTCAATGCCGTGAGAACGGGCTGGATGAATTTCAATTGTTTTGTTTATAATTGACCCATGCTGACTCTCGGTGTACTTGCTTCAGGCAGTGGGTCTAATTTTCAGGCAATCATTGACGGCATTGATTCCGGATATCTCAATGCGCGGATCGCCGTTTTAATCACGGACAATCCCGGTGCGTTTGCCCTTGAAAGGGCGAAGGACCATAACATTGAAGCGCTTGTTCTGAGGCCACGTGATTTTACAGACAAGGATTCTTATTACTCTCATATTGCCGGGGAGCTGAAGAAAAGGGGCGTTGACCTTGTAGTACTCGCCGGTTTCATGCGGGTAGTCGGAAAGGGTCTTATCGATCAATTCCGGGACAAAATAATGAACATCCACCCTGCCCTGCTCCCCTCCTTTCCAGGGCTTCATGGACAGAAACAGGCTGCTGATTATGGCGTTAAGATTTCGGGCTGCACCGTGCATTTTGTGGATGAAGGGATGGACACAGGTCCCATAATAATCCAGGCGGCGGTCCCTGCATATCATGATGACACCGAGGACAGCCTTGGCGCCAGGATACTCAAACAGGAGCACAGAATATATCCGTATGCGATCAGGCTTTATTCGGAAGGCAGGCTTTCAATTAACGGGCGCAAGGTGATCATAAAGGGAGACCGGGAAGATTCCGTAATTATTAACCCCCCAGTGATTTAATAATAACCTCATCACCCGTGCCCCTACCGAAGAAGCCCTTCAAATTCACTTCTGAATTTATTGATCATTGCCTCGACAGGAACTGTTGCGGCAATCCCAAAGGCACAGATGGTGGAGCCCTTTATATAACGGCAAAGCCTCATAATACTCTCAAGGTCCTGACGGCCGCCCTGCCCTGCTATTATCCGGTCTATCAGGAATTTGATCACATTGGTCCCTTCACGGCACGGCGTGCATTGGCCGCACGATTCATGGGCAAAAAACCTTGCGGCCTTTTGCGCAATCAGGGGGATGGAGGTGTCCTCATCCATGACAATTATAGCGCCGGACCCCAACATCGTCCCAATAGCATTGAGTGACTGATAATCCATTGTAACATCTATCTCATCCGCTCTAAGCACCGGAGAAGAAAGCCCCCCAGGGATAACGGCCTTCAACTGCTTGCCTCCCCTTATGCCTCCTGCGGCATCATAAATCAATTCTCTCAGGGGTGTCCCCATCGGATATTCATAAAGTCCCGGCTTGTTGACGTGCCCGCTGATGCTGAAGAGGTTTGTCCCCCCGCATCCGGGCCTGCCGACTGACTTGTAGGCGTCCGGGCCGTTTTCAATAATATAGGGAATAAACGAGAGGGTCGCCACGTTGTGGATCACGGTCGATTCGCCGTACAAACCTCTTGCCGCTGGAAAGGGCGGCTTCAATCTCGGTCTCCCGGCCTTCCCCTCAAGGGATTCTATAAGTGCCGTCTCCTCACCGCATACATAAGAGCCCGCGCCCCTATACACATCGATAAAGAACGAAAACCCGGAGCCCATGATATTGCTTCCTAAAAAGCCAGCGGCCTGGGCCTCCTCAATGGCCTTCACCAATATCCTGGCTATCCAGTCATACTCCCCCCGGATATAGATAAAGCCGTGATGCGCGCCGGTCGCATAAGCAGCGATCACCATACCCTCGATCAACATGTGAGGGTCAAACTCCATGATATACCTGTCCTTGAAGGTACCCGGCTCTCCTTCATCCGCATTGCAGATGAGGTACACAGTCTTCACCCTGTACTTTGTCAGCAGTTTCCACTTGGCCCCTGCTGGGAAGCCCGCGCCGCCCCTGCCCCTGAGTCCTGACTCGTAGACCATTGAAATAATTTCTGCGGACGGCAAAGACAGCGCCTTCTTAAGGGCTGAATAGCCTCCACGTCCCGTGTATACATCGAGAGATTGTGAATTAGGGATGTCTTTGTTTCTCAGAAGTATCTCTGTCATTTTAACTCTAACCTAAACTTCAGGACAGAAAGAAAAGCTCCAAATATCAAGCATCAAATAACAAATAAATCTCAAATCACAAATAAACAAATCGCAAACATGCCAGTTTTGGTCATTGTAATTTGGTACTTGATCTTTATTTGTAATTTGTTATTTGTATGTTGGAAGTTCCCTCCTTATCATTTCAATAACCTCATCCGCCTTTTCAAAACTCATATTCTCATAATGCTCGGTGTTGATCATCATTGCCGGGGCATAGCCGCAGGACCCAAGACATTCCACGGGTTCCAGGCTGAATAAGCCGTCAGGGGTCATCTCCCCTTCGCCGATCCCGAGTTTCCCGGAGATATAATCAAGCAGGGATTCAGTTTCAAGCAAGGAGCAGGAGACATTCGCACAGACCTGTATGTGATACCTGGCCCTGGGTTTCAATCTCAGCATGGAATAAAAACTTGCCGCGCTGTAGATCCGAGCCTCTGAAAATTGCAGTATCCCCGACAATTCCTTCATATCGTCTTCCGAAATATGCCCCTTCTCTTTTTGAATGAAACACAGAGACGGCAGGATCGCTGAGTCCGTACAAGGGAACTTCTTCATCAACCCTAAGATTGTCTGTTTCATACTGTCATTAATCATTTTTTTAACCCTTAGAACTCTTTTAACCCTCTGAACCGTTTAAGCTCTCCAACCGGACCGCACACGCCTTGTATTCCGCAGTGCCCGTGACAGGATCAAAGGCATTGTTCGTAACAACATTTGAGCAGGCCTCATGAAAATGAAAGGTCATGAAACAGACCCCAGGCGGCACACGCCCGGTCAGCCACGCTTTGGCCCTGACCTTCCCTCTCCGTGAAACCACTGAAATATAATCACCATCATTGATCCGGAGTTTCACTGCGTCTTCCGGGTTCACCTCGACAAGCTCTTCAGGCAATAATTCATCAAACCCTGCGCACCGCCTTGTCTGGGTGCCGGTGTGATATTGCCAGAGACGCCTGCCGGTCGTAAGTACAAACGGGTACTCATCGTCAGGGACCTCTGCCGGAGGCTTCCAGTGAGCGGGCCGGAACCTGGCCTTTCCGCAGGGGAAGACATTATTGCAGTACAGATAGCACGTCCCTTTGTGTTCCTCGTCGGTGCACGGCCACTGAAGACCCTGATGCTCAATCCTCCTGTAAGTGATACCGGACATGGATGGAGTTAATTCCCGAATCTCGTCCCATATCTGCTCTGCCGATGTATGCCCCATATCAAAGCCCATCCGCATTGACAGCTCGCACGTGATCCACCAGTCATCTCTTGCCAGGCCAGGAGGCTCCACCGCCTTTCTCACGCGCTGCACGCGCCTCTCGGTATTTGTAAATGTTCCGTCCTTTTCCGCAAAGCACGCCGCGGGGAAGACCACGTCCGCATATTCAACAGTCTCATTCATGAATATGTCCTGCACTATCAGGAAATCAAGTTTGTTGAGAGTGTTAATGGTATGTGCCTGGTTAGGCTCAGACATAATGATATTCTCCCCGACCAGGTAGAGGGCCTTTATATCTCCATTGATAATGCCGTCAAACATTGCGGGTATCTTCGTGCCTTCCTGATCAGGCAATGTGGTCCCCCAGGCCTGCTCAAATTTCTTTCTGACCATGGGATCGGCGGCCTTCTGATAACCGGTGTAAACATCAGGCAGCACCCCCACGTCGCAGGCGCCCTGCACATTGTTCTGTCCCCTGAGCGGATTGACCCCTGCGCTTTCCTTGCCGATGTTGCCAAGCAATATTTGAAGATTTGCGCAGGTGCTGACATTGTCGGTACCGGTAGTATGCTCGGTTATGCCGAGGGTATAAAAAAGCGCGACCTTTTCAGCAGTGCCGAGTATCCTCGCAAGCTCCCTGATCTCGTCAACGGAAATCCCGCATATGCCGGAGGCATACTCAGGCGTATACGCGCTTACGGTTTCTTTTAACTGTTCAAAGCCTTCGGTATAGCTTTCAATAAATGCGCGATCATGCCATTCGTTCTTTATTATCTCATGCATATTGCCCCTGCCCCTAATGTGGAGGCCAGACCGGCCACCGTTGGGGCGTGTCACGTGCGCGCGCAATGGTCGACGTTGTTTGTGCCTATGGCCATGCGCATAAATTTCATCATCACATAGTTGCTCTCATTTGTGGACCTCGCGCATCCTATGCCGACTATGGAATCCGGGCCATGCTTCTGTTTGATCTCTAAAAGCCTTTTTGCCGTATAATCTAAGGCCTCTTCCCAGCCGGCCTCTTCAAGTCTTCCGTCCTTTCGTATCATAGGTGTCTTCAGGCGGTCAGGCGCATGGACAAAATCGTATCCGAATCTTCCCTTCACGCAAAGGGAGCCATAGTTCGGCTCTACGTCTTCCACCCCGGTGACCTTGATTATCTTATTGTCTTTTACATGCAGATGCATCTGGCAGCCGATGCCGCAGTACGGGCAGGTCGTCTTGACTTGCTCAATTTCCCAGGTCCTTCCTTTGCCAACGGCCTTCTTCTCAACCAGAGCCCCGGTCGGGCAAAGCTGCACGCACTCTCCGCAAACCACGCAGGAGGATTTACCCATGGGTTTGTCAGTATCGCAGACAACAGTCATTTTGCTGCCACGATAGCCCATGTCCAGGACTTCGTTGACGGCAATGTCATCACACCCGATGATGCAGCGGTAGCATTGAATGCATTTATTCATGTCCCGGATTATCATCGGGCTTGAATGATCGACCGGGATATTTTTATCAATGACCGGAAAACCGGACTTCGTGATGCCGAGATGATATGCAGCGTCCTGGAGCTCGCATTCACCGCTTGCCTCGCATGAAAGACAATCGTGCCTGCCGCTTGAAAGGTACAGCTCCACGATCATCTTCCTCGTCTCAATGACCCTGTCCGTATTCGTGAGCACTACCATGCCGTCCTGGGCCTGGATGGAACATGAGACCTGCAGTCCCGGCAGGCCTTTGACTTCAACAACGCATATCCTGCATTTGCCGGCCTGCCTGGTCCTTGGGTGATAACAAAGGGTGGGTATGTAGATTCCGCTTTCTCGTGCGGCGGCAAGGATGGAATTCCCTTCAGTGGTCCGGATGTATTTGCCGTCTATATTCAGTGATATGGTTTTCATGAGAAGTTGTTCAATACAAGTTTATACTGAATCACTCCCAGGTTCAAGGGGGGTCTTAATAAGGGCACGGCGCGCCGTGCCCTTACATATTACAGGTATCAATAATTATCACGGATCGATCTTCAAGTTCCTGAAATATTCTATCGTCTCTTTAAGCCCGTCTTCGAGATCGACCTTGGGCTTCCATTTGAGGGTCTTTTTTGCGAGGGAGATATTAGGCTGCCGCTGTGTGGGGTCGTCATGCGGCAGGGTCTTGAATACAATCTTTGATTTTGATTTGGTCAGCTCTATGACTTTATGAGCAAGCTCCAGGATGGTAAACTCCGTGGGGTTGCCAAGATTCACCGGGCCTGTAAATTCATCAGGCGTGGCCATAAGCCTGACAAAGCCGTCGATCATGTCGTCGACATAACAGAAGCTGCGTGTCTGCTGCCCTTTCCCATAAACAGTGATCGGCTTCCCCTTCAGGGCCTGCATTATGAAATTGCTGACAACGCGGCCGTCATCAGGGTGCATCCTGGGGCCGTATGTATTAAATATCCTGGCAACCTTGATTCTAAGTTTGTGCTGGCGCTTATAGTCAAAGGGCGCAGCGTTTCCCCTCGTCATAGCAGGACCGGTAACCAACGGGGTTCACATTGCCCCAGTAGGACTCAGGCTGCGGGTGGATCTGAGGATCGCCGTAAACCTCTGAAGTCGACGCCTGGAATATCTTGGCCTTCACTCGCTTGGCAAGCCCCAGCATATTGATGGCCCCGTGAACGGAAGTCTTTGTAGTCTGCACAGGGTCAAACTGGTAATGGACCGGCGAGGCAGGACATGCCAGATTATATATCTCATCGACTTCAACATAAAGGGGAAAGCATACATCATGTCTCAATACTTCAAAGAATGGCTTCGGGATCAAATTAACAATGTTGGACCTGCGGCCCGTGTAGAAATTATCAACGCAAAGGACTTCATGCCCGTCATTAAGCAACCTCTCGCAAAGATGTGAACCTAAAAAACCTGCGCCGCCTGTGACCAGAATTCTTTTCATGGGACCCTCACCTTTTTAAATAAGGTGTATTTTAACATAGAAGAAAATTTTATATAAAAACGTGTGGGATTCAAACAAAATTTAACACAGAATTCAAAATATATCTGATATTTTTTCTGTATTTTTTCCAGTAGTTTTTCCTTGACAGGAAATCAGGAATATGCAATCATAAAACCGCTTCATTTTATTTAAGCTGTTAACGGGTCAAAACAATTGATGTACGGATTAATACGGGGCTAATTCTATGGCATCAAGTCGTCAAAAAAGAGTTAATATTTTATATTGCAATTAATAGGAAGGCGTCCGAGAAAGTCAGGACGCCTTTATTGTTCCCCCTTTGGCAAAGGGGGTGAAGGGAATTTTTAATAACCTGACTGAATGAAGGGGCATGGCTATGAGACTCAGTATTATCAGCAATCAGTCTTTTAAAGGTACTAATGACGACTGTGGGTCTGGTACTGCGTGTTGCTTTAATAATTGTGGGTACACTCATATCATCATGATCCCTTTTAAGGCCTTGGGATGGGCCTTATTATCAATAGTCTGACTGGTTAATCTGAAAAAGGAGGCGGCATAATGAAAAAACTATTCATCTCTTTAACGTGGTTTGTTTCTTTAATATTATTGACAGGGAATTTCAATATGAGTTTTGCTGCCACAGTCCTCTCCACCCATCCTGATAGATACGCTATCGGTGTGCCTACGTATCTGCCGATTTCGGTCAGATTAGACTCGGCTGTGAACCCTGCAAATGTAAATATCAGCTTTATCCCTCCGCTTGCAGGCATATCAATTGATTACAAGGATGATTGCAATATCCTTAGTTATTATTACAGCAGCACCACCCCCGTATATCGGGCTCTAGAAAATTGCTATAGACTCGTGTTTTCTACATCCGATGATTTGCTCCCTGGCACAATGTACACGGCCACTGTCAGCGGAGGCGGCATAGCTCCTTATTCATGGATTTTCACTACAGGAGATTTGCGGCCGGTTAGCGGTGAGTTTGCAGTGAAGACTTACGGTTATCCGTCAAAGCGCAAGCCTGCTGTAGCAATGAATGCCAATGGAGCTTATGTTGTTGTATGGCAGGATTCGTCCATCGGCATACGTGCGCAGAGATTTAATGCTTCAGGAAGTCCTGTCGGCTCAGAAATTCCAGTGGCCTCAAGCGTTTATTATTCCGAATACCATGGTCCGTCGGTTGCCATGAATGACAGCGGTGAATTTGTGGTTGCATTTAAAGATAATATTTATGATGGTTGTTCTCAACAGCCACTGATAATTTACTGGTATGTCTATAAATATTCTTCAAATGGCAATTACATGGGTGGGTGGTATCTATGGCATTACCTGCCAAATGATTACGATGACGAAGAATTAAGAAATGTGATCCGACCTGTGGGTGGTCCGTCTGTCGGCATTGACGCAAGCGGAAGATATATAATAGTTTATGCAGCGCCAACCTGCATGGATAGATGTGACGACGGTAATAGCTGCCTTAGGTGTGACAACTCCATTTTTGCAGGCCTGGTTTCAGCAGACTCATTGTCATTTACACGTCTTGGTGATTATCATTTCACTCATCTTGGAGGAAATGAGTACTGGGCACGCTCTTATAATACGCCTATGATCAGTCAACCTCCACATCCTGATTACGAATGGACTGAGAACGACCATTGCCTGTTCTTCACTTACAATTACGCCTATTATCCGACCGTGGCCATGGCACCGAATGGAACTTTTGTAGTCACATGGCTGGAGTTTCAATGTTATGAATGGGACAATGTTAAGGCAAGAATATATAACAGCGACGGAAGCCCGAGAACAGACAAGTTTCAGGTAAATGATTATTACGGAATGCTTGGGCTTTGCGACCAGGAGTACCCAACTCCCGCAATTAATAATAACGGCAATATTGCCGTTGTATGGGGAGATCGTTATCGGCCTAGCAATCCAAACATATGGTTGGATGCCTCTGATGTTTACGGCCGTTTATATAATTATTACAGCATTTCTTCAGATGGCCAGAGGACCTTTGCAAACCAGGTTACCAATGAATTTCAGATTAATAACTCTGCGGCGCACACTACGGCGCATGACCAGTGGGGGCCTAATATTGCAATGAATGAAAACGGAGACTTTACAGTTGCCTGGCAAAGCAACGGCCAGGATGGCGGCGGCCACGGAATATATGCTAGAAGATATAATTCTTCTGCCACTCCAATTAGCAATGAATTCAGAGTAAATTCATATAATTCAACAATGCTCGACATGGAAAAGCATTCAAATGAGTCCACTTATCCTATAAATGAACCGAGCAAAACAATCTGGAATGAAAAACCCGGAGTCGCGATTAACCAATATGGAGATTTCGTAATTGCATGGGGCAGCTATGAATATGAACATGTGAATTCTGATAGGTGGGGCGGCATGGCCGGCTATGGCGATGGTTACGGGGTTTATGCAAATTATTATATGGTATGTGAAAGCTATATTGATGCCGACGGAGACCGCATAGGCGATTCGTGCGATTCCTGCACTGATACTGACGGAGACGGATACGGCAACCCTGGATATCCGGCAAATACCTGTACAATTGATAATTGTCCGACTACTTCAAGCGCCGATCAGTCAGATACAGATAGTGACGGCGTAGGCGATCCTTGTGACAACTGTCAATCTATCTACAATCCGGATCAAGCTAACATTGATGGAGACAGCATAGGCGATGTATGCGACGAGGATAATGACAATGATGACCTGCCTGATCAATGGGAGTTGGAATTTTTCGGGAACTTATCGCAAAGCTCCAGTGATAATTACGATCAGGACGGCATGACAAATCTTCAGGAATATCAATCAGGAACCAATCCTACAAATCCTGACACGGACAGCGATGGAGTTCGGGATGGAGATGACAATTGCCTTTTAATTTCCAATTTGGAGCAGACGGATACTGAAAGTGACGGCATTGGAGATGTTTGTGACAATGACGATGATAATGACGGCCTGATTGATGTTGAAGAGGAGACCATAGGAACAGATCCATTTAATCAGGACACGGACGACGATGGGGTGAATGATTTGATTGATGCATTCCCTCTTGATCCGTTAGAGACCAAAGATTCTGATGGGAATGAGCGGCGAGTTACTTACGGTACCGTGTCGACTTTGGCTATCTCTATTAACCGGATTGTATGGGCTGATTCCAGAAACGGGAATAGTGACATTTATATGCGCGAGATAAGGTCTGACGGTACCTTTGCGCCTGAAATACAGGTTACCTCAAATACCTCATACCAGTATGCTCCGGCTATCTCGGGAAACCGGATTGTATGGGAAGATAACAGGAACGGCAACTGGGATATCTATATGAGAGAGATAAACTCTGACGGCACATTAGGCCCTGAGATACAGGTTACCTCAAATACCTCATATCAGCGGACTCCGGCTATCTCAGGTAACCGTGTTGTGTGGGGAGATTACGGAAACGAGAATAGCGACATATATATGAGAGAGATAAACCCTGATGGCACATTAGGCTCTGAGATACAGGTTACGCCAAATACCTCAAATCCGCGGATTCCGGCTATCTCAGGAAACCGGATTGTATGGGTGGATAGCAAAAACGGCAACTACGATATCTATATGAAAGAGATAACGCTTAATGGCGTATTGGGTCCAGAAGTTCCGGTTACCTCAAATACCTCGACTCAGTATTCCCCAGCTATCTCAGGAAACCGTATTGTATGGCAGGATTTTAGAAATGGGAACGATGACATATATATGAGAGAGATAAACCCTGACGGCACATTAGGCCCTGAGATACAGGTCACGTCAAATGCCTCATATCAGCAGTATCCAGCTATCTCAGGGGACCGTATTGTATGGCTGGATTTTAGAAATACATACACAAACCTTTATATGAAGGAGATAATGGCTGATGATTCTTTCGGTCCTGAAATACAGATCAGTTCCAATACCTCACATCAGTATCATATGACACCGGCTATCTCAGGAAACCGCATTGTTTGGTCGGATTACGGCAACAAAAGTATATATATGTACGCAGGTGATAGAGTGGGAGACAACTCCGACAATTGCATGTCTGTTCATAATCCTGATCAGATGGATGCAGACGGTGACAATATAGGGGACGCCTGTGATCCATGCATTAATGAACCGGCCCCGGACTGTGCAGGAGACGCCGATGGAGACGGCCTACTTGATGAAGACGACAATTGTCCTCTCATATCCAATCCCGATCAGAAGGATACGGACGGCGACGATATTGGGGATATGTGTGACCCTGATGATGACGACGATGAGGTCATTGACGCAATCGACAATTGCACCCTGACGTACAATCCATCTCAGGAAGACAACGATGCAGACGGTATGGGTAACACATGTGACAACGATGATGATAACGACGGGATTTCCGATGGATATGACAATTGTCCCTTGACCCAAATATGTGATTTTCGGATTTACTGCGTGGATTGCCCGAAGAATTTCGATTCTCTTTCTCAACGAACCATTACGATAGACAAGTCAGACAGGCCGCATATCGCATATGGAGGCGACCACCTTTACCATGCATATAATGACGGCATAGCATGGATTTCTGAAACAGTGGACAGTTCTCCGGGGGTCGGGCACTCTGCGTCAGTGAACATAGATTCAGACAATAAAGTGCATATAAGTTATTATGATTCTCCCAATAGACTCGTCAAGTATGCCACAAACGCGTCAGGCGACTGGGTTACTGTCGTTATAGATTCTATAGGGCAATTTGAAGTGGATTCAGGTCAAAGTACTTCCATAGCAACAGATTCAAATAACAAGGCCCACATCAGCTATTATGATTCTGCTAATAACACTCTCAAATATGCTACAAATGCATCTGGCGCTTGGATTACTGCTACTATAGATTTTATAGGAGGATCATTTGGTGAGTATTCGTCCATAGCGATAGATTCCAATAACAAGGTGCATATAAGCTATTATAATTACAGCCTTAAGTATGCCACAAATACCTCAGGCAGTTGGGTCATTACTACTGTGGATTCTACAGCTTATGCAGGACAGTATACCTCGATAGCGCTTGATTCCACGGGTAAGGCACATATCAGCTATTTTGATAGTAATAGCGATCTCAAGTACGTCACAAATGCATCAGGAAGTTGGGTCATTACTACTGTGGATTCTACAGGATATGTAGGGCAGTATACCTCGATAGCGCTTGATTCTACGGATAAGGCACATATCAGCTATTTTGATTACACCAATTGGGCATTTAAGTATGCAACTAATACATCCGGCAACTGGGTTACTGCTGTTGTAGATTCAGCAGGTCCAGGCCGTGGAATTAAGTATACTTCCATAGCAACAGATTCAAACAACAACGTACATATCAGCTATCAGCCCACCGATGGCGAGCTCAGGTACCTCACTAATGTACCAGGCAGTTGGGCCATTACACCTGTGGAGCCCGCGGTCTATATCAATAATTATAGTTCCATTGCGATTGATTCGGATAACAAGACACATATCAGCTACATTGAGCGACGTAACGCTGATTACTACCTTAAGTATGCTACAAATACCTCGGGCAGTTGGGTTACTTTTTCTATTGATTCTATAGGTTATGGAGTTTTTCAGCAGTATACTTCCATAGCGATAGACTCCAACAACAAAGCGCATATCAGCTATCATGATGCAACTAATCACGTCAAGTATGCGACAAATGCCTCAGGTAGTTGGGTCACTGCTGTTATCGATTCCGGTTATAATTCATCTCTGGCTATAGATTCAAACAACGCTATACACATCAGTTATTACAAAGATGGCAGCCTCAGATACGCCACAAATGCATCAGGAGGTTGGGTTACCGTTATTATAGATACAGGAGGGGGGTCGTCTACTTTCACTTCCATAGTGATAGATTCCAATAACAAGGCACATATCAGCTACTTTGGGTATCTTAACCCCAACTACTACCTTAAGTATGCTACAAATGCCTCGGACAGTTGGGTTGTAGCGACTGTGGATTCCGTGGGTACTTCTTCTTTAATCAAGCATTCTTCCATAGCGGTAGATTCCAATAACAAGGCCCATATCAGCTATTCCGGGGCTTATTATCAAATCCTCACGTATGCCACAAATGCTTCGGGCAGTTGGACCATAACTATTGTTGATCCCACGGCCTTTTGGAGTGAGCCCCCTTCAATAGATGTAGATTCAAACAATAAGGTACACATTAGCTATGGCTTAGCATTTGACATCCGGTATGTGACAAATGCGTCAGGCAGTTGGGTTTCTGCTGTCGTTATAGATTCCATCGGTAATCAAGGGTATACTTCCATAGCAACAGATTCCAATAATAGCGTGCATATCAGCTATTACGATAGAGTCGTTAGTGACCTCAAGTATGCCACAAATGCCCCCTTTGATATAGACAATGACGGCCATCTCTCAGATGTAGATTGTAATGACGGTGATCCGTCTATTTACCCGGGAGCGCCTGAAATATGTGATGGGGTAGACAATAACTGTAATATGTTGATCGACGAAGGGGCGCTTTATCCGGATTTTGATAATGACGGTATTAAAGACGCATGTGACACCGATGATGACAATGACGGGATACCCGATATATTTGAAATAAATTATGGATTGGACCCTAATAACCCTGCCGATGGAGGCATTACGGATTCCGATTCGGATGGTCTGACTAATGTTATGGAGTTCTCAATAGGCTCTGATCCTGCGAATAATGACACAGACGGCGATTTAATCCTTGACGGTAGCGACTCCTGTCCTGTTGCTCCTGTTGTAAAGATCGGCAACGCTCCCTACCCCTCGCTTCAGACCGCCTACGAGGCAGCAGTCGGTGGAGATATCATTCAGGCACATACTCAGTGGTTGACCGGTAATCTCCTCATTAATAATGGCAAGTCTGTGTATCTGCAGGTCGGGTATGATTGCAGCTATACAGCCCCTTCAGGTGCAACGATACTCAATGGTGATGTGACTATTACGGATGGACAACTGACGATAGACGGCGGAAAATTAATGATTGAGTAGAAAATAGCTTGTGCGTTCCAAGCCTCTTCTGATAGGATGCTGAGTTACCCTCCCCTCCCGTGATGGGAGGGGAGTAAGGAACGGGTGAAAACAACGTGTCATAGTGCGGGTATGTTACAGGCCCCTTGCAGTACATTGTCTATCCCTCCGACCCCCGCGTTGCGATCGACCGCAGTATCGTTTTTGATTTCATTTACGCCTTCAAATAACAAAATTACAACGCCAGCATTATTGTTTACCGTAAATGTAGAAAGCGGAGGTAGAGGTGGGGGCAGTGTAGTATTAACGTTATTAAACAACTCAAGGCACATGGAACCCGTGCTGCCAGCGGTGAGTTGGGCCAGAAAGTCGGAAACTCCTTGACTATTGGCGAGGCGGTTGCCGGAAACCTCTGCGGACATAATTGAGTTGCCATCGGCCGATAAGTCGATAGCCTCGGCAGAGCTTATAGATATCGTGTTCCCTGAAATACCCGCAGTCACCCGGGCAGAGCCAAAGCTGTCTATATTGATCCCTTCATCTGCCCCTGCAGTGCCTGAGTTTTCAATGGTATTGGTCTGTACTATTAGGGTGACACTTGTAGACCCGGCAACCACGTCATTAAGGGAGCCCCTGATGCCGTCCTGGGCAGAATTTTTGATAGTGTTACCGTTCATAGTCACAGTAGCAACCATCGGAGTAGGTGCCACGTTAGCACCATCCAGAGCCTCGTTGTTCGTCACTTTAATCCCGTCTCTAAGAGCACCGGTAATGGTGTTATTACTGATTAATACGTTGCCTGTGACATTCCCCAGGAGACGGATACCTTCCCTCCCTCCAGCTCCGAAGGTTATGGTGTTATTGTGCAGGTTATGTCCCGTTCCGCTAAGCGCCAGGATAGCCTCGTTAGAGGAAGCCTCTATGGCAAGACCTGCAACCTCATTTCCGGTGGCAAGCATCACCACCGGGATGTTTGCCGGGGCAATCAACGCTGCGTTTGAAATTTTTGGGGCAGTAGCAGCAGGAACAATAACAACACCGTTTAAGCTAAGTCCCACCCCTTCGCCAATCAGCTTCTGACCGCTCTTGAGGGTAATACCGACATCCTGCCCGGTAGTCGCCAAATCACCTGAATATACGAATATGGTGTCATTGACGTCAGAGGCAGTCTCGGCCTGGGCAAGAGTCTGGAAAGGAGCTTGATCGTTCCCCTGGCCCGCGCCTGCATTATTGCGGACGAACCAGACGCGCTCCGCAAGATTGATAGTCACCGTGACCGGAGCTGCGCCGCTCACCGTGTAAGTAAAGGTATCGGCAACGTTCTGCGCCCCAAATTACAGCTCCTGCGGGATCATTGGCAAGCACGCCATTGGGAGCAGCCACTGTCATGGTGGTGTTGCCTGTCCAGTTGAAGGTATCGGCAACAGGTATAATCGCGCCGCCTGGCGGTGGCCCGCCGTCACCCGGGGGCACATTTCCACCGCCTCCTCCGCTACTTCCGCCGCTTCCGCAGTTGATCACTGCTAAGAGACTGAAAATGAAAATACCTGCCAGTATCTTATTCTTAATTGGCGTATGCATATTTTCCTCCTTGCAATTGTTTTCTGAATGATGCTTCTTAAAACCATGATATCACTCTTATTGATGATGTCAACCTTTCCCCTCTCATGTTGTTGACTTTGTTTTTCTACAATTAATATAATGGCGTGGTTCCTTGCATTGATAACATTACGATTGCTTCAAGGGGGGTGTATCCACATGAAAAATCTTAGAGAGAGATTATTACCTGCAGCCGCCATTATTCTATCGATGATCATTGCCGTGTCTTGCACTAAACAAGAAACCGGATCAATCAAAGTAGGAGTTGCAGGGGCCCATAGCGGTGACCTTGCGTCATACGGACTGCCGACAGTGAAGGCTGCAGAGCTCGTTGTAAAAGACGTTAACGCAAAAGGCGGCATACTCGGTAAAAAAGTGGCGCTGCTTGTCGAGGATGATGTCTGCAAACCTGAAGTGGCCACCAACACAGCCTCTAAACTCCTGTCTCAGGGCGTTCATGTTGTTCTCGGTCATATCTGCAGCGGGGCCACAAAAGCCGCGTTGGGGATTTATAAGGAATCGAAGATCATAACCATGTCTCCCTCAGCGACAAATCCACCTTTGACCCAGAGCGGGGATTATCCCAACTTCTACCGCACCATTGCCTCTGATGACGCGCAGGCCAGGCTTGAAGTTGATTTTGCACTGGATACACTGAAGCTGAAAAAAATGGCCGTATTGCATGACAAAGGCGATTATGGAAAAGGTCTTGCGGAGTTTGCAAAGGATTTCCTCGATAAATCAGGCAGGGCGGAAGTGGTCTTGTTTGAAGGCATCACTCCCGGCGCGGTCGATTATTCCGCCGTAATCCAGAAGATAAAAAACTCAGGGGCCGAGGCCGTGATATACGGCGGTTATCATCCCGAGGCGTCCAAGCTTGTTATGCTTATGCGCAAGAAAAAGATGGATACATTTTTTATCTCCGATGACGGAGTTAAGGACATGACCTTTATTAAAGTCGCGGGTGAATATGCGGAAGGCGTTTATGCCACCGGGCCAAAGGATGTTTCAAAAAATCCCCTTGCAATAGCTGCAACCGATGCACATAAAAAAGCCTACGGATCAGACCCCGGGGCCTTCTTTCTCAATGCCTATGCCGCAACACTGGCGCTGCTTAATGCGATAGAGAAGGCGGGCTCCACGGATTATCAAGCTGTCTCCAATGCGCTGCGGACCGAATACGTGGATACGCCTCTTGGGAAGATCAAGTTTGACGAACGCGGGGATGCGATTGGCGTGGGGTTCTCTATGTATCAGGTAAAGAACGGCGAGTATGTTGAGGTTAAATAGCTTGAATATGATTTACCCTCAGGGATAAGCTTTAAGCTTGTCCCTTTTTGCTCCTCTCTGTGACCCATCGGTTTTATTTCAAATTAATTAATAAATCACGTATTATAAAAACCGTTATGGAATACTTTATCCAACTGTTTCTGGGCGGCCTGACAAGGGGAAGCATCTATGCCCTGATAGCCCTCGGCTACACAATGGTATACGGCATAATCGAGCTGATCAACTTTGCCCACGGCGAGATATATATGATCGGCGCATTTACCGCACTGATCGTTGCAAGCGTCCTGACGCTATATGGTTTTAACGAAATCGCCATACTCGTTCTCGCGTCTCTGGTTGCAGTCATATATTCATCCGCATATGGCTTTACCCTGGAAAAGATCGCCTATAAACCCCTTCGGCATGCGCCGCGTCTTTCCCCTTTGATCAGCGCCATCGGCATGTCGATCTTTCTGCAGAATTATGTGTTGCTGGCTCAGACGTCTGATTTTCTCCCCTTCCCAAGTCTTGTCCCGGAATTCAAATTCATGAAACCATATGAGCATATCATCAGCTCAACGGAGCTGATGATATTTCTGACGACTGCGATTGTCATGATTGTATTGACCCTGGTCATTAAATTCACAAAAATCGGGACGGCCATGCGCGCAACGGCCCAGGACAGGAAAATGGCAATGCTCGTGGGAGTAGACGTCAACCGGATCATCTCCATTACATTTGTAATCGGCTCTGCCCTGGCCGCCATAGGGGGCGTACTCATTGCGTCACATATAGGGCAGATCAATTTCTACATCGGCTTTATCGCGGGGATCAAGGCATTCACTGCTGCCGTGCTCGGTGGGATTGGGAGTATTCCCGGCGCTGTCCTCGGAGGGTTTGTACTTGGGTGGACGGAAAGCTTCGCGACTGGCTATGTGTCAAGCGATTATGAAGATGTCTTTGCGTTTGCGCTGCTCGTGCTGATACTTATATTCAGGCCTGCGGGCCTGTTAGGCAAATCGAAGGCGCAGAAAGTTTAAATAATATAAATTCCAAATGACAAATAACAAATTTCATGTTCCTGACCTTTCCGGTCATGGTTGTTCGGGTCAACCCGGTTGAGAAGCTTGTCGAATGGCGATGGCTGAACATGGTCCTTGTCGGCGCAGGGAGTTTTGTCCTGTCTTTTGTCTGGCGTTATATGATAAAGCGAAAAGAGGCCGGCCTGAAAAAGACAGGGTCCGGGCTTGATAAGACCTCCTTTATTCAGCGTGTCCATGAAAGGCCGAGGCGCTATGTTCCCCTGTTTGTCCTTCTTGCAGTATTCAGTATTTCCTTCCCGTTTATCTTCTCAGCATATCAGGTCAATATCATGACCACCGCCCTCATGTACGTTGTGCTCGGGCTCGGCCTAAATATAGTCGTGGGTCTTGCGGGCCTGCTGGACCTGGGATATGTTGCATTCTATGCTGTTGGCGCTTATAGCTACGGCCTGTTGAACCATCATTTTGGGATCGGGTTCTGGGCTGCGCTTCCAGCAGGGGCTTTTATAGCTGCCCTCTTCGGGATACTCCTCGGGTTCCCGGTGCTGCGCCTGCGTGGTGATTACCTCGCGATAGTGACCCTCGGGTTCGGTGAAATCATCAGGCTTATTCTTGAAAACTGGAACGATTTCTCATTCGGCCCGAGCGGCATTGCAAACATCGACAGGCCGGCTCTATTCGGGATGCAATTGTCTCTTCATAGTGCGACCATCTATATTTACTTCCTCATGATTGCCTTAACGCTGTTTACGATCTTTGTCGTCAACAGGCTCCGTGATTCCAGGATAGGCAGGGCCTGGGTCGCCCTGAGGGAGGACGAGATAGCATGCCAGGCCATGGGCATAGACAAGACAAAGACAAAGCTCTCCGCCTTTGCGCTTGGGGCAACATGGGCCGGGATGATGGGTGTGCTGTTTGCAGCCAAGACGACATTTATTAATCCCGCAAGCTTCACCTTCCTGGAGTCAGCCATAATACTTTCCATTGTCGTGTTGGGGGGCATGGGCTCGATCATGGGCGTTATCATAGGGGCTTTTGTCCTGGTCCTACTCCCGGAATATTTGAGGGCCTTTTCAGAATACAGGATGCTCCTGTTCGGCGCTATTCTTGTGGTAATGATGGTCTTTCGTCCTCAGGGGATAAGTGGTAATGTCCGGCGCATTTATAAGTTTGAAGGCATCAACGGCAGTGAGGGAACAAGGCAATGAAACCAATACTGAAGGTTGAGGGACTGAGCATGGATTTCGGCGGCCTGCGCGCAGTTGATCATCTTGACTTTGAAGTCCGGGAGGGAGAGATACTCGCGTTGATCGGTCCTAACGGGGCAGGCAAGACCACTTTGTTTAATTGTATAACGGGATTGTATGTCCCTTCCGAAGGAGATATATTCATTTCACCTCACGGGAACAAACCTGAACGTATAAACGGACTGAAGCCGAATATCATTACAAGAAAAGGCATGGCCAGGACCTTTCAGAACATACGTCTTTTCCCCAACATGAGTGTCCTTGAAAATGTCATGATCGGCCGTCATTGCCGCACCCGGACGCGGATCGCAGGGGCCATATTCAGGGGGAAGTCAACTATCAATGAAGAGAAGGAGGTTGTCCGGAAGAGTTACGGCATACTGGAAAAGGTAGAACTTTCATCCTATGTAAATGAGCTTGCTAAAAACCTGCCGTACGGGGCGCAGAGGCGTCTTGAAATAGCTAGGGCCATGGCAACAGGGCCGTTCCTCCTCCTTCTGGATGAACCGGCCGCAGGCATGAACCCGCAGGAGACCAGGGCGCTTGATGAGTTGATTACACGGATAAGAGATGAAGAGAACATCTCCATCCTTCTTATTGAACATGACATGAGGCTCGTCATGAGCATATCAGACCGTATAGTCGTTATGGATTACGGGGAAAAAATCGCAGAGGGCACGCCGGAGGAGATAAGAAACAATCCCATTGTGATTAAGGCATACCTTGGAGAAGAGTTCGTTGCTTAAACTTGTCAATGTAAAAACATTCTATGGGAATATACAGGCCTTAAAAGGTGTGAATATTGAAATCTCCGAAGGGGAAATAATAACTCTGATCGGATCTAACGGGGCGGGGAAAACTACCACGCTTATGTCGATCTCTGGGATCGTTTCGCCCGGATCAGGGGAGATACTTTTCATGGGTCATCCAATTCATGATATGAGTCCCGATAAAATAGTCTCACTCGGCATATCCCAGGCGCCTGAGGGACGTCATATATTCCCCCGATTGACGGTAATGGAAAACCTGCATATGGGGGCGTTTCTGCGGACAGACAAAGACGGTATAGCAGAGGACATTGAATATGTATTCGGGCTGTTTCCCATTCTTACAGAAAGACGGCATCAGGCAGGCGGGACATTAAGCGGAGGGGAACAGCAGATGCTAGCCATATCCAGGGCGCTTATGGCGAGGCCTCGCCTGTTATTATTGGACGAACCGTCGCTGGGGCTAGCGCCCAAGATTGTCAGGCAGATATTCGATATAATCAGGAAGATCAACTCCGAGCAAAAAACGACCATCTTTCTCGTGGAACAAAATGCCAACCTTGCCCTGCAGGCCGCACACAGGGGATACGTAATGGAAAACGGCAGGATTGTACTTGAGGATGACGCCCGCAGGCTTCTTTCAAATGAGGCGGTAAAAAAGGCTTATCTGGGTTTGTAATCACCCACAATCTTATCTATGCGCTCCGTAATATATTTCCCCAATTCCTCCACATCATCACTAGTTATCCTTCTGATGTCGCCGGACAACTCCGCAATTTTATCATCATCCATCCCGATGGTCCTGTTTACCATAAATGAATCGACTTCTCCGTCGTCAAGCAAAAGGCCGCATGCCCCTACAGCGCCTGAAAATTCGTCATTAACAAATATTGGAACAACAAGCTTTAACAAACCGGCATCGCATTCGCCTGCAAATGGTTTTTTGCTTTCCCTTGCCAAGCCGGCAACGTTCATATGGGCCACGGCGCAAATAAAGGTCTGCCCCCTGTCGTCCGCTTTAATTGCCGGGCAAATACGGTTGACCCACACCTTATAATCCGTAATTCTTATACCTTCAACGTTGAATACATTTGAGGCCAGACCGGACCTGTTGAAAATATCTTTTTCCAGTTCAAGCCATTTATCAAGAGATAAGATATCGGCAAGCTCCATCTTTCACTCCTTTCAGATGATTACATAAAGAAACCGGGCTATTAATTATACTAATTGAAAGGAACTTGGTAAACCCCATTCAAAAAGACATTCATATATTACAGGCAATAAATATTCATAAACCAATACCTTAAGGTTATATATCAAATTACCTGAGGGATATCACGCACAGTTGCTATAAAAAGCCCAGTCTCATTCAATGACACTCATATATATGTCTAATATATTTACACTTTGCTATATTATTTTACAGGCATTGTTCTTGCAAACCTAAAGATAGGAAGGAGGTAGGAGAATGCAAAAACTAAACTGTTGGGAAATGAAGAAGTGCGGAAGAGAACCGGGGGGAGCAAAGACTGCAGAGCTGGGAGTTTGTCCGGCAGCCGCTGACATTTCTGCAAATGGAATAAACAGCGGGAAGAACGGAGGCCGTATCTGTTGGGCGGTTGCCGGCACTTTCTGTGGAGGAAAAGTCCAGGGAGATTTCGCTCAAAAGCAGGTTTCCTGTATGTCATGTGAAATATTCAAACTGGTCAAGCGGGAAGAAGGTTCGGAAAGCTTTAAGCTGATGAAATCCAGACAGACTTACCAGGCAGCACTCCGTTAGTATACAGAACAATTGAGTATAGATTGCGACGAGGTTACGGGTCCCCACCCTTAACCTTTTCTTTTTTATTAAAATCCATACTAGTCGCTTTTATATTGGATATTGCCGGAACATTTTTTATAATTCCCTTTCCAGTAAAATTTAAATTCCTCATATTGCAAATAGTTAATTTAGAGATTAGACTTATTGATAGTTAAATTTATATTTTGTAGGAATATGTTAATGTTCGGCAAATTAAAATTTCTGGGACATATTTACACGTACAAACTTCAGGGTATGTTGGGACTGAAACGGACCGATATAATGTCGACAATCAATGACTATTACAGAAAAGAATTTCAAAAACTCAGGAAAGAAGATATCGCAGTGATTCTTCCACATTGTCTTATTGACGATAAATGTCCTGCCAGATTCTCCAAGTCTGACGGGGTATTATGCAGCAAATGCAAGCTTTGCGGGTGCGGTAAAATATTTGAATCCGCAGAAAACAAAGGTTATCAGTTTTATATTACTCCCAGTGTAGGCTTTACTAAAAGACTCGTTCAGAGGAAAAATATAAAAGGCGTCATCGGGATCGCCTGCGACTATGAAATAGAAAAAGGCATACATTCTGAAAAGATCACCGCCCTTGGAATAAGAATCAACGGGACACGGGTAAAAACGCAGGGCATTCGGCTTCACGTATATGATTGTATCAAGAACAGTGTCGACTGGGACAAGATCGAAGAAATTATGTAACTTGATGACTGATGACGTTAAACTCCTTAAAGCCGAGATCAGGCGTCTCAAGAAAATAATCTCCGGCCTCACCCCTTCCCTGGAAATCATGCTGAAGCGGCGGGGATTCACCATCTACAGGCAAGGACCATCAGACGACCGGCTTGTGCCGGACAGGAAATATGTTGCAGCCTTTTATAATAAGCTGAAAAAATACTCCTTCAGGCTGTTTCTCAGGGACGTAATTAAACACCAGGACTCTTTCACTCTTGAAAAAGTCACCCGTTATACAACTAAAGAGGTCTCAGCCAGGTACATCGATTTCATTCTGAAAGCAGGACTCGCCGAACCAATCGGTAAAAGTTATCGCCTCACTAAACGCCCTGTAAAGAGCTTCGGAGAAACGCTCGAATGGTTTGTATCACGTCTGATTAAAAATGATTTTCATGCTGAGTGTGCATGGGGTGTCAAGTTTAAGAGACCAAAGGTAGGAGGCGATTACGATCTGCTGGCAAAAATCGATTCATCTCTGCTCTATATGGAGATAAAATCGTCCCCGCCAAAAGGGATTTATGAAAGGGAAATTACATTTTTTCTGGACCGTGTAGAAGATCTCTCTCCGGACATTTCGGTCTTTTTTGTCGATACCGAGTTGAGGATGAAGGACAAGATCGTCCCCATGTTTGAAAACGAACTCCGCAGACGATATAGAAAAGTAATCAGCGCAGAGCGGATTGTCAAAGAGCTGTTCCATATTAACAGAAAAATCTTTATAATAAACGCAAAAGAAAATATTTCATCCAATATTGAAACGGTTCTTATATTTATTTGGCGCAAGGAATTTGAAATAACATAAACAGGGAGACAAAATGTCTAAAGACATTTGCATAGTATGCGCATGGAGGGCCACCTGTCAGAAAATGTTCTCCGTGAGCGGCAGAGATATTAAGTGCTCTGATTTTGTCAAAGATGTATCGATTAAAGAAGACACTTCCAAAGAGGCTGAACCTGATAAAGTTGGATCTGACTAAAGCAAGTAATTAATACTTAAATCTTGTTTAAATAAAAAGTCCAGCTTAAACTTCTGCCTTGACTTATTTCATTTTATTTGTGCGGAAAAAATTAAGGGGAGCATGTTCTCATGCTCCCCTTAACATATTCAATCAGTTGACTTATTACTTCTTTTTTGCCATATCATGCGGCACCGTAATATTCACGTAAGCTGTGCTGGCATTGCCTGAACTATCAGTCGCAGTTATTGTTGTAGTATAAACCCTGCCGGAACCACTACCTGAACGTTCACGACGAAGCTGTAAGTCAATCCTTCCGGTATCCTGGTTTATTACCGGGGTAATCCAGTCAGGGCCCATATCTCCATCACCCAAACCGTCAACAGGTTCATTGCTGGCAACAGACACTGTCAATGTAACAGGCAATCCACTATTATCGAAAGCATATGCATCGATAGCAATATTCACCATTAAATGGTTTGGTGGCCACATAATGTAAGCACTTGCAACAGGAGCAATAGTAGGAGCAGAACTGTCATTTATTGTAACCACAGTATCTTGCTTGTCAGGCGTGTTTATCGTATCAGACACTTCAAGGCTGATTATATGAATACCAAGGCCCAAGTTTGATGTAACACAAACAGGAAGCTCAACACGTTCTCCTCCGGCACTTGCCTGAATAGTGCCTGAACAAATAACATTTGTTCCTTCTAACCATTTATAATCCAACCAGTCGCCGTCAAAATCAGATACATCTCCATCAAGGAATACATCGGTGTTGATTTCATAAGTACTCCATGCACCGGGAGCCGCATGAGGCGCAGAGTTCTGTACCGTCAACACCATATCATCTGATGATCCTGACTGTCCGTCGCTGACTTCCAGCGACTGAAGACCATCAATCAAACCATAAGTAAGTTGGCCTGAACCACTAGTTGTAAAATTTCCTGCCCCCGAAGGTATGCGTAATTGCATCTTCATTCCGCTCAAATTCGAAGCAGCGAGATATTTTTTCAATTGCTCTATATATCGCGAAGGATGAGTAGTGTCCGTATTTAAAACAATATTATAAAGATTAAGGGTAAAAGGGTCATTAGCGTTCAAACCGTTATTCAGCGTATAATACAAACCGCTTAGTACAAATTCACTGTCGGCTAAATTTGAGGTAAAATAAACAAATCCATCAATAGGATGTACAATTGAAAAACTGACATCATCAGGATTAGAAAGACTACCAAAGAAACTATAAGGTCCGGTTCTGGTAGCGCCTGAAAGTACTACTTTCGCGGTAATAATTGATTCATCGGCAACATTTCCTAACAAAGTAGTATTATCCTCATATTTCGCTTGATATACTGCAGCATTAAGGGTCAATGCCCCCCCCACAGTATATGAACCTCTAAAAAGCACATAAGGGATCAGATCTAATTGGGCCAGGCACTGCTCTGCAAAAGCAAAAAGAGATAAAACCATCAGAAGTGAAATTAGTAATAATCGAGCGATACGTTTCATTTTTTTCATCCTCCTCATATATTTTAGTAACTATATTTCTGATGAACTATTCATTATACTTTGGAAATATTTTTGCCCGCGTCACAGAGGGAAGGACTGATCTATCTATTTTTACGGAACCGTCTGAGAGCAAGTGTGGCCCCACCAGTAACAAATAGTATTGCACTAATCGGTTCAGGAGCTGCTACTGTTATGCCGAGAGAGCCTGAAGAATCGTTGGTAAAAAGTTCTGTTCCTCCCGTATCTGGCGTAAAATATATATAAACATTTCCCATCCCCCCGCCATAAGCAAGCAATTCATCTACATACCGTGATGAAGGCGCACCGCTGACTGCTGTGATGTTAGATAACGTACCCCAGCTCAACCTCGAATCACTGACAACAAAATTGTCAAGTGTCGCAGTAAAAAACCCATCAACTGAAAAGCTGACAGGCCCTGTGCTACCCCCGGGAGCAGGACCAAAAACAAGGTTGTTCGAGCTGCTGTTCATGAGCGTACCAAATGATACCGAAGCGCCCATAATAGAATCAGGTTCTGTTTGCCAATCAAATTCGCCGTTAGCATATTCAATCCCCCAAGCGAAGTTATCAGAGAACGAAAGTACTCCTGCACTATAATTGTAACTTCCGCCGAAATCTAAATACGGTGCAATCTGAGCTGAAGCCGTAACAGACAACAAAATAACGCTCGCAAATAGAACAATAATTATTAAACTACTCTTCAGGGATTTTTTCATATTAAATCTCCTTTTCCAATATGTTAATTTTAATTATAGTAAGCCCAGTTAATAGAATTATTAGAAACTTTGATGGTTTTATTAAAACTTATAAGACTGTATATGTCAACTTATATTTTTTTCCACTTATATGGGTTATTAATATTTTATATAAGCTGGGTTGCGCACATATGTTTACATTTAAGTTTAAAGTCTTGTGGCTCACCATTCTATTTCTATTATTTTATACAGGCTGCATTTATCAGATATTAGAATAAGTCAGCTTTCTTATTGTAAAATATTTTCCTGTCCAAAATTCTTTACTATGATTAATCATTTACTAATAACAAAGAGCCTGATAAAGCGAAGACGACCGGATTTTGACTTTACTATTTTTCATGACTCACCCGTCACTTTATTATCAAAGTCGCTGAGAGAATGCAAACTGGCCCTTGTAACGACCGGGGGACTTCACCTTAAAACTGATACCCCTTTTGATTTGAGCTTGAAAGACGGAGACTGCTCGTACAGAAAACTTCCCGGAGAAGTCGGATCTGATGATTTAATAGTTTCACATAAATGGTATAACCATAAATTTATTAACACAGACCTTGACTGTGTATTACCGGTTGACCGGATGAAGGAATATGTATCTTCGGGAATAATTAAATCCCTCTCTGATGAGCATATAAGTTTTATGGGGCATATATACGATGCGTCGCCTCTCATTAGTAACTCAGTAAAAGCCGGAAAACATCTGAAAGGGCTTGGCGTTGATATAGCCTTCTTAACGCCAACCTGAGTCTTGTGTAACCAGTCGGTCGGTCTGATCGCAAGGGGACTCGAAGAGTCGGGAATAAGTACTGTATGCGTCTCATTCAGAAAAGACATTACATCGTTGGCCAGACCACCAAGGATATTATCAGTGAATACTTCTGCCGGTAAACCTCTTGGCAATCCCGGTGATAATAAAATGCAAAGGAATATCATTGAAGCCGGCTTCAGTCTGCTTCAAAAGAAAATAGTTGATATGACTATTCTTGATGTGCCATATAAATCGAATAAATTCAGTATAATTTAGAGCGGCTTCTCTGCTCACCCGTCATCACACATGAATATGCTGAAGTTACTACCGCCTTTTGATCCGCTTACTATTATTCATGTCAGGATTATCACATTTGAAATAAATATCTTTTTACAATAATATATACTTCAAAATACATCAGGTATAAGCTGATCTCAGGATGATTTAATACGTTTCATACTAATCATACTAATCCTTGAAATACTGATATTACAAAACCGGGAGAACATTAATGAGTGCAATTACAAAAGGGAAGATTACTGATATTCAGGAACTGACGAGTATAGCAAAAAGAATTCGTATAAAAATTCTTCACATGCTGACACAATCCGGTTCGGGTCATACCGGCGGGTCCCTGTCCGCTGCAGACGTAGCTGTTGCGATATATTTTTCAAAGATGAAATTTGATCCCGATCATCCCAAATGGGAAGAAAGGGACAGATTTATTATGTCGAAAGGTCATGCTGCCCCCCTGCTCTATGCGATCATGGCCGAAGCCGGTTATTTCCCGGAAGAGACTCTTGATCATCTCAGAAAGGTCGAGTCTCCATTGCAGGGGCACCCCTGCTGTAAAAAGCTTCCGGGCATCGAGGTGTCGACAGGCTCACTCGGCCAGGGGCTTTCTGTAGCAAACGGCATGGCGTTAGGTCTCAGGCTTGATAACAATCCGGCCCGCATATTCTGCATAATGGGTGACGGAGAAACCCAGGAAGGACAAGTGTGGGAAGCCGCGATGACAGCAGCTCATTATAAAATCGACAATCTCTGTG
>JACRQA010000214.1 GCA_016222915.1 Nitrospirota bacterium | reverse complement strand
TTCGGCATGGCGCTTTTATTACTCCTGATAACCTTTGTTTTTTATAATGACATTGTGAGGATTGTACTTCCGTGGGTGCGGAAGACCTTTAATCTGTGAAGAGGTCAATCCCGGTCCGGCAACTATCATGACAAGGCCACCTTCAATAAAAAAACGGATATCTTCAGGCGGTGTTATATATCGCCCGGCAACGGGAGGGACCGGCGACAATCCGGAAAGTCGCATAGAAGTGGTTATAGTGGCGGTGCGGGGTGGAAAGGCCTGGTGTCTGCCGAAGGGCATCATCGATAAAGGAGAGGACCCGCCGACTGCCGCTTTAAGAGAGGTGAGGGAGGAGACAGGGCTTTCAGGCGAGATTGTCGATGAAATCGGGGTCATTTCTTACTGGTATTATCTGAAAGAAGAGCTGATCAGGATACACAAGACCGTCCATTTTTTTCTCATGAAATATATTAAGGGCAGTACTGACGATCATGACCATGAAGTCGACGAAGCCAGATGGCTGCCGATAGATGAAGCCTTGAGGAAATTGTCTTACAAGAGTGAAAAAGACATAATGCGCAAGGCAAAAGAGATGATAGGGAAAGTCCCTTGAAGTTTATAAACTCAGTATACCTGTCGGGGCGTAACGGCTTGCGGTAAACAGGGCGAGATTATCTCCAATGATTTCCCTGTGTGTCTTTAGCGCCGCTTCCGGGTCGTTATTGTTGATCGACAGGTGCGAGAGACAGGCCCATTGCAGTCGTTCGCCGCTTGCCAGCAGTTCAGCCGCTTCCCTGTTGGACAGGTGTCCCTCAGGCCCCCGGATACGCTGCTTTAGAAAAGACGGATAAGGGCCGTTTGCGAGCATTTCCGGATCATAATTACTCTCAAGAAATATCCCGTCAAGCGTCGGGATGATTGTGCGTAGGTCATTAAAGGCATGCCCGAGGTCGGTCATTATGCCAAGGCGTTTTTTGCCGGATGAGACCACGAACACTGAGCTGTCTGCCGCGTCATGGGGAGTGGGGATTGTCTGCACGGACACATTATCGAAATCGATGGCTTCCCCTGCCGTGAAGTAATTTATGTCACTCAGCTTCCCGAGGGCGTATTTCCCTGCGGACGTGTCCAGGGTCCTTTGGGTAATAAAAATGGGGAGGCCGTATTTCCTTTGATACACCCCTGCGTGACGCACATGATCGGAATGGTCATGAGATATTATCAGTGCGTCGACGTCCCTGATGTCCCGGCCATAAGCTGACAGTCGTTCGCATGCCTGGCTGCCTGTGATCCCCGCGTCAAAAAGCAGTTTTACCGCACCCGTCTCAACATACGTGCAATTACCGTTGCTTCCTGACTGAAGGGAGATAGCGATCACGCACTTATGGTCGCATATGAGAGGGTCTTATTACAAGAACAATATTAGCAATAGTAAAAAGAATAAGTACCAAATTCCAAGCGCCAATTATCAAATAATATCCAACCAAAAGTGCATGCCCTGAATTGGAATTTGATTATTGAAATTTATTTGTAAGTTGGCATTTGTATTTCGGAACTTCTTCAATGTCTCCGTGCCTCTGTGGTTTAAGAAAGCGAATTTAAAGGACAACTACGGAATCGTCGGCCCCATAATCATTGCGTTCATACCTGTCGGCGCTCCAGTCGTTCTCCCAGCGGCTGCCGTCAATAAGATATCTGAACCTGTAATCTCTTCCGGCATCCAGGCTGAGTGTGATTTTAAAGTCTCCGTTCTTGAGCTGTGTCATAGGAGATGCGGCAGTGTCCCAATTGTTGAAATCCCCGGCTATGACCACGGTTTGAGCATCCATCGCTGCTGCCTGGGGCAGCCTGAATGTTACTTTGCATTTGCCGTTCTTAAGGTACTGTTTCGCCAGTCCTGTTGCCGGGGCCTGCTGTGTCGATATACTCTTTTTGACTGTTGCTTTGGCGACCGGCTTCTTCTCCGCTTTGCCCATGAACTCAGTGTCACTGCTGAAAATAACGTCTTTGGGGACTTCTGCTGCGGACAAGATATTTTCCATGTCTTTCTTAAGCGTGTCTTTATTTCTCATCTTGAGTTTGATGCCGACGAGGCTCGTGCCGTTGACCTGCTTTTTCCAGGCCACGTCGCCGGAGAGGGTGACAGGGGCCTTGCCTTTTGGAAGCTGCACGTTCAGTTCCAGGTTTTCATACTGTATGAAGTTGAAGGCCTTGGCTTCAAGACAAAGTCCTTCGAATGAGATATTTTTTGTCACAGCCGTGGCATATTCGACAGCTCCATGCGAGGGCCTGAATTTTACATTTAACGGCAGGTCAATCCTGTGGAATTTTCTCTTGGTTGTTATCATGACTTTTTTCCTTTCTTTACATCAATGATTAACGCGCCTGTTATAGAAGGCATAATCTGAAATTCGTCTTAGAAAGAATCATATATAATTGATAAACGAATTGCAAATGTTTTTTTGCCTGGGAATGTCCGGGATTTTGACCTCGTTGTTTTCTAAGACAAATTCTTTTCGTTCTGAATTTTCTGATACGTAGCGGCCCTGTGGTACTATATTGCATGGTCCTCAACTATATCTGGATTGGGTTTTTTCTGATCGCTTTCATTGTCGGGTTTGTGCAGCTCGTCTTCTTTCACAATATGGAAATATTCCCGAAGATAATGAACGGCACTTTCGAGTACGCAAAGACCGGATTTGAGATCTCCCTGGGACTGACCGGGGTCCTGACGCTCTGGATGGGGTTGATGAAGATAGGTGAGCAGGGTGGAGTAGTGCACATCTTTTCAAGGGCAGTGGGTCCGTTTTTCCACCGGTTGTTCCCTGAACTCGGGAAAGACCATCCGGCCATCGGGCCGATAATGATGAACATAGCGGCCAATATGTTAGGGCTGGACAACGCCGCGACCCCGCTGGGCCTGAAGGCCATGAAGGAGATGCAGGACACGAATAAAAACAAGGACACGGCATCGGACCCGATGATCATGTTCCTTGTATTAAACGCCTCAGGGCTTACCATTATCCCTGTCAGCATTATGGTGTACCGCTTCCAGCTGGGGGCTGCGGACCCTTCAGATATCTTCATCCCCATTTTACTTGCCACATCGGCCTCAACACTGGCGGGTCTTATCAGTGTAGCCCTGTATCAGAGGATAAACCTGTTCGACAGGGTAATACTTGCCTATCTCGGAGGGTTTGCCGCGCTCGTTAGCACGGCAATTTATTTCCTGTCAGGAATGAGCAGGGAAGAGATAACGGCCGTTTCCACGGTCACCGCTAACATGCTGCTCTTTTCCATCATCATTTCTTTCATCCTTCTGGCCATGATAAAGAGGATCAATGTTTATGAGACCTTTATCGAGGGGGGCAAGGACGGTTTCAATGTTGCAGTAAAAATCATCCCTTATCTGATAGCAATCCTTGTCGCGGTGGGTGTGTTCAGGGCTTCGGGGGCCATGGACCTGTTTGTCGGTCTTGTCAGGAATGTGCTTGCAGCTCTCGGCATAGACACTGATTTTACAGGCGCACTGCCTACGGCATTAATGAAGCCTCTCAGCGGCAGCGGTGCGAGGGGCATGATGGTGGATGCGATGAAGACATACGGGGCCGACTCATTTCCCGGCAGGGTCGCTTCCGTAATACAGGGGTCTGCCGATACGACCTTTTACATAGTTGCTGTGTATTTCGGCGCGGTGGGAATAAAGCATACCCGCTATACGATAACATGCGGACTTATTGCGGATGCCGCAGGTTTTCTGGCTGCAATATTCGTCTCATATCTGTTCTTTCATTAGAAAGTCTTAACATCTTTCAGCCCCGGAAACTGCGCCTTCATCCGACACCCTGAACTCAACTTCTTTCTTCAGGACAGGACAATGGTACCTCAGGGCAACAGCGGAGAGTTTCATCCCTTCAGTGTTCTTGTTCCCTTGCCCGTATCTGGGGTCACCCATAACAGGATGGCCGGCCATATTGAAATGCCGACGCACCTGGTGGTAACGTCCGGTTTTTGCGATTGCGGTGACTGCGGATGAATTCTTTTCAGGATCAAATGATATCACGGTAAATTCAGTTATTGCTGAACTGCCGTCAAGCGAAAACAATATCTCACGGGAATTCAGGTCATTAACATTGCCGAGCGCCTCTATCCTGTATTCCTTTTCAACCTTCTTGGACTGAAATAGTTCTGAGAGCTTTGCCGCTGCATCGCGGTTGTGTGCCACCAGAATTATCCCTGATGCCTCCCGGTCGAGGCGGTGGACAGGGAATACCTTGCGCGCGGGCTGGAAATGTTTCTCGACCTGCCGCAGTATGGAGCAATGGTCCCCGAATTTTGTGCCCTGAGACATTAGGCCCGCAGGTTTGAACCATACGCTGTAGGACCCGAGATCGCGCAGGCATTTTGCAACAGGCGGCTTCCTTGAGAGGAGTTGTTCATCATAGTAGAACTCGACGTAATCACCTGAGCTCAAGGCACATGAGCCCTTTCTTTCGGGAAGCATCTTTCCGATGTTCTTTTTTATCCTGACAGCCCCCTTGCTCATGGCGTCTTTGATCCTGCTTCTGGAGAGTCCTGATTTAGCGCAGAGAAAATCCATGACTGTCCCCTCGTGTCCCGGCCCTGCAGTTTCCTTTATGGTCATTGTCTTCATTTATTTCTGTTGTCTACTTTGAATCCCGGAAGGGCCCGGCCCCTTCCAGCCGGTCAGCCAAATGGCATACGGCCAGCGCGTAAAGATGAGAAGGGTTCCACTTCATGACAGCCCTGAAATTGCCATATACGAGAAATGAAGGGTCATTACTGCCCGAGGTCTGAATGAGAGACGCCTTAATATTTTCGCCCTTCAAGGCCTTGCCGTCGACACGGCGAATCCCGAGCTTCTTCCATTCAGACAGGGTCTTTTCATTGTTTAGCCCGAAGAGCTGCTGATCAAAATCCTTCGGCAAATACACCTGCCTCCCCCATGTAAAATGAGAATCCCAGCCGTTGCCGGACAGGAAATTGGCCGCTGACCCGAACACATCGGGAAGACTGTGCCAGATATCTTTGCGGCCGTCGTTGTCCTCATCCACGGCGAATTTGACGAAGGTAGACGGCATAAACTGGAGCTGCCCCATTGCGCCTGCCCATGAACCGCGCATGTCTGAAATATTGATATGACCTTCATCGAGAATAGTCAGCGCGCTCAGAAGCTCGTTACGGAAAAAGCCGCTCCGTCTCGTGTCATGTGCCAGTGTAGCTACAGCTCCGATGACCGGGAACTTTCCGATATTGGCGCCGAAGTTTGTCTCAAGCGCCCAGATGGCAACCAGGAAACGTGGCTGTACTCCGTAATGGTCCTTGATTTGTTTAAGCAGTTTTCTATGGGTGTAAAGCATTTGCCTGCCTTTTTTGATCCGTGATTTAGTTATGACAAGGTCGAGGTAACCCCATAAGTCGTATTTAAACTCCGGCTGGTTGCGGTCCAGTTCTATGACACGTGGGATCGGCTGCAGGTCTGCGAATGCCATGTCCAGTGTGTTTGCTGATATGCCTTTGGCCAGGGCCTCAGCCCTCAATGTCTCAAGCCATTGGCTGAAGTCGTCTTCTGCCTGACATAACGCGGGAATGGCAAGCGACGAGGTCAATGTGATAATTAGTAATACGAATTTGAGAAATCTCATTTAACTATAATAGCAGAGAGAACGCGCGGGAAAGTAGTTGCGCCGCCGGGCAGTGGAGACTGAATTTAAAAATTCACAATTCGATAAGACATTTAAATGTGTATTGCCGGTCCTTGTTCATTGTGGCCCATGTAATTAATTCTGCCGGTTACAGTCTGTGCTTTAGGTATCGAGGTGACTTTTTAAATTCAGTCTCCACTGCCCGCAGTTCCTTTACATGTCCTGAAATATTTATTTTGATAAAATTAAAGCAATAGTACAAAATAAGTCCGGTTGTTTTCTGAAGGAACATTTACGAAACGGAAAAGTGAGGTCACGCATATGTCTAACTATCGTATCAAGGTCCTTAATAAAATTGCCCCCGAGGGGCTTGATTTGCTTGGAGACGGATATTCTGTAAGCGCCGATGAGCAGGACCCTGAGGGGATACTCGTGCGAAGTTCCCAAGTCGACACGGACCTCTACCCGTCGCTTCTGGCAGTGGCGCGGGCCGGGGCCGGAGTGAATAATATTACCGTGAACAAGGCGACGGAGAAGGGGATATGTGTTTTCAATACTCCGGGAGCCAATGCCAACGCAGTGGCGGAGCTGGTCTTTATCATGCTTGGAATCCGCGCCCGCAATATTCATCAGGCCATTAACTTCTGCCATGACCTGGCCGGGTTGAGCGATAAAGAGATCACCGAGCAGATTGAGGCCAGGAAGTCGACGTTCAGGGGTTTTGAACTTGCCGGAAAGACGCTGGGGGTCTTGGGCCTGGGCAAGATCGGGGTCCATGTAGCAAACGGGGGAGTTCGCCGGCAGATGCGCGTCACCGGCTTTGATCCTTCACCTGCACTGGAGAATATTCATAGCCTCTATCCTGAAGTGAATATCGCCCGAAGCTGGCGTGAGGTGGTCGAGCAGGCAAATGTACTGACGCTGCACATGCCGTTCAGCGAAAAACTGAGGGGTTTTATAAACGCCGATGTTCTGAAACGTCTGCCGCAGGGGGCCATCCTTATAAATTACGCCCGCGGTCCGCTGGTTGATGAGACCTCCGTGCTTGAAGCGCTGAACAGCGGTCATCTGGCGGGTTATATAACTGATTTCCCTACAGCCGCTATGCTCAAGCACCCGAAGATCATCGCCTCGCCTCATCTGGGGGCCAGCACCGAAGAGTCTGAAGAGCATTGCGCCTGTATGGCGGTGCAGGAGCTTATGGCCTATCTTGAATACGGCACGGTGAGTCATAGCGTAAATTTCCCGACAGTCGAATCGATCCCATCAGATGAAGTGCATACACGCCTGATCATGATCAACCGCGACGTGCCGGGAATGATAGGTTTCGCCTCACAGAAGGTCGGGGCGCATGGCATCAATATTTCCAGTTATCTGAATGAGAGCAACGGGTCAATCGGTTATAACATCATAGATATGGAGTCGCCGATACCTGATGATTTAGTTCAAGAAATCGCTGCCCACAAAGACGTAGTACGTACGCGCACCATTATATTTGCGGACAGACACCGGGACTGAATATTTTGAAAATATCAGCAGAGAAGCCTATTATAGTAGGCATATAGAACCATAAGGGTGGACCATATGCAGCCTATCATAACGACACATGATTTCTTTTCGCTTTCGTCTCACCTGAATTATCAGCTGTCAGGGGCGCCGGTCAACTGGAATGCGGTACTGACACTTATGAATCCGTCCCAGTTCGGGCAGCGGGATGAAGAGCTTATTATAGAGACCATGATTTATCTTGGCGAAGCCTATGGACAGGAAAGGCGGGTCCTCGGACCTTACGCAGTCATACACCCGATCAGGACCGCTTCATTATTATCCAGGGCCTCCGAATCCACATCGACACTTGACCTGCTTACAACCCTCCTCCACGATAAGAATGAAGACATAACGGAAAATAAATACACGAAAGAATATTGGCAAAAGCTTGAAGGCACATATCAGGGGCTGATTAAAAAAATAGACAGCATAGAAAAATGGTATCTCAATGAAAGGATACATTTTCTGACCAGGGTCAAGAATGAGCCGTACATAGAATATTTGACCAGCCTGATCAATCAGGCAAGGGCCACGCCTGAATTGTTGAAGGTCAAGCTGGCGGACAGGCTGGACAATACCCTTGACCTGAGGATGGACCTTTATGAGGACATCCCGGGGGTCGACTGTTACCAGGTCATATTTGAGGCCCTTTTCACTGACACAAACGCAGGGCATTATACGAAGAGTCCGCACTATACGGAACGTAAGATAAACGATGCTGTCAGACTCTATGAGCTGTTTAAAAACTCGGTATTTCTGTCGCTGCTGCGGCATGAAAATTTCGGGCTGGATGAAGCGTCCGGCCGCCTTTTTGATTCCCTGGCCATCGCAGGCATCAACGAAGCCCAGAACATCATGCTCCACATTTTTGCATTTCATATAAGGGACCTGCAAAGGCAGAAGGCCATACTGATGAATGTAATGGACTACTGCAACAGGGGCGGCATCCTGAGTGTCAATGAGAGCGGACACCACAGCCTCGACGGTCTCTTTAAAAACTGTTTTGATTTCGAGAACAAGGAGCGGCTCAAGATCAGATTAAAAGAACTGTATAACGAAAAAGAGCTGATGGCCGAGGCAGCCATAGCCTTTGCCGCCATATTCACCAACTTTCTGAATGACCGGGCCTTTACCATCAAAGGAATCACGACAGAGGGGATCAGACCGGTAGC
>JACRQA010000213.1 GCA_016222915.1 Nitrospirota bacterium | reverse complement strand
TTTCTGCCGGCCAGGACGGCTTCTTCCATCGCACCCAAAAGCCTCCTTGAGTAAAATGCAAAGAGCGGCTCCGGTTTATCATTTGTCACGGGCGCAACTATATCTACATTATCTCTCTTTAAGGCCATATATGCAATGAGTTCCATATTTATAAAAGGCATATCACAGGCAGATATGAAGACCCAGTTGCTTGAGGAATTTAACAGTGCGGTAAATATCCCCGTCATCGGCCCTCGCGTATTATAAACGTCTCCAAAAAGGGTGGCCCCGAGATAGGAATAATATTCCGGCTGGTTTGTGACGATGAAGACCTCTTTGAAAAGCTGTCTCGTGATCTTAATATTTCTCTCAATTATCTTTTGGCCCCTGACCTCGATAAAAGACTTTAACACCGGCATCCGGGTATTTTCCCCGCCTGCGAGTATGACCCCTGTGCTATCTTTTATCAATGCGGTCACCTGGGAGGTTTATTTTCTATTGCTGATTAAATTCAAAAGTTCACCAGGCTCAAGGACAGCGGCAGTTTCTTCCTTGCTTGTCATATTTTTCAGCACAATCTTGTTGTTCCTGATCTCATCCTCGCCGATCACAATAATATTCTTAGCTCCAACGCGATTGGCCTTCCTCATCTGGCTGCGAAGCGATGTGCCTTCATGATTCATCTCGACCTGCAGTCCTTCCGCCCGCAACTGCTCGGTCAATAAAAACGCCTTCTCTGCGGCCTTATCTCCCAGGGGACAAAAAAACAGGTCCGGGCCGGGAGCATCGCTGAATGAATCTTTAATAAGCGGGATGATCCTTTCCATTCCTATTGCAAACCCAATCCCCGGCGCAGGCGGCCCGCCGAATTCATCCACCAGGCCGTCATACCTCCCGCCTGCTGCAACGGCCTTCTGGCTGCCGAGTGATTCGCTGCTGACTTCAAAGGCAGTCTTGGTATAGTAGTCTAGTCCCCTGACAAGGTTAGGGTTAATGGTGTGAGGCACCTTCAGCAATTCAAGGTAGTTTTTCAGGCTGTTGAAATGGTCTTTGCATTCCCCGCATAAGTAATCCAGCACAGGAGGCGAGCCCTTTCTTGATTCAATGCACGAAGGGACTTTGCAGTCCAATATTCTAAGAGGATTTGCATCATAACGCCTCTGGCAGTCTCCACAGAATTGGTCCAGTTTGACGCCCAGGAAATTCTTCAAAGCCGTCCTGTAGTCAGGCCTGCATTTCTTGCAGCCTATAGAGGTTATTTCAAAATTCAGTCCTTCAAGCCCTATCGCGCTCAATATTCCTGAAAGCATGGAGATGATCTCAGCATCGAGTTTAGGATCATCAATGCCCATGGCCTCGGCCCCGATCTGGTAGAACTGCCGGTATCTGAACGCCTGTGGTCTTTCATAACGGAACATCGGACCCATATAGTAATATTTCTGCGGGGCCGGTTCGTTATAGAGATGGTGTTCGACGTATGCCCTTACAAAGGAGGCGGTCCCTTCGGGCCTCAGTGTGACGCTGCGGCCGCCTTTGTCCTGGAAGGTGTACATCTCCTTTTCCACAATATCGGAGGTCTCGCCGATGCTTCTTATAAAGATATCGGTCGACTCCAGCACGGGCAGCCTGATTTCCCGGTAGCCGTAGTTTTTGAAGATCTCTCTTGCCTTATTTTCAATATGCTGCCAGACTGCGATCTCCGGGGGGAGGATGTCCTGCAGGCCTTTTAGTGTCTTATACTTCATCCGGGATTTCTTTCTCGCGCTCCTTGTCGAATTCCAGCATGCCGAGGTGGCTTTCGATGAGTCTTCTTACTTCTTCTTTAAAATGCCTTCTGATGCCTTTCAGGTCAGTTATGTCTTCGTGTATTTTTACTACCCTTTCCTGTGCGCCTTTGACTATCTCATCGGCCTTTAATTCAGCTTCCTTCTTAATAAGCTCGGCGTCTTTTATCGCGGTTGATTTATATTCCTCTACCATTTCCTGGGTTTTCACGAGGGTGTCTCTGAGTGTGACCTCTATGTTTTTGTATTCCTTCAACTGCTTTTCAAACCGTCTCGCCTCTTCTCTCAGGTTGGCGTTTTCCCGAAGGAGCTCTTCCATTTCTTCCCGTATAAGCTCAAGAAAGGAATCGACCTCCTCCATATCGA
The DNA here is from genome assembly GCA_016222915.1 of Nitrospirota bacterium. Taxonomy (GTDB): domain Bacteria; phylum Nitrospirota; class Thermodesulfovibrionia; order UBA6902; family UBA6902; genus UBA6902. The sequence goes on along the minus strand of JACRQA010000213.1, from coordinate 1,183 downwards.
AACCCCTGAACCTCGTTGCGAACTGCTTCTGTTGAATATCAAGCGGCGTAATTCTCATTTACTACCCCCATTAATTATGTTAATTATTGTTTCTATTTTCATATTAATCTATTCTGATCGATGATAATAAATTCCAATGTTCAAATCCCAAATAACAAATAAATTCCAAATCTCAATGACCTAAGCTTCAAACCTTGCGTTTGAGATTTGGCGCTTGGAATTTGTTTGTTATTTGGTGCTTGTAATTTGTCATTTATCGTTTTGTTATTTCATCCTTGCTCCCATATCAAATATGGATGCCACCACGAAATATCTTAAGAACATTATCACAAGGATCACTAGCATTGGAGATATATCAATTCCCATAGAGAAGCCGAGCTTTCTTCTGATGGGCCTCAATACAGGCTCGGTGACTGAATGCAGGAAGCGCACAATCGGATTGTAAGGGTCGGGATTTACCCAGCTTATGAGCGCTGAGATAATTATGATCCACATGTAAATTGATAAGAGCGTGTCAAGGATGTATGCTACTGCGTGAAAAAAATTGCCGAAAATAAACATCTAATATCTCCCTTTATTTCACAAGGAATATTTATTTGTTCTTTCCTAATTCTTCTGCCCTGTTTTTTGCTTCAGTCAATGCCGCTGAAACAATGTCCTTTAACCCAAGTACCGTCGATCTTGGCTGACGCCATTCATAGAGTGGCCCCAAACCTGCCGCAGTCGTCCCCCCCGGAGATGTCACCATTTCCCTGAGCTTTGATGGCGGCATCCCGGTCTCCAATAATTTTGCTGTTCCGATGGCGGTCTGTACAGCCAATGTACGCGCATTATCTTCGCTAAGGCCTAATTTTACACCCGCCTCTATCATCGCTTCAACAAAAAGGGCGAAGAAGGCCGGTCCGCTTCCAGATAGTGCGGTCACCGCGTTCATATATTTTTCAGGCAATGTCAGGACCTCTCCAACCGACATAAAAATTTCCCTCACAACATCGATGTCCCTGTCTGAGAAACATTCGCACAGGGACATAACCGTCATGCCTTTCTGAACAAGGGCCGGGGTATTCGGCATGACGCGGACTAACTTCTTGGTCTTTAGCCTTGAAGACAGGTACGCAAGGGTGATGCCGGCTGCTATTGAGACTACGGTTTTGTCACTGCTGATATCTTCACCTATTTCTTC
>JACRQA010000025.1 GCA_016222915.1 Nitrospirota bacterium | reverse complement strand
CCGCCGTATAACGTTTATCTTCCTGAAGGTAAGCGTGTCCTTCTGCGTCTCTTCAAGATAATTCAGAAGCGCCCCCGCCGCTGATATGGCCACTATCATGCCCTCGCAGCCGTAACCATCAAGAGAGGCGACCCTGAAATGCTTGATGAGCTTCCGGTAGGCCTCGATATAATCAAAGTACCAGTCATCATAACCTGTAAGGTAATAGTCGCTCAGACCATCGATAAGCGATGAGCTGCTCCTGAAACTCTGGGGATAGAGTATCTCTTTGGGCTGGAACCTGTTTACCTCGTCGGCAAGGCTGTTATGGGTTTCATAGATAAGGAACTCACCTGTTGTGATGTCGGCAGCCGCGATGCCGAATATATTTTCTTTCTGAAAGAACCCAAGTATAAAATTATTCTCCTTAGGATTGTCGGGCTGAAAAGTCCCCGGTGTCACCACCCTGACGACTTCCCTTTTTACAATCCCCTTTGCGTCTTTGGGGTCTTCAACCTGATCACAGATCGCGACCTTGTGGCCGGCCTTTACAAGTTTTGCGATATAATTTTCGGAGGTAAAATGCGGGATGCCGCACATCGGCAGGGGCTCGGCCTTGCCTTTGTCCCTTGACGTTAGCGTTATCTGCAGGATTTTCGATGCAGTCACCGCGTCAGGGCCGAACATCTCGTAGAAGTCCCCCAGGCGGAAAAAGACAATGGCATCAGGATGATTACTCTTGATATCCTGATACTGTTTCATCAATGGAGTCAACTCTGACATATGAAAATGCGTCCTGAAATTTATGGATGATTAGTGACAGTAATTAGTATGTCGTTAAGAACGTTACACTATAACATAATAATAAAAACATAGAAAAGAGTTGGTCTTTCTTCCTCTTATGCAGAGGGGACGCAGGGGGAGTTACTTAGAAAGAATGCTTAATAGGAAACCTGCATGGACGACTTGCGTGTGCCGATATAATCCAGATAATTCTGGGGAGCGTCCAATAGCTCGACCCCTATGCCGCAATCTGTCCTGGAATTATAAGCGCTCTCTCTTTTGACTGAGCGTCTGACCTTTATGGGAAGCTTCAATGTTCGGTTATTCAAAAGAACGACCAGCATAAATTCAGTGTTGACCGGGAACCTGACATTTGTGCTGACAAACATCCCCTTCTTCGAGAGGTTCGTTACCATCCCGGAATAGATCATATTGCCGAAAAACAGTCTCGCCTGCAGATTATCGGGAAATCTTTCATAGGCCCTTCTTTCTAACTGAGTGTCTAACTGTTCGTCATATCTTGATCCGTCAATTGCCTTATATGCAGTTATAGCCATGATTGAATTCCTCCTGCTGTTTTCGGCTTGATTTTCGCCTTTGCTACTAATATCGACTGATCATTAAAAAACTTTAGCCGTGGCAGCATAGCCGGCAGGTCTCAGTCTTCCAGTGAAGGCAGGAACCAGCAAGCAGGGGCACGGCGCGCCGTGCCCCTGCTGACAGGAGAGATTAACTAATATCGATAGAAGGATTTATTTGATCGGAATGAAAATTATCGTCATTAATGTTTGACAGAGAAGCCCTGGTTTTGACGACGAGGTCCAGATATTCTTTTGAAGGATTCAACAGGCTGACCCCTATGCCGCTATTTCCATTGCCGGTCAATTGATCAACCTCCTTCACTGTCCTTCTGATCTTTATGGGGATAGAGATTGTGTGTGTATCCGGGAGAATTATCGCAATAAAAACCGAGTCAACCGGGAAGCTGACCTTTGTAGAAATAAACATTCCATTTTCCGAGAGGTTGGTTACGATGCCCGTGTATACCATATTCCCGTAGAACAATCTTGACTGCAGATTAACAGGCAATCTCTGGAATGTTCTTTTTTCCATTCAGTGGTTTTTAGTTAAATATCCATTACTGTTTAACTCCACTATAAAAAATAACACCACTTTTTTATCACAAGGCATTGAAAAAGTCAATGTCGAAGATAGTTACATGCGCGTCAAATATATTTGCAATTCCGGGCACTTTCAATATTTCTATCTAACTGAATTACAGGGGAAATGCCCGGCGTAAATGTGTATCCCGAACAGATATCAGACGTAAGTGAGCCAGGATTTATATGCCTGCGCTTCTCCCTTAACGATCTTAAAGAAGAGGTCCTGGAGTTTTTTAGTGATAGGGCCGGGCTTGCCTTTTCCTATAGTCCGTCCATCCACTTCACGTATTGGAGTGACTTCCGCTGCAGTGCCCGTGAAGAATGCCTCATCAGCAATGTAAACCTCGTCCCGTGTAAAGGCCAGTTCTCGGACCTCTATTTTTTCCTTACGCGCGATCTCCATAATGCTGTTACGGGTAATGCCTTCAAGGATTGCGGGCAGGGGAGGAGTAAGCAATGCTCCGTTTTTCACAATAAAGATGTTCTGCCCGGTCCCTTCAGAAACAAAACCGTTTGTGTCAAGCAAAAGAGCTTCCTCATAACCGCACGAAAGCGCTTCACGTTTTGATAATGTTGAATTAACATAATCACCGCTTGTCTTGCTCTTGGTCAGTGTCGCGTTCCAGGCAAAGGAAGAAACTTTGACCCTGATGCCGTTCTTGAGGCCCTCTTCTCCCAGATAAGCTCCCCAGGGCCAGACGGCTATAGCGACCCTGATCGGGTTTTCCTTCGGATACAGGCCCATTGCGCCGTATCCGATGTAAACGAGGGGCCTTATATAACACTCTTTGAGTTTGTTTATTTTCACGGTGTCTATAATTGCCTTTTTTATCTCTGCATGTTTAAAAGGCGGATCAATCTTTAAAATGTGGCAGGAGTCAAAGAGCCTGTCTACATGCTCCTGCAATCTGAATATCGCTGACCCTGCCGGGGTTTTGTAACATCTTATTCCCTCGAATGCACCTGTGCCGTAATGCAAGGTATGTGTAAGAATATGAACATTAGCGTCAGCCCAGTCGACAAATTTTCCATCCATCCATATCTTCTTAGATTCGATAAGCATGTTACCTCCTGAGGGTTAAATCGTCCGCAGATTGCGTATATTCTTTTATTAAAGTCGTCTTATTCTTTGCTGAATGCAGAACCATCCGACACTCCACGCATATCTGCATTGCTAATCATAAAAACATAAAACCAAATTCATTGTCAATAAATTTCCTTCTCGTCCCATCCTGCTTTCCCTATCAACGGAACAAAAACACAGCCTGTAGATATGGACTTTTTAATACCCTGCGCAGTCTTATCGATCCGGTATAGCACCTGGGAATATCTGCTTCCAACAGGGATCACAAGTCTTCCGTTTATTTTCAACTGTTCCGTATATTGATATGGAATTTCCGGCGCTCCTGCAGTGACTATAATGCCGTCATAAGGTGAATGCTCCTGAAGGCCGAGCGTTCCATCTGAAACCAGCGCATGTACATTTTTATACTCAAGATCGGCAAGAAGCTTTTTTGCTCTTATCGCCAGAGAATGTATCCTTTCAACCGTATAAACTTCTGCTGCAAGCAAAGAAAGCACCGCGGACTGATACCCCGAACCGGTGCCTATCTCGAGGACTTTTTCATCGCCCTTCAGCTCAAGCAGCTCGGTCATCAGCGCCACCATATAAGGCTGGGAAATCGTCTGCCCTTCTCCAATAGGCAGGGCGCAGTCGTCATATGCCCTGTCCGCCAGGTCTGTTTCGACAAAAAGATGTCTCGGGACCTTCTCCATAGCATCAAGTACCCGTTCGTCTTTGATCCCCCGGCTTCTCAGTTGGGACTCGACCATTATGTGGCGCTGCTTTTCGTAAGACATGTTATTAAACAAACGGGCGAGAGGACCTAGCCCCTGCATTTAAATCTAAACTCTTTTTAAAATTTCCCTTGCCGCAATTATACCAGATGCCGAGGCCTGAATAAGTCCCCTGCTTACCCCAGCGCCGTCGCCTACGGCAAAGAGGTTCCCAATCTCGGTCTCAAGGTGGCTGCCGAGTTTAAGCTGTCTTGAATAGAATTTTACTTCGACGCCGTAAAGGAGGGTGTGAGGGCTGTTGACCCCCGGCGCTATCTTGTCCATTGTCTTGAGCATATCAAGTATGTCCGAGACATAACGATGCGGCAGCGCAAAGCTCAGGTCTCCAGGCACCGCATCGGCGAGTGTGGGTCTTACGCGCCCCCTCCTGATCCTTGAGGGATTTGACCTGCGGCCGGCTTTGAGATCGCCGAGCCTCTGAAGGATAACGCCCTTTCCAAGAAGATTGGCGAGCCGGGCGACATACCTGCCATATAGATGTGGCTCATCAAAGGGTTCGGTAAAATGAGTACTGACGAGGAGCGCAAAATTCGTGTTTGCGGTCTTCTTGTCTGAATAGCTGTGCCCGTTTACAATCCATACGCCCTTTACATATTCCTTGACTACTTCACCATAGGGATTCACACAAAAAGTCCTGATCTTGTCCTTGAACTTTTTCGTGTAGTAAATCAGCTTCGGTTCATAAATGACCTTGGTCATAGGCTCAAGGACCTCCGCAGGCAATTCGACCCTGACCCCGATATCTACGGGATTTTTCAATAATGACAACCCCATCAGTTTCGCCTGCCTTTCAAGCCATAAGGCGCCTTCCCTGCCGGGGGCCACGACCAAGAAGTCAGAATAAAAAATATCCCCGTTGCCTGCATCCACCCCAACGGCCTTGCCGTTTTCCACAATGATTTTTCTGACATTTTTTGAAAACAGGATATCAACCTTTGTATCCAGCTCCGCCTGCATCTTTTTCAGCACCTCAGGACAGCGGTCCGTTCCGATGTGCCTTATTTTGGAGGGAATTAATGTCAGGCCTTTTTTCGCAGCGGTTTCCTTCAGGGCATTGACCTTGTCCGTGTCCCCGCCATAAACAGTGGAAGGCGCGCCGTATTTAATGTACAAGCCGTCCGTGTAGTCAATGAGTGACTGGAGCTCCTGTTCCCCGGTATATCGCGCCAGGTTCCCGCCGATCTCCTTTGACAGGCTGAGCTTGCCGTCGCTGAACGCGCCCGCGCCCCCCCAGCCGCAAAGCAGTCCGCATTCCGGACATGCCGTACACGAAACTTCCCTCTTTGCGGACGGACATATCCTGTCCTCGATATCCAGGCCTTTTTCAATCATCAGGACCTTGATATCTTTGCCGGAAGATACGATCTCAAGCGCGGCAAAGATACCGGCCGGTCCGGCGCCGATTATAATTACATCATAGTGTTTCATGGCCGCTCACATTCCCCAGTTCTTCTGCAGATATTTAATTGCCTTGTGGTTTGTCAGATCAAGATGCACTGGCGTGACCGAGATATAGCCCGCATTAATCGCCTCAAAGTCCGTATTCTCGCCCGGCTCCCACTGCGGCACACCCCCGCCTATCCAGTAATACTCATTGCCCCTGGGATCATGGAGCTCCTGGATAGAGCTGTCATATACAAGCTTGCCCTGTTTTGTGATTTTCACTCCTTTTATTCGGGGGCTGTTCGGGACGTTTATGTTCAGGAGTGTGTTGTCCGGCAGGCCTTTATCAAGGACTTTCAATGTCAGCTCCTTCGCGAAGCCGGCCGCAGCCTTAAATCTTGAGGCTTTCGTCCGGAGGCGTCCATCGGCCCGGTCATCTCTTACTAGTGAGACGGCAATTGACGGCACCCCCAGCAAAGTCCCTTCAATTGCCGCAGCGACCGTGCCTGAATAACTTATGTCATCGCCAATGTTGGCCCCGTTATTTATTCCCGAAACAATGATGTCCGGCCTTTGCGGCAATATTTTATTGACGCCGATAATGACGCAGTCCGTAGGAGTGCCGTTTACATAATAAGTGTCGCTGCCTACTTTTTCAGATCTTAAAGGCCTGTGCAAGGTCAGGGCGTGCGCAACAGCGCTCTGTTCAGTCTCCGGGGCAACAACATAAACATCGCCGATGGACCTGAGCGTTTTGGAAAGGACCTTGATCCCGGGCGATGATATCCCGTCATCATTTGTCACAAGGATAGTAGGCATCGGTCTATTTTAACAAACCATAGAAAAATTGTTCTCATATTATTATCAATAAATCCTGTTTTAATCGGCAGAATGCCTGATATTATTATTACAAATACATCGATTCGCGCTGATTGAAAAATACAATTTCGATGATATAATCTACTTGAGCTTACTTGCTTACGTATGATGCTTATTAATAATAAGGCGTTCATTTCCCGTGAAATGACTTTTACAAGGCGGCATTCATGGATCAAAAAAGGATCATGATCGTGGAAGATGAGGGGGTCACCGCAATAGGTATCCGGGCAAACATCCATGACATGGGATACGCAGTGACATCGATAGAAGTGGCCGGTGAGAATGCGGTGAGGAAGGCGGCAGAGGACATGCCGGACCTCGTCTTGATGGACATAGCGCTTGCAGGTGAAATGGATGGTATTGAAGCGGGGGACATCATACAGAAGACTTTACACATACCGGTAATCTACCTCACGGCCTATTCGGACCGCCAGATACTGGAACGCATAAAATCCACGAGACCTTTCGGCTATATTATTAAACCGTTTAATGAATATGAATTACGTATGGCAATCGATATAGCATTATATAAAGATAAAATGGAGCAGCAGCTCAAGCAACAGAATGACCTGCTTATCAACATTATAGATTCTTTGACCCATCCCTTTTATGTAATCAATGTAAATGACTACACGATCATGTTTGCCAACACTGCGGCAAGACTGTACGGGGTCTCAGAGGCAGCGACCTGTTATGCCTTTACCCACAAGCGAAACTCGCCCTGCACGGACAGCGAGCACCCATGCATCATTGCTAAGATACTGGAGACACGTGAAAGCGTTGTCCTCGAACACATCCATTATGACAGATCAGGAAATGCCATATTTGTCGAAGTCCACGGGTATCCCATATTTGACGACAAGGGAAACATTACCAGGGTAATTGAATATAATATTGATGTCACGGAACGCAAGAAAATGGAAAAGAAACTGGCTGACGCGGCGATCACCGATGAATTGACCGGGCTTTTCAACAGGCGTGGGTTCTTCACCCTCGGTGAGCAGCAGTGCAGACTGGCAGACCGCCAGGGCAAAAAGATGTCTCTCTTATATATAGACCTGGACGGTTTCAAGAACATAAATGATGAGCTCGGCCATAACACAGGTGATGAGGCGCTGATAGATACCGCAGATATCCTCAGAAAGACCTTCCGTAAGTCAGACATTATCGCCCGCATAGGCGGAGACGAATTTGCCGTACTATTGACTGAACCTGCGGAGACCCCTGCTGAAAGAGTCGTCATTGCCCACGTTATGGAGAAGTTCAGCCTTCACAATAAGCAGGCAGGCCGCAAATATGAGTTATTGATCAGTATCGGCGCAGCACATTATGACCCTGAGCACCCGTGCTCCATTGATCATCTCTTAAACAAAGCCGATGCCCTCATGTATGATGACAAAAGACGCCATAAGCTTGAGGAAAGGGTAAAACCTGTTTTAAATAAAACAGGCACGGACAGACGCATATACAAGCGTTTCAGGACCGGAGACAACTGTTGGGCGGAGCTTGATATTTCGGGCAAGGTAAAGATACTGGACATCAGCATCGGAGGCGCGCTTGTCAACTCATCCCAGCCTTTAGGCGCCGACATCATATACAAAATAAAAATGTCCTCCGCTGATGGAGAGGAGATATCTCTCACCGGGATATTGGCCTGGGGCTCACATCGGGGACCTGTTCCGGAGGAAGAAGGGACTTTCCCTTATTCGGGAGGGCTTAAGTTCATCGAACTCAATGACAGCCAGAAGATATCACTGGACAAATTCACCAGATCTTTTAATACGCTCCTTTAATTCCTGCCTGACAATGCTAATTTAGTGACCTGCAGAATCTCTCCGGACTGGAACGGTTTGTACAGGTAGTGTACCTTTCCGCCCGCCTTTACAAATTCCACTTCTTTATCGGCAAGACCGCTGTATATCTGGCCCGTCATTGCAACTAGCCTGGAGGCGGGGCTTATGTCCTTAAGCGCCCTGCAGGTTTCAATACCGTCCATTCCGGGCATGACCAGATCTATATAAATGACATCATACCGCTCAGTTCGGGCTTTCTCAACGGCCGCCTCGCCGCTCAATGCCGTGTCTACCCTGAACCCTTCTTTCTCGAGCTCCTCTCTAAATGCCGAGAATACGATCTCAACATCATCTACCACAAGTATTTTTTTCTCAGCCATACCGCCTCCGTGCTTCTTATGTATTTATCACAGGCAAAACAACCGTAAACGTCGTTCCTTTACCCTGCGTGCTCTCCACGGATATTTCTCCGTTATGCTTCTTGATAATGCCGTATGATACCGAAAGGCCGAGTCCCATGCCGTCGCCATGTTTTTTTGTCGTAAAAAAAGGGTCGAATATTTTATCAAGGGTTTCCTCTCCGATGCCCTGACCGTTGTCCGTAAATTCCATTTTAACCTTATTCCCGTCATCTGTAAAGCCGGTCTTTATAAATATTTCTCCGCCACCGGGCATTGCGTCCCTCGCATTTGAGACCATGTTCAGGACGACCTGCTGAAGCCCGGTCCTATCTGCCTTTACCGGCGGGAGACCTTCTGCATATTCCCTTATTACGTTTATCCCGAGGTGTTTCAACTGGCTCGCGCTGAAAATAAGCGAATCTTCAACTATCTCGTTCAGGCTCAGCTCAACAAGATCGCCCTTATCGTCCCTTGAAAATGAATTGAAATCTTTGAGCACCTTCGCCATGTGTTCACCTGCTTTAAACATCAGCGTCAGCTCATTAAATGCCTCGGAGCCGTTTTCCGCTTTCCTCCGGTATTTATCAATTAACGGCAGCAACCCTGCGAGCGGTGAATTCAACTCATGGGCCAGGCCTGCCGCAAGGCGGCCCATCGCGGAAAACTTTTCGGACTGAATAATCCGGGCCTGTGATTTTTTCAATTCGTCGCTTTTTTCTTTGACCCTCATTTCCAATTCCCTGTTCCAGGACTCAATCTCCACGTTGGCCTTAATCAGCGCCTCTTCCACCTTTACGCGCTCGGAAATATCGCGGAAGGCCCATACACGCCCTGACACCTCTCCTTTAAGCATTAACGGGTTCGAATATCGTTCAAAGACCCTCCCATCCTTAAAAAAGAGTATGTCAAAGCCGGACTCAGCCGACTCATACAGCTTACTGACTTTTGAGATGAAGCCATCGGGGTCCTCAAGCTGGTCCAGGACATGATTAAGCAGCTTCTCATCACTGCCGGTCATGATAAGCTCATCGGGTATGCGCCACATTTCGGCAAACTTACGGTTGGTGTGTATTACACGACCCGGACTGTCCACGACAAGGATGCCGTCAGTAGATGATTCAATGATGGCCCTGAGCTCCTCATCCCTTTCCAGGTAAGCCTCTTCAGCCCTCTTGCGAGCGGTTATGTCGGTGACTATTCCGAGGACCGCCGGTCCTCCCCGGTAACGGATCAGTTTAGTTGCAATCATAGACTCAATTCTTGTCCCGTCTCTTGTAATCAGACCGTAATCGTAAACAGGGACCTCTTCCCCGTTCATGTGCCTTCTCAGATTTTCTTTGACCGTTTCAATGTCCTCCGGCGCTATGAGGGCCAGGAAATTAAAATCAGGGGAACAAAGCCGCTCTACAGTATACCCTGTGATTTCTTCGCATATCTGATTTGCGTAAACCACCCTTCCCTTCTGATTTATAAAAATCATGTTAGGAGATTTTTCCGCGAGGTTCCTGAATTTTTCCTCAGACTCACTCAGCACATTCAAGGTGTTGTCATATTCGGCTATGTACGCGCGCATCGGCTTCAGTATAAACACATAAAGGGCGGGGAATACAATGACCAGCAGGAGCAAGGCATTGAGTAATGCTTCCGGCAAATTTGTTCCATTTTCAGCAAACACCTCAACGATTGTCTCAGCCGCAAATATGGATACCGTTATCAGGCCCAGGACATAAAGAGGATCGGCAAAACTTCTGCTCGCAGGTCCTGACAGGTCGCGCAGATTCCGGAAGGCATTCTGCTCCTCAGGCTGTTTCTGTCCGGTGGTACTATGCATGGGTGTCCCGGTTTCGAAGCTTTAGAAATTAGCTGCAAGTTATAAAATATAAGCAACAAGCCGGATGCTCGCCGGTCATTACCATTTCATTGTCCTGAGCTGCCACGAACTGATGAAGAATCGGAACCATAAGGGAAATGAGAGCGCGGTATTCAGTTATGATGAATAGATTACTTGAGAACGTGATAAAAAACAATCCTGCCGTTAATATTTACCGGCCGCTCAGGTATTATTGATATTATGATCAGGGCGATAATATTTGATTACGGCAATGTAATATCCAGGGTCGATAACAACAAGTTCCTGGCAAGTATATCCGGATTCTGCGATAAGTCCGTCACTGAACTGCACAAGCTGATTTATGAGGACTCAGGCCTCCCTGTTCAATACGAAACGGGGCTGATAACATCCGATGAATTCTATCACAAAATATCAGAGTTGTGCGGTCTGAAAATAATACGGGCAGACTTTATAACTGCCTTCACGGACATCTTCACCCCTATCCGTGAAACAGCCGGTCTGATTAAGCAGCTTAAGTGCAACAATTATAAACTGGCCCTGCTTTCAAACACCAATGAATGGGACTTCGAACATGAGATCAGGAATTTCGATACTGTCACCTTATCATTTGTCGTCAAAGAAATGAAGCCGGGCAGAAAAATATATATGGACGCGCTCGGCAAATTAAAGTTGGATCCTGAAGAATGCGTCTATATAGACGACATCAAGGGATACGCCGATGCGGCGTCGGCACTCGGTATTGTTGGGATACATTATATGAATCATGAACAATTACTGAAGGCATTTAATAGCCTGAATATACGTATCTGATAGGCCAAACAAATAAAAAAATCCGGATATCAAATAAATACCAATAATCAAATGCCAAAATGCGTGAAAGGCTTGCCCGGCTCTTTTAGAAATTGGGATTTGTAATTTATTTGTTATTTGGAATTTGAAATTTGTAATTTCTTCTATCGATACACTTCCATATAATCGATATATGAAACAGAGCTTTCTTTCGTATCATCAGAGTCGTTCATTATTGCGATGCTACCTGTCACGGGAGGGACTTCGCCAAAGGCGCTTCGATAATCTTCAATAATATTTATTTCCTGTTCGACCCACTTGCCCGTGTTCTCCTCCCCTGCCTGAAGGACCACCATCATTACTTCCGACGCATAGGGATTAACAATGAATCTGTCCTTATGTTCCCTGTTGGCCCAGATATAATTCAGCCCGCTGTGCGGAGGATATTCACCGTATATGGATTTAATAAGACCATATTTGAGCCTCCTGCCGATTGAAGCCGTGGCAGGATCATATTTAAAAGCAATATACACTCGAAGCGGGTAATCGTCGCCGGACTTTTTTTCCTCATCCCCTTTCCTGTAAACATTGCTGACCTTCCACTTCCACCTGACTTTCGGATACTCAAGGACATTGAATTCCTTTTTAAGAATTATCCCGGACGCGGAGGCGCTGCTTTCTGCTTTAAGGTAGTTCGCCTCGCCATCTGCTTCAATGGAATATTTTGAATGCTCCTTTATCTTTGGAAATTGCATCGGCCTCCAGTTTTCAAGAGTGTTAAAGTCATCCCGGAAAAATACCTCGGCATTCCCGGCGCTCAGAGGAAATGGGGCCGCAGCAAAAATCAATATCATGCAGATCATGACCAGGAATTCCCTTGACGGTGACGGGCACGGAGTTCCGTAACAGCGCCGGTTCAACAGCATGCGCCGCCGCTCTTCCCTTCACTCTCAGGTTTCGTAAAGGCAGGCGCACAGCCAAATGGCCCATAGTGAACAGACCTGTCACCTGTTACCTTAAAATGCCTTGCCAGGCGTGTCTCCTGCAGCATCGACGCCGTATTGCCGCATACAGGCACAGGTTTGCCGGTCATAAATATGTGGTGATCATCGAGCTCAAAGGAATGGGAACATGTAGTTATGCTCCCCTTATAGACCGCAACCTGCCCGTAGTCCTCACA
>JACRQA010000215.1 GCA_016222915.1 Nitrospirota bacterium | reverse complement strand
TGGATCATTGCTGACAAAGATATGGAAGAGTTTTAAAGAGATGAAAGAGGTCGGCCTGATAACAGATGTGAATACAAAAGTTTTTGCGGCCCAAGCGACCGGTTGTTCCCCGATATCTGCCGCGATAAAAGCGGGCGTTGATGTAATAAAGCCAGTGAAGCCCAATACAATCGCAAAATCACTCGCTATCGGCAACCCGGCAGACGGGTATTATGCTACGCAGGTTGTAAAAGAAAGCGGAGGGTATGGTGCAGATGTTTCGGACAAGGAAATAATAGAAGCAATAAAACTTCTCGCAAGGACAGAAGGAATTTTCGGCGAGACAGCAGGCGGGGTGACACTTGCTTCTGCTATGAAGCTTATAGAAAGCGGTCATATCGATAAGGAAGCTCTGACTGTGCTGTGCATAACAGGTAACGGTCTGAAGACAAAGGAAGCAGTTGTAGGACACACAGGTGAACCGTATCATATCAATCCCAATCTGAAATCATTTGAAGAAGCGCTGGAAAAGATTAATAGTAAATAATATACGTGAGAAGTTAAAGTGAGAAGTAAAGAGAATGCATTTTGCTTCTTATTCCCTAAATTCTTAAAGGAGGAATGTAAATGCCAGTATCAGTAAAGATCCCGGTGCCCCTTCAAAGGCTGACCCAGGGGAAGGAAGAAGTTGAAGGTGAACCAGGAACAATCATTTCGCTCATTAACGGTCTGGACAAGAAATATCCGGGGCTTGCGGAGAGGATATCCGAGGGCGGCAAGCTTAGAAGATTTGTAAATATTTACGTAAATGAAGAAGATGTAAGATTCAGCAAGAATGAGGAAACTGAAGTCAAGGACGGCGATGAAGTTTCTATAGTCCCTGCAATTGCAGGCGGAGTTTAAGTAATTGCGGGCGGATGAAAACATTACGAGGATTATGAAATGCAAGCCAATGAACAACTTGAGGGGGGAAAGATGAAAACCAGGGTCAAATTAACCTTTCCACAGCATCTCATAAAGGAACCGGTTATTTTCACAATGGCCAAAAAGTACGACATCATACCCAACATCAGAAGGGCGCGTGTTATTGAGACAGTTGGAGAGATGGTGCTTGAGCTTGAAGGTGAGGAGAATAACATTAACATCGGGATAGAGACCCTTAAGCAGCAAGGCATCGAGGTGGAGCTGGTGGAGGGTGACATTCTCGAATAATTATGGGAGCCTGGCATGGACTGATTGAGCAATACAGACATTTTCTTCCGGTATCGGACAAGACCCCTGTTATTACCCTTAACGAAGGAAACACCCCTTTAATAAAGGCCTCCCACATAGAAGAAGTAATCCAGCCAGGGATAACGCTTTACTTTAAATATGAAGGCTCAAACCCAAGCGGCTCATTCAAGGACCGTGGGATGACCCTTGCCATTACCAAGGCCGTAGAGGCAGGCTCAAAGGCTGTAATCTGCGCATCGACAGGAAATACATCCGCCTCGGCAGCCGCATATGCTGCAAAGGCTGGTGTCTCAACGGTGGTGCTGATTCCTGAAGGCCAAATAGCTATGGGCAAGCTTGCGCAGGCCATGATACACGGTGCGATGGTCTTGCAGGTTGACGGAAATTTTGATCAGGCATTAAGCATTGTAAAAGAAATTGTGTCCAGACATCCCATCGCCCTGGTAAACTCTTTGAACCCCTATAGAATCGAAGGCCAGAAGACAGCGGCCTTTGAAATCTGCGATCATCTCGGTCATGCTCCCCTTTATCATGCATTGCCTGTTGGGAATGCCGGTAATATAACAGCTTACTGGAAAGGGTATAAAGAATATCATGACGCCGGTAAAATCAACTCACTCCCCAAAATGCTCGGCTTTCAGGCCGCGGGAGCAGCTCCAATCGTGCTTGGCAGGCCTGTAGAAAAGCCTGAAACAGTGGCCACCGCAATAAGGATCGGCAACCCCGCAAGCTGGAAAGGCGCGGTCGAAGCCAGAGATGAATCCGGTGGAACAATAGATTCCGTTACTGATGATGAAATACTTGAGGCCTATAAATTTATAGCATCGAGGGAAGGTATATTTTGCGAGCCCGCGTCTGCGGCGTCCCTTGCGGGAGTAATAAAGTTATCAAAGGAAAATTATTTTCCTAAAGACGCGACGATAGTATGTACTCTCACCGGCAATGGCCTGAAAGATCCGGACAATGCGCTGAAATTGTCCAAACAGCCTTTAAGGGTGACTGCGGATGTTAAGGCTGTAGAGGATATTTTGCTGGGCTGTTGTATTTAAATATCGAATCAAACTTCCTGCCTTCAACTTCTTTGTAATAAACTACCCCGCGAGCTTCGAGGAATTCTTTTGATTCAATAATGCATAACTTATCTTTCAGATGATGTGAGCTCTATTATCACAGTGAAAAAATATTTATTTGACATGTGGTTTTTATTGTGATAATTGGATAAGGGAGAGACAAGTAACTTTTATTTTGCGGCGCTTAAATTTAAATCCACACCGAGGACCAGAATATCAGCCGGATATTAATCTAAAACAAAAGGAGGATGCATAATGAAAAGGAGAACTTATTACATCCCACTCTTATTTGTTTTTTCTCTGGTAATTATTTCAGGGAATTCATTTGCCGAAAACAGGCTCGGCTCCATAACTCTTAGTCCTCACCTGGGAGGGTATATTTTTGAAGGCAATCAGGGGATCAACAGCGCCCCTGTTTATGGAACGGGGATCGGCGTTAATCTTACTGAAAGACTGGGTGTTGAAGGTGTTTTCGACTGGGTCGATACTGACTCAAAAGCACCGGACAAGAATCCGGATGTCGAGGCATCGGTCTGTCGGCTTGACGGCTTATATCATTTTAAGTTAGATGCAAATGAAGACCTCGTGCCTTACCTTAGTATCGGCGCCGGTGCAATTCATATTAATAAAAACCCTGGAAATACCGGCACGGAGATGGCAGCGAATTACGGCGGGGGAATTAAATATTTTATTACAAAATCATTAGCTGCCCGCGGGGAAATCCGGCACATAATTGACGTTGAAGATGCTGTCTACAATAATCTTATTTATACGTTCGGCCTGACATATTTAATAGGTGGAAAAGATAAGGATGTTGCGCCTCCACCTGCGCTTACGCTGATTCAGACAGCAGCTCCTGCTCCGCTTGACAGCGATGGAGACGGAGTAATTGATGATCTGGACAAATGTCCCGGCACATCCATGGGTGTTTCTGTAGACAGCAGAGGCTGCCCGTTAGACATTGACAGAGACGGAGTATATGATTATCTGGATAAATGTCCCGGCACTCCCGCAGGTATAATGGTGGATGGTGACGGTTGTCCGTTGGACGGTGATGGTGATGGTGTTTATGACTCAAAAGACAAATGTCCCGATACACCGATGGGAACACTAGTTGACAATAACGGATGTCCTAAAGACAGCGACGGAGACGGAGTCTATGACAATATGGATAAGTGCCCGGATACTCCTTCAGGGGCGCTTGTCGATACATCGGGCTGTCCGTTAGACAGCGACCGTGACGGGGTATTTGATTATCTTGATAAATGCCCTGATACACCTAAAGACATCCAGGTAGATACAAACGGATGTCCTGTTCCGATCAAGGAAAAAGTTTCAATCGAGCTGAATGTCGAATTTGAGACAAACAGCGCTGTTGTCAAAAATACATTTGATGAACAAATTCAGAAAGTATCCGACTTTCTCATGGCATATCCCGGGACAACCGCGGAAATAGAAGGGCACACTGACAATGTCGGGTCGGACCAATATAACCTCAAGCTCTCGAAGAAAAGGGCTGAAAGCGTTATGCAGCATTTAATCAATAAAGGCATTGACCCTTCCCGCATGAAGGCTGTCGGTTACGGCCAGACCAGACCTGTAGCAGATAACAGCACAAAGGAAGGAAGGGACAGAAACCGCAGGGTTGTTGCGGTGATATCCGCAATCGTCATTAAATAGAAAGACACTACATCGGTCCATTGAACACCCGGGGATGAAAACCTCTCCGGGTGTTTTTTTGTGCGAAGAGGCGCTTTATTTGATGATTCGTTTACGCATGAATCTGAAAGGGTAGGGCAGGAGTATTATTGCTACAACAAGAATCCATACGATGTCCCAGAGCACCGGTCCTATTGCCCCGGCGGCAAATGAACGGCAGATGTTTACGAGGTGATACAGGGGTGTGAAAAAAGCGATCCTGGTGACTAAAGGGGGGAGCGTGTCAAGTGGGAAGAATATACCGGAAAAAAGAAAACTGGGCGTCAGGAGCAGTGTGAAAAAATAACTGAACGAATCTATGCCAGGCACTACTGCGGCGGCAATTAACGACGTCTCGGCAAATATAAGTCCGCTGATAAAGAGCACAGGCACTGCAAGGATTATCATCGGAGAACCGATAAGACCGAATATTGATAACACTATAGTTATGGCAGTGCCGTAAAAAATACTCTTCGTCGCCCCCCAGAGCATTTCTCCTGCCACAAGGTCATCTAAATTAACAGGCGTTGAAAGTATGGCGTCGAAGGTCTTCTGGTATGTCATTCTGATATATGTGCCGTATGTACACTCGGACGCGGTGGCGAACATTGAAGATGAGGCGATCAGTCCGGGCGCTATGAATTCCATGTAAGGCACGCCGTTTACCTCTTTAACAAAAGCCCCGAGCCCGAAGCCGAGGGCGACAAGATAAAGGATAGGCTCAATGAAATTAAAAACTATACTCGATTTATAGAGCTTGGTGTAGACCTTTAGATGTCTCTGCCAGACCCTGAATGCCTTCTTGATTTTAAATTGCTTCATCCTTCGAGACTCTTTCCGGTCAGCGTCAGATATACGTCTTCGAGGTTTCCGTTGTGCCGGCTCATGAGATGATCCGGAGTATCTATAGTTATAATCTTGCCTGAATCCATAATCGCCACTCTGTCGCAGAGTTTCTCGGCTTCTTCCATATAGTGTGTGGTAAGCATCAAAGTCATGCCTTTGGATTTTAACAGGTTCAACTGGTCCCACACGGAGTGTCTGCTGTGAGGGTCCAGGCCGGTGGTAGGCTCATCAAGTATCAGCAGCTCCGGATTATTAATAAGCGCCCTTGCCAGGAGCAGCCTGCGCTTCATGCCGCCTGAAAGGTCTCTGATGTTTACCCCGGATTTTTCTCTCAGCTCCGTAAAGTCCAGGAGTTCAAGTGCCCGCCGGGTGGCCTCGCTTTTCGGAATATCAAAATATCGCGCGTACACTATAAGGTTCTCAATTACTGAAAGGTCCGGATCAAGGTTGTTGTCCTGTGGCATTACCCCTAACCGCGCTTTTATCTCTCCCGGATGCTCCCGCACATTCAGACCGAACACTTTCACCTCACCCGAAGAGGGCGGCATAAAGCAATATATTATTCCCATGACGGTGGTTTTACCCGCTCCGTTAGGTCCCAGAAAACCGAAGCATTCACCCTGGGATATGGAGAAGTCTATATTATTGACAGCTGTCAGCTCGCCGTATTTTTTTGAAAGTGCACTCGCTTCGATAATATTCATAGGCGTAATTATAACATCTTTTGGAATGAGGGCGGCGATGCTTTGCCTGGGGATAAATAATCATAAAGCAGAGAAAGAAGCGCAATCTAACCGGTCTTTTTGGATTTCATACCGAGAAGGACCATCACAAGTCCTATAAAAATTATCAGGACGCAAATTGAAAGAGGGACCAAATACGGGACCGTTTTCCTTCCCTCATAAAATTTGCCTTCGTAAAAAGTGACCGGGAATTTATGCGGCTGCTGCATCAGGTAATCTAAGACGTCAGTCGGTGAATAACCGGTCTTATAAGCGCCCTCAAGGTCAAACCCAAGTTCTTTTGCAAGGACCTCAGCTACTTCATCCGATGCCCTGACAGTCCCTTCCTTAATGATTAACTTGCTTGGAAAAGAAGTATCATCAACCTCGAAAGTAGATAATGCAGAATAAAACCATATGCCTGTTAAAATTAATGCTAAGCCGATGAATAAATTTTTCTTCTTCATTATAGTTGTCCCTAAAATTAAAAAACGGGAAAATTTTTACTGTATTCAACGAGCGGCCTTAAAACAGATATTAGGGTATCATTCAGAAACTTGTTGTGTCAATAAAGAGAATTCAATCCGTACCCTTTCGATTATATGTGATGGCTGATATGGTATCCGGTTATCAAAGAGGTTTATGACTATACATATTGCAGTCATACCTATTCGTTTAGCACTGATGAAAGTTAGGATAGAGTAACCTCTATTGTGTGAAATTTAAAGTAGGGTAAAAAAAGGGCGCGCCTCCTATAAAATATTTTGTTACGGCAAATAACAAAAATCAAAAG
>JACRQA010000024.1 GCA_016222915.1 Nitrospirota bacterium | reverse complement strand
GATGAGCGATGAAACCGGTATAGAAGCGATAGTGGATGAGGTGTTAAGCAAGAGTCCTCAGGAAGTTGAACGTTTCAGGGCTGGAGACGCAAAGCTGATGGGCTTTTTCGTCGGACAGATCATGAAGCTGACAAAGGGCAAGGCCAATCCTAAGATCGTGAATGAGCTGCTGAAGAAGAAGCTGTCTTAATGTACGAACATCACGTAGGGGCATGGCGCGCCATGCCCCTACAGCCATAGATCATATTAAAATATTCAAATGGAACGAATCCTTATCGTAGAAGACAAAGAGTCGATGGCGCAGATGCTTAGGGAGACCCTGGAGCTGGCGGGTTATGAGGTCATAATCGCAAAAGACGGCGGCGACGGGACAAAGAGGGTCAGGGACAGTAAGGTTGATCTGGTGCTTACCGACCTGAAACTGCCGAAGAAAGACGGAATAGAAGTCCTGAAGGCCTCCAAAGAGGAGAACCCTCTGATACCTGTGATAGTCATGACGGCCTTCGGGTCTGTTGAGACCGCTGTAAACGCCATGAAGCTGGGCGCATATGATTTTATAACCAAACCCCTGGACACTGACTATCTGCAATTACTTATAGATCGGGCGCTCAGGAACCGGAGGCTAGTTACTGAAAACATACTGCTGAAAGATGCATTATCCCATCGCGCCGGCATACCTGATATCATCGGCAAAAGCGCTAAGATGATAGAGGTCGCGGAGAATATCCGGAAGGTGTCTTCGACAAAGACAACTGTCTTGCTTTTAGGTGAGTCCGGCACGGGCAAGGAGCTCTTTGCAAGGGCGATACATGATTTAAGCCCGAGGAGAGAGAGTCCCTTTGTAACAATAAACTGCGCTGCCATTCCGAAGGAACTCCTTGAGTCCGAGTTGTTCGGTCATGAAAAGGGGGCCTTCACCGGCGCGGTTGAAAAGAAGCCCGGCAAGCTTGAGCTTGCGGACCGGGGCACGGTGTTTCTTGACGAGATCGGAGAGATGGACCTGAGACTGCAGGCCAAGGTCCTCAGGGCTCTGCAGGAGGGGGAGATAGACAGGGTAGGCGGCTCCAACCCGATCAAGGTCGATATCAGGATCATTGCCGCAAGTAACCGTGACCTTGAGGCGGCGGTGGCGGAGCATTCATTCAGGGAGGACCTCTTTTACAGATTAAGCGTGTTTCCGATTACGGTCCCACCCCTTCGGGAGAGGAAGGACGATATCCCGGTATTGGCCGAGCATTTCATCGCGGCATGCTCCGCTGAGATGAACACTCCGCGTAAACTTGTAAACCAGGCAGCAATGGACACCCTGAAAAGCTATCACTGGAAAGGCAATGTGAGGGAACTTGAAAATGTCATCGAGCGCGCGATGATCTTATGCGAAGGGGACACGATCACGCCGGAACATCTTAGGCTGGCCCCCTCCTCTTCACCGGAATCAATGCTGATGAACATCCCTATGGAAGGAACGCTCGAAGAGGCCGCACATACCGCTCTCAAAGCAGCCGAAACCCTCAGGATCAAAAAGGCCCTCGAAAGCACGCATGGCAACAAGAGCCGCGCGGCTGAGACACTAAAAGTCAGCTATAAGACCCTCCTTACGAAGATAAAAGATTACGGGATCGAAAACTAACTTCCCACTTCTTATCTATCAAAAGTTGTCTGAATTCATCAGCGGGAAGGGGCTTGCTGAACAGATAACCCTGGATCTCATCGCAATTCATAGAGCGCAGGAACTCGCTCTGTTCTTCGGTTTCCACGCCCTCGGCAATTACCTTCAGTTTTAAATTGTGCCCCATTGCGATGATCGCGCTGATAATTGCTTTACTGTCGGAATCGGTTGTGATGTCCTGAACAAATGATTTATCGATCTTCAGTTTTTGAATATGAAAATTCTTAAGATAACTCAGGGACGAGTATCCGGTGCCGAAGTCATCAATGGAAAATCTGATCCCCAGTTTGTTCAACCGTTTAATATTAGGGACGGAAAATTCAAAATTTTTCATGGCCACGTTCTCGGTGATCTCAAGATCAAGATATTGAGGACCGAGCCCGGTCTCTTTTAACACCCTTGTTACGGTGTCCGGGAGGTCGGGAAGCTGAAACTGCTGAGCTGAGAGATTAACAGCCATACATATAGGTGGCAGGCCCGCATTCTGCCATGCCTTGTTTTGCTCGCACGCGGCGCGAAGCACCCAGGTATCGACGGTTCTGATATACCCGGTTTCCTCGGCCAGGGAGAGAAATTGCACCGGATTGAGCAGTCCCATCTCCGGGTGCAGCCATCGCACGAGCGCCTCTGCGCCGATTATTCTCCGGGTGGCAATGTCCACCTGCGCCTGATAATAAACTACCAATTCACTTCGTTCAACGGCCTGGCGCATCCTGTTCTCCAGGGTTATGCGTTCGAGGGTCCTGACGTTCACCGCCGGGTTAAAGAACTGGTAATTGTTCCTCCCCTTTTCTTTTGCCTGGTCCATGGCTATGTCCGCGTTTTTCATCAGGTCCTCAAAATTATTGCCGTCGTCCGGATAAATGCTTATTCCTATGCTGGTTGAAACGTTCAGTTCATGTCCGTCGATTACATAGGGCGTTTTGAAGGTCTCTATTATTTTATCAGCACCAACAACCGCGTCCACCGGATGTCTTATGTCCGACAGCAGTATGCCGAATTCGTCGCCGCCCACGCGGGCCACAGAGCCGGTTTCGCCGACGCAGGTCATAAGACTGGCCGAAACCTGTTTAAGAAGTTTGTCGCCGATCGAATGTCCCAGGCTTTCATTTATGGTCTTGAAGCGGTCAATGTCCAGAAACAGCACAGCCAGTTTTTTATTATCGCGCTGCGCCTTTGACAGTTCGATATTGAGATGCTCGGTAAACAAGGTCTTGTTCGGCAGCTCAGTAAGATAATCATGACACGCCTGAAATTTTACGGTTTCCTCCAGTTGCTTGCGCTCGGTGACGTCGCGGAAGGCTATAACAATACCGGGGATATTATGCTCGTCATCTTTTATGGGTGCGACGCTGTCCTCGATGGGTATTTCCTTCCGGTCTTTGGTAATAAGCAGGTTGTCATTAATCAGATTCAGGATGACGCCTTGTTTTAATACCTTGTCAAGCAGGAGCTTTTCGACGGCTTCAGTGTTTTCCAGTTTGCCGTTCCTGATATTGAATATCTCCACCAGGTTCTTGCCGACGGCATCTTCACTCTTCCAGCCGGTCATTTCCTCGGCTATTTTATTCATGAAGGATATATGCATGTCCTTGTCCGTGGCGATTACACCGTCGCCTATGCTTCTTAATGTTATGGAGAGCCAGCGTTCCATTTTTTTCAGCTTGGTCTCCATCTCATGCTTGTACATCGCGATCTCTATGGCTGACTTCAATTCCCTTTCATTGAAGGGTTTGACTATATAACCTAAAGGCTCGGTCAGCTTTGCCCTGCTCAGGATATTATCATCGGCGTAAGCGGTAAGATAAATTACAGGCGTATTGAATTTCTCCCGTATCTGCCCGGCGGCCTCTATCCCGTCCATCTCCCCTTTTAACACGATATCCATCAGTATCAGGTCAGGGATGGTCTCTTCCGTCTTTTTTACAGCCGCTTCGCCTGATGCGACGACACCGCAAACGGCATATCCCAATTTCCTGAGGCTTTCTTCTATGTGCATTGCAACGACGCTCTCGTCTTCCACCACAAGAATTTTTTTGCCGTCCATGTTCATTGTACCTCCCTTAGTCTCTCCACTTTCATTAAATTTAAACTGTTGTTTTGTGCCTCATTTCACGGAACGTAATCCTGAAAGTCGTTCCCATTTCCCTGTCAAGTTCAATAGAGCCGTCCAGTTGTCCCGTCAGGGCATTGACCAGTTTTAGTCCGAGTGTGACGCTCTTCTGGTAATCAAGGCCTGCGGGCAGGCCGACGCCGTCGTCCCTGATCGTAAGAGTGTACCTGCCGTCCCCGGCGGCTTCTAAAAATATATTGATATTTCCTCTTCCGTCAGGGAAGGCGTGTTTAAGGCTGTTGGAGACCAGTTCATTTATAATCAACCCGCAGGGGATTGCCGTATTTATCTCAAACGAAATCCCCTCGGCATGTATCTCGGACCTGATTAAATTAGTATTTGCGCCGTAAGAAATTAGCAGGCTTGTTACCAGCTCATCGATGTATTCCTGGAAATTGATTCTCGCAAGGCTTTTTGACTGATACAGCTTTTCGTGGATGAGCGCCATCACGTCTATACGGTTTTTGCTTTCCCTCAGGACAGCGAGCGTGCGGGTGTCTTTGATGTATCCTGACTGGAGGTTCAGGATACTGGATATTATCTGCATATTGTTCTTGACCCTGTGGTGAATTTCTCTCAAAAGGAGGACCTTTTCTTCCAGCGAGGCCTTTATCTGCTCTTCGATCTTTTTGCGGGTGGTAATATCGATTGTATACTCGATCACCTGGGAAATATTCCCGGTCTTGTCAAAAACAGGATAACCGTGGACCTCGGCGATCACCATTTTCCCCTCTTTGTCATAATGGATGTGCTCGACGATTGCGGGCTTTCCGGTCTCCCTGATCTGCTTGATCACGCACGGATGTTCTATATCTTCACAGGGCTTTTCGCTCCGGTGTGTGAGGGCGTAACATGTTGCTGTTCCTGTCAGGGCGCCGAACTCCGCGGCGGAGTTGGCCATGATTATTTTATAGTCATCGGCGTTGATGACATAAAATGGATGCGTCAGCGAATTGAGGATGTTGTTGAGCATTTCGTTCTGCCCGGTTATCATTTCCTCGGCCTGTTTCAGTTCCGTCATCTGGCGCTCCAGTGTATTTATTGTCTCCACAAGCTTCGAGGTCATAGCATTGAACGTGTCTGATAATGTGCCTGTCTCGTCATTCCTGAAACGCCTCGCCTTTTGGGCAAAATCACCCTGGCTGATAGCGTGCGCCGTCCCTGCAAGCGATTCAATAGGCCGGACGATTTTACGGACAAGAACATACCCCAGGACGATCGCACATGATAACGTAAGTATCAATAAAATGATGGTCGTGGTCAAAGACTGATAAGTGTACTTCAGCGCCTCTTTAACAGGCAATTCAGTGACAATGTAAAAAAGCTGGTCCCCCAATTGTATCTTTTCGGCGTCCAGGACGACTTTGGTCCCGCTTATGCCGGTAGTGATGCCGGGCTGTTCAGGCGCTTTAAAAAATGTGCCTCTCAGGACAATCGAGGGGTTTGGATGGGCGATGACCCTCCCGTTCCGGTCCAGCATGTAAGCGGAGCCTGATTTGCCCACATGAATGTCGGCTATGACGTCCCACATATAATTCATTCTTATCTCGGCGACCAGCATGCCCTTGACCTGTGTTGTGCGCAGGTCGGTTATCGGCTTACTTATCTTTAAAAAAGGCTCGCCTGTCTGTTCATCGAAATAGACCGGACTGTAGTAAGTCTCCCCACTTTTAAAAGGGATTGCAAATTCATCGGACTTTGAACGCTCTCCGAGATCGGCGTCCGTCAAAAACAGGGACCTCGACACCATTGCCAGTTCTTTACCCTTACTGTCGAGCAGGGCTATGCTGCTGTATATATCTCTGTGCCGGTGGTCTCCGGGCACGGACAGCAGTTTGGCAAGCGTCCGATATTGTTCTTTGCGGTCCATTTCAATCAGGTCATAGGTCTTTGCCGCGGCGCCTAATGCTATGTCCTGCTCATGGATATAAGCGCTGATCTTGTCCAGGGCCAGCAGGGACTGTTTTTTCTGAATGTCTTCCACTTGTATTTTCTGGACGAAATAGCTTTGCCATGAAAGTATGCCGCTGAGCAGAAATACAGGGGTGATCGACAGGATGATCAGAGATATGATCAATAGTTTTCTTATGCTGTTTTTTGCTGACATATCTTCGCGTTTTTGTCATTCCGGGCCTGGTCCGGAATCTGCAGGGGCGTATTGCAATACGCCCCTCTGCGGGTTGTTTTTAATAATCCTGCATGACGTTTTTATTCCCGTATAATAAAATCCGCCTGCTGTAAAATACTGTTCGGGATTTTAAGCCCCACTGCCTCCGCTGTTTTTAAATTTATTCCAAGAAAAAAGTCGGCTGTTTCAACCGGCAGGTCCGACGGGGGATTCCCGTCCCGGAGAATGGCCCGGGCCAGGCGGGCGGCCTGCAGTCCGGACCGGTCGTCCAGAGGAGCATAGGAAAGGACCACCCCGTTTTTAAAATCCACATGACCTGCCGAAAATACGGGGACCTTCCGCTTTATTGCGTTGTCTATGACTATGTTCATGTTAGAGCCGACAAGCCATGAATGGAGCATGAAGATCGCATCCACGTCCCCGGGCATGGACGACATGGCTGCGCGCAGGTCATCAACTGTGGCGACTTCCGATACCGTGACCTTTAAGCCGCATTTCGCGGAGCCCTGCTTTAGGTCATCAAGGCTCTGCTTCGCGGCGCCTGTGTCGAATTTAATGGGGACAAATATATGTTTCGCATCAGGCACGACCGCTAACAGGAATTCCAGGGACTTCGGGGTGCTGCCGCGCAACTGGACCCCGGTGATGTTGCCGCCGGGACGGACGAGGCTTTTTACGACACCTGTGCCGACCGCGTTATACATGATGAACACAACGGGAATGTTCGTTCCTTCAGCGGCATGTAATGCTAACTTTGCCGCTGGTGTCGACATGGCGAATATAAGGTCTGCATGTTTCGCTGTCATGTCATTAAGGGCCTTTTCAATGGCTTTTGTGTCTTTGGTCTCGGACTTGATATAAGTCACGTTTTTCCCTTCGGTAAACCCGAACCTCGGCATGTTGCGCAGAAATCCCTGAGCGCCTTCTTCCTCTTCAGGGTTGGGATTTATATAACCTATAACATATATTTTTTCCTTTTTCTGGCAGGCGTAGTTAACGAGCAGGAGGGACAGTGATATGGCAGTGAATATTGAAAACAGATAAATATATGACTTATTTTTTCTCATATTCCCCCTTGCCCTTAAAAGCCGGCAACCCCTTACTTCATACAGGTTAGATATCATCATAAGGGGCCCGTGTCAAGTGATAAATTGTAATGTGCTCTTATAGTTACATTTAGGCGCATCCGCCCGGCAAGGGGGGCCTGCGGATATAATCAGCATTAAGGCTGGGTTGAAAGGGGATTATGAAAAAATTACGATATAATTTATAATTCTTCATAACTTTGATATTGTCCTTTTTTTAGTTGTTCAGGAGCCCTCTATTGTGGACCATTTATGCGCTACTGACAGCGGTCCTGCTGGCAACCAGCGACGCCTTGACTAAACGGGCGCTTTCTTCCCGTGACGAGTATTTTGTTGCCTGGGCCAGGTTGTTGTTTTCCCTTCCTGTTCTTGTCGCAAGTTTGATGTTTATTGAAATTCCCGCTTTTTTTGATCCTGGTGTCTTACTTCATTCTTGGAGAAAAGGTTTCTGTCAGCGGTGGAATAGGGATATTACTCATTGCCTCGGGCAGCTATACATTAAATATTCATAAAGCGAGACAGTCTCTTCTGGGGCCGGTGAAAGCGGTATTCAGGGAAAAGGGGTCCATGATGATGATAGGGGTGGCCCTTATTTACAGCGTTACCTCATCACTCGGAAAGATGGGGATAACGAACTCATCCCCTTTCTTTTTCGGCAGTTTTTATTTCATCCTGCTGACGCTCCTGTTTACGCCGATTGCCATGATTAAAAACAAAGGCAGGCTCACGATCACCCGGAAGGACATCGGCCCGCTTGCGGCCATAGGCGTTACCTATTCCCTGATGATATTGTTCCATATGCTCGCGATGAGCATGACCAATGTTGCATATATGATTTCCGTAAAGAGGACGAGCCTTCTCTTCAGCATCATGTACGGCCATTTGCTGTTTAGGGAGGAAAAGATCACCGAGAAGGCGGTGGGAGGCATTATAATGTTTGCGGGATTTCTGTTGATAGTTTTAAGCAAGTAGACCTGATGTTGCAATAAAAGCGCGATGGGATATCGGGATGAAAGGGCAGGGTATGGCGCGCTATGCCCCCACGACCGGCAACCTCTTTCCCGTTTATTGAAAATTTTATGCAACTGAGATGCCGGAGCATTGGCAAGACAAAAGGAAATATGTTAATCTTAGGTTCAGGAGGAAACGGTATTGTATAAAAGTATTATTATATGGGTCTTGTTCGGGTTGATGATGATCCTGGTTTTTAACCTTCTTGAGACATCAAAGCCGAATGAAGAGATAGGTTTTTCGGACTTTATGCTCAAGGTCCAGCAGGACGAAGTCTCCGATGTAACAATAACAAAACCTGAGAACCAGATAATCGGGACGTTCAAGAGCGGCGTAAAATTTAAGTCTTACTCTCCTGACTATCCGGACTTGGTAAAGGAGCTTCAGGCCAAGAATATAAAGATAACCGCCAAGCCGGACCATACCCCGTGGTACATGAACGTGCTCTTTAATTTCGGGCCCATAATCCTGCTAGTGCTGCTGTGGGTATTTTTTATGAGGCAGATGCAGACAGGCGGCAACAAGGCCCTGTCCTTCGGAAGGAGCAAGGCCAAGCTGGTCTCGGAAAAAGGGATAAAGATAACCTTTTCCGATGTTGCCGGAATTGAGGAGGCCAAAGAGGAAGTACAGGAAATCATCGAGTTTTTGAAGGACCCCCAGAAGTTCCAGAAACTGGGTGGAAAGATCCCCAAAGGCGTATTGCTTGTCGGGCCTCCGGGCGCGGGCAAGACCCTGCTTGCAAAGGCAATTGCGGGTGAGGCCGGCGTTCCGTTTTTTTCCATCAGCGGATCTGATTTTGTGGAGATGTTTGTAGGGGTAGGGGCCTCAAGGGTGAGGGACCTGTTTGAACAGGCAAAGAAAAGCTCCCCCTGCATAATATTTATAGATGAAATAGACGCCGTGGGCCGGCACAGGGGAGCAGGGCTTGGGGGCGGTCATGACGAACGCGAGCAGACCCTTAACCAGCTTCTTGTAGAGCTGGACGGCTTTGACCAGAATGAAGGGGTCATCATACTTGCGGCAACCAACAGGCCTGATGTCCTTGACCCGGCGTTGTTGAGGCCGGGAAGGTTTGACAGGCAGGTTGTCGTACCCCATCCGGATGTAAAGGGCAGGTTGGAGATAATCAAGGTCCACAGCAAGAAGATACCGCTTTCCGAGAATGTAAATCTCGATCTCCTTGCAAGGGGAACACCCGGTTTTTCCGGGGCTGACCTTGCCAACCTTATCAATGAGGCGGCCTTGCTGGCGGCAAAAAAATCAAAGACAAAAGTTGAGATGATTGACTTTGAAGACGCCAAAGACAAGGTCATGATGGGCAAAGAGCGCAAGAGCATGATAATCTCGGAAGAGGAAAAGACCAACACCGCCTATCATGAAGCCGGCCACGCGCTTGTAGCTAAACTGACTCCGGGGACCGACCCTCTGCATAAAGTCAGCATTATCCCACGTGGCATGGCCCTTGGGATAACACAGCAGCTTCCTATCGACGACAGGTACACATATTCAAGGGAACATATTCTGAACATGCTGGCTGTATTCATGGGGGGAAGGGCGGCGGAAGAAATCGCCCTCGGACATTTGACCACAGGCGCAGGCAATGACCTTCAGAGGGCCACCGACCTCGCCAGAAAAATGGTCTGTGAATGGGGCATGAGTGACAAGATGGGCCCACTGACCTTCGGCAAGCGTGAAGAACAGATATTCCTCGGTAAGGAATTTTCGAGACATAAAGACTATTCCGAGAAGACCGCTGAAGAAATCGATGAGGAAGTAAAATCTATTGTCGCTGACAGATACCGTTATGCCAAACAGCTCCTGCTTGATAACAAAAAAACTCTTCTGACCCTTGCCGGCATGCTGCTTGAGAAGGAGACCCTTGACGGCGCTGAAATAGAGGCGATCATTCAGGGCATGAACGGCAACGGGCCGGTAGCAAAGGCCGGTGATGAAGGTACTACGCCTGAAGCAAGGGTCTGATCGGAAGTCCGAATAAATCTAATCTCGTATCTCGAAATCACTCTTTGTTATAAGTCAAATAAGTCTTATAAGACTTATTATATCCCGGAGGACGCATGAAGCTTACCTGGAGAAACTTCGATTTTGACTTTTCTCAACGGACTTATATCATGGGCATTCTCAATGTCACCCCTGACTCATTCTCGGACGGGGGACTGTTTTTCAATTCTGAGAGCGCCGTCAAACAGGCCCTCAGGATGCAGGAAGAGGGGGCGGACATAATCGATATAGGCGGAGAATCGACAAGGCCGGGGGCGGAGAAGATTACCGTTAAGGAAGAAATAAGGCGGATTGTGCCTGTAATCGAAGCGCTTGCCAAAGAGGCAAGGGTCCCAATTTCAGTAGACACTTACAAATCCACGGTAGCCGAGGCTGCTCTCAAGGCAGGGGCCTCTATTATCAACGACATAAGCGGTCTTCGCTTTGACCCCAAAATGGCCAAAGTTGCATCCAGGCACAAAGTGCCGGTCGTCATCATGCATATTAAAGGCACTCCTAAAAACATGCAGCAAAATCCGGTTTACAATTCCCTGGTCCCTGAAATAATCGACTACCTGCATGAATGTATTGAGATTGCCGGGGATGCGGGAATTCCTGATGACATGATCGTTATTGACCCAGGCATCGGGTTTGGAAAGACTGTCGGGCATAACCTTGAGATTATCAGGCGGTTAAAGGAATTTGAAGGCTTTGCGAAACCTATACTCCTTGGCCCTTCCAGAAAATCATTCATCGGCAAGATACTCGGCGGCCTCCCGGTAACGGAAAGGCTTGAGGGAACATCTGCCGCCGCAGCCATCGGCATATTCAACGGGGCCAATATTATCAGGGCGCATGATGTTAAGGAAATGGTCCGGGTTGTGAAGATTGCTGATGCAATTAAAAGAGGCTTTTAGACAGTCCGCTCCCTTTTCATTAAGTATATCTCTTCAAGATGATTTCACGATCTGACTTCCACAACTAACCAACGCATTAAAGTAACCTCTTTTTTTTACCGATAAGGACATTATCAAAGTATAAAAAATTATTGATCAACAATAATCAAGAAGAAATCAACGACAGAGATTCTTAGAGGAGGGAAGGAGATGGGAAAAGATTTAAGGCAAAAAGGTTTTACACTTATTGAACTGGCGATTGTGCTGGTTATCATCGGCATCATCATGGGCGCGGTGATCAAGGGACAGGACCTGATGACAAGCGCAAAGGCGAAGAAGTTTACAACCACAGTTAATACATGGAATATGCTGACATGGGCATATATGGACAGGATGGGAAGGTTCCCCGGTGACGCAAGTTCAAATGGAATAATTGGCGATGTAGCAGCATCAGAGCAGACTGCAGCAGCATCGGCTATTGGGGAGTTAGCGGCGGCAGGCACGATGGATAATGCACCCACAAATCCAGTGATAATCGGCGGGCAGTCATTATGGATATATTATGGTAATGATGTTCCACCCTCCGGCGCAAGGAATGTCATGGTAATATGTTCTGTCGCAAACTGCGCCACTGCTTTTACCGCTGACGCACTGAGAATAGTCCAGTCCGTGGATACATCTATTGATGGCACGGCGGATGCGGGATTGGGACAATTCAGGGGGGCAACCGCTGTCACGCTTGCAGGGGCGGGGACGATCAATACAAGAACTGTCGCGGCAGTCACAGCCGTTACAGGTGTAAATGAAACTGCAGCAGGCGCGGCAACTGCCTGGGCGACAACACAAAATGCTGCTGTATGGCTCTTTGACAGGCCGTACTAAGGGAATACAATAATGACTTAATCCAAGAGGGCGATATAATCGCCCTCTTTAAGTTTTCCGGGTTTGTACTTAAACGGTTGTCCTAATATGAGCAAAACAATCTTCATAAAGATAAAAAACCTCGCCCCTTGCCCCTTGCCCCTTGCCCCTGATAAAAACGGTTTCACCCTTATAGAGCTTGCAATGGTGCTGGTAATAATGGGCTTGCTGGTCGGTATGGGCGCGGGATTAGTGGGACCATTGACAAAGAGAGCGAAGGTTTATGAAACAAAGGAGATATTAAACGCTGCGGTGGAATCGGTTGTAAGTTTCGGCGCATCAAACAACAGTTTGCCCGATGCAACTGAATTCACTTCAACGGTCAGGAACCCCAACGATACATGGACCAAGCCTTTATACTACATTTTTGATAGCACCTTAGCTGTCAGTGTCTGTGGGAGGAATACTACAAATATCATCGTCAATATTTGCCCTGACGCAGCTTGCGGTACTCCCCAGGTGATAAACGATGTTGCCTTTATAATTCTGAGCAGCGGTGAAAATTACAATAATCAGACGGAAGGATCTTCATCAGCAACCACGGTAAACGTTTACACTCAAGGAATAGACATAGACAATTATGCCACTGACATGAGCAGGACGGAGCCGTATGATGACATAGTCAAGTGGATCACCCTTGGCGAGCTGACAATCAAGGCGGATTGCAGTAGCTCCAGACTCAAGATACTCAACAACGAACTCCCTTCCGGTTCTGTCGGCACTGTATATAACGCTGAGATATTTGCTAATGGAGGAGTGCCGTACAGCAGCGGCGGACAATACAGGTGGTGCAGGCAAGGGACCACATCTGCCAATTTTACATTTACGCCGTCAGCGTCATCCACTAACTGTTCAACTTTACCCGAAGGATCATGGGACCGGGCCGATAGCCTTGTAATAGCCGGGATATCCTCAGGCGAGCCCACATCGGCAGGCAGCTTCCCCCTTACTTTCTTTGTAAGGGATGACAGTGATTCTTCAGGGCCAAATGACACTATTGTTCAAAAATCGTTTGTTGTGACTATAAGTAGTAACGGCAATGGTAACGGTAATGGCAACGGAAACGGCAATGGCGGCAACGGCAACGGTAACGGAAATGGAAATGGCAACTGACCTTAATCATGTGGATATGTTTATTGATTGTCCCTTTTGTCTGACTGATGGGGAAACCTCATGAGCATTCTTGCTGATATTCTCTCAAAGGTACAGCAACCTAAATTTAAGAGGGAAGTTGCGCCTAACCTGAAGAATATCGTGACGGCCTCTGCCGGACTGTCTAAGAAGAAAATAATTGTCCTGTCAGCCATATTTATTGTTTCCACCTTGTCGGGGATTTTTTTCATTCGATATCTAAATTCCCTCTCAGGCCCGGACATAAATATCACATCAGTGTCCCCTGACGCAGTGAAACAAAGAGTACGGGCAAGACAGGCGGCAGCGAGTAAATCTTCAAGCCCGGCGCAGACTATTAATCCCGTGAATTTGGACAAGCAAAATAAAGCCACTGAAGACACTCAGCCTCTGATGAGCGTAAACGAATCCGGGGGCGCAATTTCAGAAAAGAAACCAACCTTACCTAATATCATAAGTCGCAATGAAGATAGAGTGAAAGCCCTCCAACCTTTAGCCGATAAGACTGATAATGAGACTCTCGGTATCGGGTCTCATAAAAATGAAGTAACGCATGTTGCAGCAATGGTCCCGGAAAAGCCGGCCAACAAAATCAATACCGACACCCCTCCCTCACCGGCCATGAAGGCTGAAAGCCCGGACATGCATGGGGTGGATGCTTATTTATACAAGGCAAGAGAGTACGAGACAAAGGGGGATTATTCCAAGGCCCTGGTTAATTATAAGAAGGCCCTTGAAATGGACAAGAACAATTACGCCGTCATAAATAACATTGCATTTATTTACCTCAGGCTAAATCTTGCTGATGAGTCGATCAGGTACTCCGGCATGGCAGTGGAAATAAACAAAGACTACACCCCGGCTTTAATCAACCTTGGTATTGCGTATGCAAAATCAGGAGACCTCACAAACGCTCAGGAGCGGCTGGAACGCGCCTTCATTCTTGAACCCGACAATAAGAACGTTGTCCTGAACCTTGCCGTCCTCCATGAAAGGCAGGGCCGGATGCAGGAAGCGGGTGAATATTTCTCCAGGCTTGTAAAGTCAGAGGACATGGACGGCGCCCTGGGGCTTGCGAGGGTCTATGAAAAACAGGGCAGGCGTGAAGAGGCGGCTAAACTTTACAGAAGTGTGCATGACCATCAATCAGCAGACGACAGGATGAAGTCCCACGCAAGGAAGAGGATGATCGAGCTTAATAATAGAAAGTAATTACTTCCCACCAACTGATCTAAAGATAAATATAAAGCATTCCAGTGGCGAGAATGATTGCAAGAGAGCCTATGAATACCGGGGCCAGGCGGGGCCACCTTTGCGCCTGCATGTCGCTGTGGTCCAGGCTCTTTACCGCATGGTCAATATGCCTGGGAAGGACGAGGCTGCTCTCTTCAAGATAAGCGGCCATTAAGGCCCTTGATATCAGCATATTGATAAGCCTGGGAATGCCCTTGGTGAGTTTATAGGCGGCTTTGCCTGTTTTATTATGGACCTGCATTTTCTTCTTCCCGGTCTTCATAATGCGGGGGACGTCCCTTAAAAGTTTACAAGCAGGCCTGTCTGTCTTTTTGCGTGCCTTCAATCTCTTCCCTCCGATTATCATCCTGTAATTAATATAGTCGAGGGTCTCGTCAGGGCTGAAATGTTTGAGTTGTATGCGGCTTGATATCCTCTGGTTAAGCTGTCTCAGATTATCGGACCGGAGCCTGGTCTGAAGCTCGGGCTGGCCCGATAGGATTATTTGAAGGAGCTTGTCCTTGTCTGTCTCAAGGTTGGAAAGCAATCTTAATTCCTCTAGGGTCTCGTCAGGAAGGTTCTGTGCTTCATCAACAATGATGATGACCCTCTTGCCCTCTGAAGATTTTATTGCCATAAAATCCCTTAGCGACTTGATGATCTCATGTTTGTTCT
Source organism: Nitrospirota bacterium (assembly GCA_016222915.1). Classification (GTDB taxonomy): domain Bacteria; phylum Nitrospirota; class Thermodesulfovibrionia; order UBA6902; family UBA6902; genus UBA6902. The sequence continues at coordinate 10,992 of JACRQA010000024.1, read as the reverse complement.
TGTTTCCAATGTCGATGTCAAGGTCTTCAGCGACCGCGCTCAGGAATTCTTCAGGCGACAGCCTGGGAGTAAGGATGATGGCTGTCTCCGCCCTTGATTTCCAGTTTTCGAGGAACACATTGAGCATGGTGGTCTTGCCTGTGCCCGGCTCGCCGGTGATAAGTAGAAATCCTTCCTTCTGGTCCACTGAGTAGTCCATCAGGAGGAGGCCTTCACGATGACTTGAAGAAGGATAAAAAAAGGCAGGGTCCGGGGTCAGTTTAAAAGGGTCCTCTTTGAGTCCGAAGAACCGCAGGAAATCCATGGCTAACCTCCCATCCCCGAGACAAGATCATATATGGGGGCCAATAATCCTAAAATGATGACCACAAACATGCCGCCGATTACGACAATGATGATCGGCTCAATCATTTTCCCCATCTTCTCCGAGATATCATCAAGCTTTTTGAGGAAGTGCTCGGACAGGTAATCGAGCTGCTCGCTGAGATTGCCTGTGGACTCACCGATAGATATCATCCTGACCACCAGACTGGGAAACAGCGTATCGTGTTTTTTTATGGCATTGCTTATATTACTGCCGAGCAGGATGTCCTCTTTCATGGCCGCTGTCGCCTTCCTGAATACTGCGTTGTCGATAACGGTCATGATAACATCGAGCGCCCTGTCGATCGTGACCCCTGCTGCGATGAGTATCCTTAACTGCTCGGAGAATAAGGCGAGCAGTTTATTGGATGTTATTAACTTGAAGATCGGTAATCTTAATTTAGCGTCATCGAGATAGTATTTTGTGGCCTCATTTTTTGAAAGCAGTTTCAGGGCGATAAAGATGATGACAGGCACAAGGACAAAGATATACCATTTGGAGCTCGTAAAATCGCTTGCCGCTATGAGGGCCTGCGTCATCGGCGGCAGATCGATGGCCATGGTCTTGAACAACTCACTCATCTTGGGCAGCACATATATAAGCCAGAACATAAGGGCACCTACGGTGCCGACAAGGGCGAAGGCCGGGTACATCAATGCCCGCACTATCGCGCTTTTCAGGTCTTCCATTCTCTGCAGGTGCAAGGCGACATCTGAAAGGCTTTCACTGAGACGGCCCGTTTCCTCGCCGACGCCAATCAGATTAACAAATATCTCGGGGAATATATCCTTATGGAGAGATAAGGCCTCGGAAAACCCAGAACCTAATTCAATACTCCTTTTGACGCTCAAGAGCTTTTCCCTGAAATGCCTGTTTTCCGATGATTCAGCTATATCAGTGATCGACTGGATCAGCGGCAGTCCGGCCCTTTGCATGACGGACAGGCTTTTAGCGAATTCGATTACGTCCCCGGTCTTTATGCTCCAGGAGCTGGCCTTTTTCAGGTATATACCCGTAAGCCTGTCGGACTTTTGAATTTTTACGATATCAAGACCTGAGTCAGATATATTATTATAGGCAAGGTCCATGTCGCTGTCTTCTATTAAGCCTTTGACTATATCGCCCCGCTGGTTTATTGCCTGATAACTGAAATAGGGCATTAGTCGATCAGCCTCACTATTTCCTCTATGCTTGTCAGGTCCAGCTTTATCTTTTCAATACCTGAGGACTTCAGCGAGACCATGCCGTTTTTGACGGCTTCCTCTTTGAGCCTGGTAAGCGACGCGCCTTCAGACACCAATTCCCTCATTACATCGTTGACGACCATTATCTCCCCGACGACTGTCCTGCCGATATAACCGGTGTTGCTGCACATCTTGCAGCCCCTGGCCCGGTAGGCTGTTTCGAGCCCGGCGGCCTTAGCGTTCCCGTTTAAACTTAATTGCGCAAGCTCCTTTTCAGACACCGTGTATTTTTCCTTGCAGTAGTTGCAGAGTTTGCGGACAAGCCTCTGGGCGATTACCGCAAGCAGCGATGAAGAGAGCATGAACCTGTCAATGTTAAAATCCAGCAGCCTAGGCACGGAGGTGACGGCGTCGTTTGAATGCACGGTAGACAAGACGAGATGCCCGGAGATTGACGCCCTTATCGCTATCTTTGCCGTTTCTTCATCCCGTATCTCTCCAAGCAGCATGACGTCCGGGTCTTGCCTCATGAAATTCCTTCCGGCAAGGGCAAAGTCATAACCCGCCTTCAGATTGACCGACGTTTGTTTGACGAAGCTGAGCTTATACTCAACCGGGTCTTCAACAGTCAGAACGTTCCTTTCAATGAGGTTGATCTCTCTTAAGGCAGCGTACAGCGTCGTTGTCTTGCCGCTGCCGGTAGGGCCGGAGACCAGGATGATCCCGTATGGTTTTTGAAAAAGCGCCTGTAAGCGCCCCGTATTATTGCGGTCGAAACCGAGACCGTCCAGCCTGAGCAGCTGCCCTGTGCCGGCAAGGACCCTGATGACTATGTTTTCACCGTAAATGGTGGGGAGCGTTGATACGCGCATTTCATATTTGGTGTTGAAAAAGGGAAGGGAAAATGAGCCGTCCTGCGGCAATCTCTTTTCCGCAATATCCAGCATCGACATTACCTTGATCCGGGACACAATCCCGTTGTGCGCGCTCTTGTTGATGCAGAAGCCGTGCTGGAGAACGCCGTCCACCCGGTAGAATATATTAACAATATCAGGGGTAGGATTTATGTGTATGTCGGTGGCCTTTCTCCGGATGCCCTCCAATATTATATTCTGGGACAGGTCCGCGATGGTTGTCACAGGCAGCTCGTGAGAAGTCTTGATTTCAAGTATGGCCGCGTTTATCAATTGAGGGATGGGGTTGTCAAGAAAGTAATAGGCCCTCTCAAGGGTCTCCTGGAACCCCACATTGTCGATCATGAACACCTTCGGCTTCCGTCCCGTTAATCTTGTCACCGTGTCCAGCGCGTGGATGTTGGACGGGTTCGTGACCCCTATTTCAATGGAATTATCATCGATAAGCCGGAGGGGGATAAACTCCGTTTTTTCAGCGATGTCCTTGGGAATGAGACGGATGGCATCTTCGGACACCGTATATTCCGATATATCGATGAAAGGGATCCCCGCCTGTATGGCAAGCGTCTCTGCAATCTCCCTTGAGGACACAAACCCGAGTTTAATAAGTGTCTCACCGATGAGCGTGTCCGTCACCTTCTGGTAGGCAAGGGCCACCTGCAGCCTGTCCTCGGTTATCAGCCCTCTTTCTTTTAATACTTCTCCTAATTTCATTGCGAACTCCGTTCCAATGAAAGGCACAGAGGCGCAAAGGCACAAAGGCATAAAGGGGAGTCTGCGGAGGAATTTCTAAACGACACCTTTAAAAAAAAAGAAAAAAGTAGAGAGTAGAAAGTTAAAATAAGAAAAACAACATTATTGCCTCGAAGCAAAAATATAGTATGTCTTTTGTCGATTATAGAAATTACGGAGCAGGCTTCCCTTTGTGCTTGTAAAGATATCAACTGAAATTTGATATGTTTGAATATAGATAGCATAATTCAATATGTGCCTTGTCAGCTTATCACCCTCGGTATCAGCATGATCACAAGCTCTGTGCTTTCATGGGTCTTTTCATAGCTTTTAAAAGCCGCTCCTATAATCGGTATGTCCCCAAGCAGGGGCAACTGATTTTCCTTCACTACGTCCTGCCTGTCTATGAGTCCCCCAATGATGACGATCTGTCCGTCCAGGACCTTGACCGTGGTGCTCATTTCCCTTAAATCCACTGTGGGGAGTTTGATCTCAACTGAATTGTCTCCGGTCCCTATCGTTTTAGAGTCCAGGCTCACGAGGTTTGTGACAATAGGGGTTATGGAGAGGGTTATCTCATTATCGCTGTTGATGAAAGGAACGAGACCGAACATGACCCCTGAAAGTATGCTGTTTGTATCTACCGTAAAGGTGGTCACCGGCGCAGACCCTTCGGAGGTCGTTGTCGTGGTCTGGACCCTTGAGATGAATGTCGTGTTCCTGCCGACGCTCAGGATCGAGGTCTGGGCATTCATTATATTCACCCTCGGGTTAGACAAGGTCTTTACATTGCCCTGCTCCTGTAAGGCCTTTATCAGCATTGTGAAATTGTCCTTATGGAGTATGTTTATATCAAAACTCGCGCCACCTGAAGTAAATATATTTGTGAAATTTTTTGCGCTGAGGCCCACATTCGTAGTCCCGTTGGGCAGCATACTGCCGACGGCTTCCCAGTCTATTCCATACTTCAGTCCCTCCGACAACTGTACCTCGACGATCCGGGCCTCGATAAGCACCTGCCTGTTCAGCACCCTTTTCAGGTTGGAAATATAGTCCCCGACTTTTTTTAAGTCTTTTTTAGTCGCGGTGACCATAATTGTGCCCGCCATTCTGTTGATAATAAAATTGGCCACGGACGCTTGTCCTGTTCCGCTGCTTGCAGTGAGGAGTGTGGTCATTGTCTTTTCCATGGAGTCCCAGAATTTAAATGAGGCCTCATCCGAAGAGGACTTCATGGACACGTCCCCGCTTACGGAGGTTGATCCGGCCCCGCCTGAGGCCGTGCCGCTGAGGATGTCTCCACCAACGTCAATCTTATAGTCCTGGACTATATTGGGCTTGCCGAGCTCAAATATTTCCGTATCCACAGCCTTGACTATGAGGATGTTGTCATTGATCGAATAGAAATAATCCACGGAGTCAAATATGATATTCAGCGCGTTGTCCACAGTGATGTCTTTAATTGTCAGTGTGACCGGGAGCTCAGGGTCAACGTCCCGCCCCATGACCAGGTTGAGGTTCGCCGTTTCAGCGATTATGTAGAGGACTTCCCTCAGTGGGGTCTTCCTCGCCGCTATTGAAACTGTCCTGGTCTGAAGAGGTGAAAGGCCCTCCTGCACAGGGACAAACTCAGGGATTTCAATACCCTGTTGCCCGGAAGACAGAGGCTCCTGCACCCCGCTCTCCATCAATATTTCATTTTTGACGGGAGCGGCCTCACTCCTGCCATTCAATATGTCAGCGCCCTGCATCGACGCGCAGGACATTAAAGAAATTGCCGCGACAACGAGAAATATATTTTTCATGAAGTTATTCCAGGTACATCCATTTTAAGGTCTTGTCTTTTAATAAGACACGGTCGTGCTCTATCTTTACTATTTTCATATCGGCTATCTTGTCTCCCTCCTTAACCGGCATACCATCAATAATGGCCGTTCTGCCTTCACCGCTGATAACAATGAGAGATAATGTCCTGTCATTATTGTCCTCATGAAGGACCGCCTTTTCTTCCTTATTCTCCGGCAATGACACCTCAACAGGAGGGCTATAATTAAAGTCCATAGGGCTTATTAAATCCGGGCTTACGTAAACTCTTTGTTTTTCCTTTAACGTAAGACCTGAAGGCGAAAACATCGATATCCTGTTTCCAATCCCGGATGGTCCCATGTCTACAGGAATATAATTAGCGGCAACGGCGAGGATTATAGCGAGTGCAAAGGGAGAGAAAAGAAATATTTTTGTTTTATTGTCCATAAACCATATTTTCCTTACGTCTGTGTGTCCGAAGCCGGCACTGCGAGCACGCCCTCTATTTTAAGGACCATGCCCCCTGACTGGCCCTTTGAAACGGCGAGGCGCCTGATCTCAAAGTCAGGGATAATGAAAGATTCAACATACGCCACGTATTCCAGGACCATTTTGTAATTTTTCATCCCGGCCTCGATTTCAACCGGGAGCTCATTATTATTTCCTGATCCGTCAAACCGGGACACGGATATTGTCGCATCCTGAAGATTTGCCTTCATGTCATCGAGGGTGCGGAACATCGACCCTTCCGGATTGGCCTGGGCCATGTCAGCATCAAGATCGTGCCTGATATATCTTATCAAGGCGTCTGTCTTATCAATATCTTTTTTGAGCAGGTCTTTTTTCAGACGGATGTCCCGGATCTTTCCGAGAGTATCAGCAAGTTGATTATTATAGCTGTGGGCCATCAGCAGGGAAAAAAGTGAAAGGGCCATGACAACGCCGCTTATAAGATATAAAGGCAGTTTTCTTTTAATGTAGTTGAAGTAGTTCATTCTGTCCCGTAATTCATCTCTATCTTAAAGGTATACTTTGCCAGGTCGATTGACTTGTTTGTGACCTTCATGTTTTTTGTTTTACCTAACGCGTCGACTAAATCTTTTAGAGAAGACTGGAGGGAGGAATATGTCTCTTCATGACTCGTCCCGTTTATTTCAACAATCAGAGAATTGCTTTCATCGGTCCTGGCCTCAATCGAATCGAATATCAAATTCCCGGCGTTAGTCCCTCCTAATGACACTAACATCTTGTGAATATCAGGGGTGGGCCTGTTCAGAAACGTCACTGCCGGTCTGTACCGGTTTACCTCTTCTTCTCTTGCGGCATATTCAGAGAATATACTTTCTATATCCGACATGTTCTTCACGGCTGAGTCTACCAGGTGTTTTTTCCCGGCGATATCATTTGCTTCATTAAATATAAGGCCCATACATAAAACGGCCAGTGTAATGAAAAGCATGGAGGCATAAGCAATGTAAGTCTTCAGCATGTTAATGTTCTTGAATTCCCGGCTCAGGATATTTGATGGTCCGAGGGCAAGGCATGCGCCGACCGGCAGGACAAATTCATCATAAATTTCCCGGCTGCAATAAATGTTGCCGCTCATAGAGAGACCTGACAGAGGCACGGAAGGTAAGGCGCCGATGTCCTGAGACGCGGACAAATCGCCCATCAGCAGTACCGATGACGGGTTCATCCTGAGGTTTTGAAAACAATAGGTCAAGGTCATATTTATATTTTGAATGTCATAATCGGTAAGCCCTTTATCATGCGATTCATAATTCCTGATAAAGTTGACTGCCCCGTTTTTTGTCAGGAAAATTGTTCGCTCGCTCCCTGCGCCAAAGACCCCCATGCGGCCTTCCCCCTCTCCCTCCGGATTAATCAGCGCTACCGCTGAGAAGACAGACGGGTATATGGCTTTGACTTTTTTACCGTTATCATAGAATCTCCCGGCAATGGCCTTAAGGTCGGCGTTGTTTACCGCATAATAAAAGACCTCCATCTCCTTCCTGTTTTCTACGACCCGCTCTCCAAGAATGCTATAAATGAAGGTAAAGTCTTTTTCACCTGAGGACTTTCTGATTTTCGATTCAATAAGTTTGCCCATGTAACCGGATTTTACGGCGGGTGTGGACAGGACACCGTGATAGGCCCTCCTGAATTCGCAGGTCACAATATATTCAGCGGACTTGTCTGCCTTGAGGTAGGAATCGAGATCACTGTCCGGGATTATGTCCGTCGAGTCAACGGTAACCTTGCGCCCATTTAAAGTTGCGTGGACGATCTTAAGTCGGTCCCCCTCAAAGCTGACAGCAACGATCTTACCCAAACAGGACCTCCTTGACTATGGCCGATGAGTTATTCGGGTCCATTAATTTGATATTCATTTAGTCGGCTTTTTTAAAAGAAAACCTTACTTGCCGATTGTCCGGCAGATATTCCCAGTTAATAATACAATTCTTAAGCAGAGCGGCATTGATAGAAGCTTTTAATGAGCTTTATACTATAAATGAATAAGGCGATATCAGATGTATACCACATGAATGGAAACGTGATACATATGACCCCTATGGTCATGTCTCCGTGAAACACTCAGGAATAAAAATGGAGGACACCTTGCGATATGGTCAACTGAAAATACGGACGGTTTTCTTGTTCTGTCTTATCATCATTCTGCGCGGGACAGGATTGTCCTTTTCTCTTAACGAGAATGTTGACTGGCCTGCTTTAATAAAAATGATTCGGGAAGAATATCCAACTGTTAAACAAATTACGACACAGCAATTGGCGGAATTGCTGTCAACAGCGGACAAGGAAAAACCATTACTCCTTGACGCAAGGGAAAATGCCGAATATGCGGTGAGCCATTTACAAAACGCACTGCACGCCGCCACAGCAGAAGGGGCTGTTGAAGTTCTGAAATATATAGAGAAGGACCATAATATTGTAGTGTATTGTTCGGTTGGCTACCGGTCTTCCAAACTCGCGCGGCGATTACAGGCCATGGGATACACAAATGTTTGGAACCTGGAGGGGTCTATATTCAAATGGGCCAATGAAGGACGCCCTCTATATAAAGGCGGGCAGCTGGTACATCATGCTCATCCATTTAACAAAGAATGGGGCCGTTTTCTCGACAGGAGATTATGGTCAGATTATTAAAATCGATAATGCAGGATTGAAGCAAGCCGAATTCAGACCAGGCCTAACTGTATATCTCTCTCTTCGATATTGACACGTTCAATCCTCACGGTCACTTCCTGCCCTACGACGAAGGATTTTCTGCCCCGGCGGCCTACAAGGCGGTAATTCCTCTCATCGAACCTGTAATAATCATCCGCCATGGAGGAGACATGGAGAAAGCCTTCAACGAATATGTCCTTAAGCTGTATCTTCAACCCATAGGCTGTAATGTTCATGATAAGGCCCTTGTACTCATCACCTACCTTGTCTTTCATAAACCAGGCCCTCATGGCGCTGACGATTTCCCTCTCAGCCTCATCCGCGGTCCGTTCGGTCCTTGATGATTGGACAGCTATGTCCGGCAGTATCTTGGCAAGGTATCCGGTCATCTCGCCTGACAGCTTATTCTTCCCCAAAGAATCTTTAAGTATCCTGTGCACGACAAGGTCAGGGTACCTCCTGATCGGGGAGGTGAAATGTGTATATGATTCTGAGGCGAGGCCGAAGTGACCGATATTTTCAGTGGCGTACTTGGCCTGTTTAAGGGAGCGCAGGAGAAGTATATTCAGCAGGGACTCTTCCGGGGTCCCTTTTACCTGTTTGAGGATTGAATGAAATAGTTTGGTGCTGGACATCTTCATTTTCAGGCCGAAGGAGCTGAAGATGGGTTTGAGCTCCTCGATCTTGGAAGTGTCGGGCTTTTCATGCACCCTGTAAAGAGACGGCACGCCCAGACCTTCAAGACGGGACGCGACGGCCTCATTGGCCGTTATCATAAATTCCTCAATGATCATATGCGCCAGGTTGCGTTCCGCCCTGACAATAGATTCGGGCCGTCCCTGCAGGTCCAGCAGGATCTCAGGCTCCGGAAGATCAAAGTCGAGGCTGCCTCGTCTTATCCTGTTTTCCCTCAGGACAGAGCACAGCTCTTCCATGATCTCAAAGCTTTCAAGCAGATACCCATACCTCTCTCGTTCGTCACGGTCCTTGTCCACGAGGATTTTTTTGACCGCGGAATAAGTCATCCTCTCATTGCTGTTTATGATGCTGGGGTAAAAATCCTTTTCTGTAATCTGCCCGTCTCTGTCAATATGCATTTCAACTGTAAAGGTCAGCCGGTCCTGCTTGGGCACAAGACTGCACAGGTTGTTCGACAGCTTTTCCGGCAGCATGGGAATGACGCTGCCGGGGAAATATACGCTCGTCCCCCTGCGCCTTGCCTCAAGGTCGAGCGCCGAATCCCATGGAACATAATGGCTGACATCCGCTATATGCACATGAAGAATGTACCCGTGGTCTGTCCTGCTGATCGATACAGCGTCATCAAAATCCTTGGCCGTCTCTCCGTCAATAGTCACAGTCAAAAGGTCCCTGCAATCGACACGTCCAGGGGTCTTCTTCTTCTCCGGCAGCGCGGAGAGCTCAGCAATTACCGGGCCGGGGAAACGCCTCGGCAGCGAATACTGCTCAATGATAAGCTCCGTCTCATAGGACGGTTCCGTGACATCAGGGAGGATTTTTAATACCTTGCCTTCAGGCGGGCTTGAAGCGGTCGGGAAGGTGGTTATCTCAACAGAGACCGTGTCCCCGATTTGGGCTTTCCCCATGTTGGCGGGAGCGACAGGAATATAAAAAGGCACGTTTTTCCCTTTGGGCTTGACATAAAAGATGTTCTTTTCGCGGCATATCTCCCCGATGATCTTCTTCCTGCCGCGTTCGAGTATTTTAATAATGCTGCCTTCCCGCTTTACCGAGCTTTCGACCCTGGTGATAACGCGGTCCCCCGACATGGCCCCCATTGTCCTTCTGGGCGGGATGAAGATGTCCCTCTCCCCTGACTTTTCAGAGATCACAAAACCGTACCCGTCCCTGTGCGCCTCAAACTCGCCCGTGATGAGATTCATCTTTTCGGCCAGGCCGTAGTTGCCGGTCTTGGTCCTGAAGATGTCCCCGGAGTTAAGCAGGGAGCGAAGTATCCTCTTCAATGTCCGCAGCTCGGTCTTGTGGATGTCGAGCGCCTTTGAGATATCTCTCAGGCTCAGAGGTTTAGAGGCTTTTGTCTTTAGAAAATGAAAGATGCATTCTCTGTCTATTGTGGATTTAGGAGACATAGGAGATTATAGCATGAGCGGATACTACTATTGCTGCAACCAACTATTTGCAATAAATAAAATTGCTGAGCTATATATACAAATTCCAAATCTCAAGCACCAAATACCAAATAAATCTCAAATTCCAAGCACCAATTTCTGAAATCAGCAGCTTCGATATTTGGTCATTGGAATTTATTTGTAATTTGGGATTTGGTTATTGGGATTTAATTATTATTTTTGTTGGTTACCCATTTGATGATCTCTCTCACCATTGCCTCGACCGTGGCCTCTTCAGGCATAATGTGTACTGTTAGGCCGGCCTTCTCCACGGCCTTTGCCGTGACAGGGCCGATGACTGCTATTACGACATCTTTCAAAAGGTCGAGGGCGTCTTCCCCCATTATCTCCATGTAATTGTTGAATGTGGCCGCGCTCGTGAAAGTCGCTATGGAGATTTTCCCCTCTTTTAAAAACCGCTTGAGCCTTTTACCGTGCACTTCGGGTTTGACGGTTTTATAGGCAGTGAAAACATCTATCTCCCCGCCGAGTTCCCTGACTTTCTTGGGGAATAATTCCCTTGCCGTCTCGGCCCTTGGAAGAAGTATTTTTATCCCTTGCAGGGGCATATGGCCGTTTGAACCTGCATGTGTTTGCTGACTGAATGCCTCGATCAGTCCCTCGGCATTAAATTTATCCGGGACCAGGTCAACCTT
>JACRQA010000225.1 GCA_016222915.1 Nitrospirota bacterium | reverse complement strand
GAGAGGATATTTTTTTGTCAAAAATAAATTTTGATAATCCTTGTGCTTTTGCGCAATATGTTTGCATACGAGCATGTTTGCTTATCATATAGCAAATGATATGTGAATGCAAGAATACGAATTTTATAATTTTACAGATGATTTATCTCATCCTTTTTCTCTTCACACTTAATTTTCTTTTCAAGATAATCCTTTGCCAGGTCCCTCCCTCCAAGTCCAAAGGCTATTGCCAGCGCAAGCACTATGCCCCCGAAGATTATTGCAAAAGCTATGACTATGGTCTCTTTGCCGATGCCAAGCTGCTCAAGAGACATTGTGACCGCAAGGACCATGACGGCAAGCTTGACGAATTTTCCAACAAGGCCCGAAATCCTTAACCCGGCATTGACGGAGGCGATAAGGGCCGCGCGGCCAAGGAAGTTGCTGAGGAGATAGCCGATGGAGAGCACCAAGACTGCAACAAATACATTGGGGAGGTAGAGGAAGAATTTTTCAAGTAGCTGCTCCACTGCCGGGACGTCGAGGGCGCTGAGGGAGAGAATCATAAAGGTAAAAACAGCGAGACCGCCGATTATCTTTGAAAGCAGTCCTGATAACGTATCTTTTATTCCGCCCTTCTGCAGCATTTCCGCGATACCGAGCCTGCCGGAGAGCCTGTCGAGCCTGATAGCGCTGAGGACCCGTGAAAAGAGAAGCCGCAGCGCAAAGCCGATGACTATGCCCGCTATGAGAATTATTACCGAAGTAAGAAATTTCGGCAGGAAAAGGATTATCATTTCCAGGAACTTTTCAAACGGTTCCGTAACGACCCTCTGTATAAAATTATCCATTATTGCCTCCTTGTATCAGTCCCAGTTATATCGTAAATTGTCCTTTTTTTCCTCGAAGCCCGCGCATAATCTTTCTATCTTGTCTTCGACCTCTTCTACGCCGCTGTCCCATGTCTCTATTACAAACGCGGCGGTGCGTCCTATGTAAAGCGGCGTCAGAGACTTCAGTAGATGCTCCTTGTTTATCAACTTCTTGTGGGCCGCAATGGCGAAGTAGTAAATAAGCTCGACCCACAGCTCATCGGGAAAATGGAATTTCTCTTTCGGCAGTGTTTCCGCCCTGCTTAAAAAATCCGTGATCTTATCAGGTAGAAAAGATTTATAGATGTCCCCCAGCTCCCTTACCCCGAGCCTGAACCTTTCCAGCATCCTCTCAATATTGACCGACACGGGTTCAAGGCCGACCGCGTAGCGGAAACCGAAGGTCGGCGCAGGCTCTGATATTTTTATCGCGCTCCATATGCTTGAATAGGTCTCCATCAGGTCAAACGTCGCCCCCACAACCTGGTTAAGCATCGCGCTCAGATCAGCGCCGGGGTCCTTCGGGTCATGTATCTTTGCGCCTAGGAAGGACTGGCAGACCTTGAAATTGTTTGCAATCGCGGTAGTGGTCATCCATATGTCGATCCCGTATCTTGCCACGTCGGTGTCCCAGACGTTCTTTGTCAGATAGAATTTCGCCAGGCCGCCGGAGAAACCGAAGTCCCCGCCTATGGGCTGCCTCACGCGCTTGCCATATAACGCCCTGGTCAGGGGATATACAATACTGTTGGTTATGGTCCCGTCGTATTTATGCCTGTGGTACAGCGGGGCCACGTAATCAAAGCCGCCTTCCATGACCGGCTTAATAAGCAGCTCAATCCATTCAGGGGTAATGCTCCTCAGGTCTGAGTCCACCACCGCGCACGCCTTCACGTTGAGGGCGGCAGCGATCTCAAATATGGTCCTGAAGGCGCTCCCCTTGCCGGGCAGGCCGTGATACGGAAGCGCGATCTTAAATACCCGGTCTTTTCTATGCTGCATGAGAATAGATTGAAAGTCCTCAATAACGGTCTTTTGGACTATGTCCATCGTCCCGTCAGTAGAACCGCCGTCGGAATTGACCAGCACGGCTTTCTGGTCAGGGAAGTATTTGGCAAGTCCGGCCTGGACCGCGCTTACCACATGACCGATAGTGCGGGCATTGTTGTAGCTGGGAATGCCCACAAGGATATCGGCCTCCTTGATCCTGTCAAGCTGTTCCTGTATCTCTTTTCTGAAAGCGATACTGCCCATAGTTTTACTTATTGTCCTCTTCCACCGCCTCTTTAATTCTTCCTAAAATATCCGGAATAGCAGAAGTGACCCTGTCCCAGCTTGCGATCAAAGGCACGCCGAGAGGGTCTTCTGTAATTATCTCGGCAGCCTTCTTTATCCCGTTCGTGAATGTATCGACTGCAAGGCTCTCTTCGTGCCTGTCGAAGAAAAGGCCGTTGATCGCGGCGTCATCCTCATACCGCTTGAGCATGTCCTGCGCTGTCCTTACATACGTTGCAACCAGTGTTTTGAAAAAGCCTTCTGAAAAGACAATGCCTTCCGATGCAAGTGTCCTGAAAATAGACTTGCTTATGTCGACACACATCTTGTGAAGCCCCTTTGTTGCGTCCTCGGCAGACAATATCTGGTGTTTGTGTTCGTAGTTTTCCGCAATGTCTACCTGGCATACCCTTCTCAGCGATGTATTCCTGTAAACCTCTGCAAGAACTCCGACCTCAAGACCCCAGTCCCCGGGTATTTTATTTATCCTTGCCATATCAATGTCCATGGAAAATTCACCCGCAAGCGGATATCTGAAGCTGTCAAAAAATGCAAGAAGGGGATGATAACCGATTATCCTCTGAATAGACCTTATAAGCGGGGTAACAAGCAGCCTTGTCGCGCGCCCATGGAGTCTATCGGACACCCTGCTGTAATATCCCTTGCAGAAATCGTAATCGAGGTTCGGGTTGGCAACAGGATAACACAACCTTGCAGGCAAGTCCCTGCTGTATGTAAGGATATCGCAATCATGCAGGGCGATGACATGAAAATCCTGCTGCGAAAGGATATACCCGTAAGCCATCCATGCGGACTTCCCTTTGCCCGGTTCGCCGATTGGGAGTCCGGAGTTTTCTACGACTTTATACAGCTCGCCTAATCTTGCGCCTGAATTCCATAAGATGCTCGTCTTCTGCGGGAGAACGGAAAAGAATTTCCTTGCATTGTTAAACTCTTCCTTAGATGCAGGGCCGAGCGTAACTACGATCTCCCTGATGTATTTAACGTCCTTCAGCTCCCTTAGTATTCTCTTCAACGCGTCGCCTTCAAGCTCGCTGAAAAGAGACGGCAGCACCAGGGCAATCGGACGCTCCTGCGAATACCACGTCAATTCCGCTTCGATCTTTTCAAGATTCAGCCTGCCCAGCCTGTGAAAGGTGGCGACTACCCCTGTCTGATAAAAGTCCGACATATTGCACCTCCTGCGAATGTTAGTTATTAATAAAAGCCTATCATCATATATTGGTCACTGCAAGGTATACTGTCCAGAAATGAAGCATGTCAGGCATTCGAGTGCACCTCCAAAAACAAAAAAGCCGGCAAGGACACCTGCTGTGTCTCCTGCTGGCCATCTTTCCCGTCGTCAAATTTATGGACCCAGGCGCGTCAGTCCGCTTAATATTCTGATAAGAATATGCTTTTAATGTGCGACTTCAGTTTAACAGAATAAATTATATTTTTCGACATGCCTGAAAATGAACGTCCTGTATATGTGCCGGATTAATCATACGGATTTTCATCTTTATAGGATATGCCGTGTTCTCTCACAGGAGGCTCCTTAAGCACCTCGACCTCATGATCAAAAACCCTTACTGCCCCGTTATGTTTGAATTCGGCAAAAACTCTGTGCATCCCCGGACGCATAAAAACAAGGCTCACGGCGATCTGTCCGTCTACGTTCTGCCTGGAAGCCATGAAGATAAAGTCCTTCCCCGATTCGTCCCACGAGGCAAGCAGGATATCAGAGCCGTCAATTTTATCGGGATACCTGACAGGAACTCCGTTATGACTTACCTGATAGATCAGAGTTACAACGTGCTCAGCATAAACCTTTTCGGGAATAAGTTTAACGTTGACGGAATAATCCTTGTCCTGTTCCTGAAGAATCTGATTTTTCACTCCTTCTTTAATCGAAATATTCTCACTCAGGTTTATCCAGACGTCCTTGTCAGTTTTAAAAACAAACTCAAATCTGTACTTGCCCTGTGACGGCGCATTAAAGATAAATTTGTATTTGCCGTTTTCGCTTTCCGGGCGCAGATGCTTAAATACATTCAGTCCTTTATCGGTAATAAACACATGCACGTCATGAATAGCGGTTTTTGATTTTATGTAGAAGGTGAATTCCGAATCGCTTCCTGCGATCAGGGTCCCGTATTCCAGGCGCAACTTATAATTCCATAAATCCCATATACTCCATGGTTTCTTCCATTTGTATGGCTCCGCGTCATGGGTATCAGGTATTACCAGCACTTCCTGTTCAAGGTCGAGCTGCGCATGAGAGAGCGACGGAATGATAATGAACAGGGCTGAAAGCATGAGGACAATTCTTTTTCTCATATTCACCTCAATGTGAATGCCTCGGCGACATGGGTTGACCGAGAATGAATACATTAATCATCATAAGAAGCACCGCAAGCGCTGCCATTGGGATAAACGCCTTCAGCGCCTTCTCCTTGTAATACCTTACCGCTATCCTGTAACCGGCGTAGAGAGAAAAGAGGTTCAGTATAATAAATATGACCATCTGAAACCAGAAGATTGCCTCATCTCCCATGAGCGGTGTAACGTTCCAGTCAGGCTCGCCCATGTTCGTGCCGGTATATTCATTCAGAGTTCTCTGAATTGCAGGCACGATTCCGGGACCTTCTTTAAAAAGATGGCTGATGTTGTGCGCGAGGTGCATTGAAAGCCCGACTGGGATAAACATGTATGCAAACTGCACGAATGTTTCTCTGAAGCTCAGGAGTGATTCAGGCCTTGTGGATTTTCTCACCATCAATGCGGTCACGGCAAGAAGCAAAGACGGGACAATCAATGAACCAATTGTAAGCGTGGTCAATGATGTAATCTTCTCGATGCTTGCGTGAGACGTTATGCCCAGGGTGCTGAATGGAATGATCTTGCCCGTTGCATCCATCCACATGTGCCAGGGCTCCACCATTTCACCTGTAAGGACAATTGTTATCCCTACGAGCGTCATTGCAAGATAGGCCTCATCCATGTGACCCTTTGCCGCAAACCACAGGTCTTTTGCAAAGCTCCTGAAGCGGATGACGATGTTGTCCTGTGAACAGGACTTTATGCATTCGCTGCAGAAGTTGCAGTAATTGTTCCTGTCGAGCGTCATCGGCGTCTGAAACATCGGACACGGATAGCTCGTTTCCGTTCCTTTGACGCATTCCTTGACCTTATGCTGTCTGCACACGTCGAGACATTTATTCCTGAGTTCTATAGGACTGAACATGGAATAGATTCCTATCAGACCTCCGATGGGGCATACATACCGGCAGAACGCCCTCCCTTTAAAGACAACTGCGATGCCGACGGCTGCGGCAAAGAGGCCAAGAAGAATATAAGCCGTAAGCACGGGTTTATTCACTATACCGCTGTAACTGTCCCACCACGTGAGACCGAAGAAGAGGAAACTGGACAGCCAGACGTTTCTGACGGGTTTCGGGAAGTCCTTATTGAAAGTAAACAGCCTCTGTATCCAGTCCTGCACCGCGCCGTAGGGGCACGTCATGCACCAAATCCTCCCAAAAAATACAAAGGTGAAAATGATCCCGGCCCACCATACGGTCCACATCAGGAGTGTGGCGATATTTCTGTCTCCCATTTGAACATCAAAGAGACCGGCTATAATGATAATGATGAAAAACACAAGCATGGGTATCTGGAATACAGGCTGAAACCAGGCGGACTTCAGAAACCGCTTTACCGGGGGGATGTCGAGGATGTTCATCTTTTGCCCTGCGCTCATATTCAAAGCTTTACGTTTTGAGAGTATCCATGCGCCTGTCAGTCCGCTAAATAGTATGATTCCCATGATAAATAGCATTTTATACAGGCGCGCATTTGAAGCCTCTGTGTAAAGGAAACTCCCGCCGTATACCAGAGGTTCATCGAACTTTTTCCCGCCAAGAGATTTCAATGCAATTGTGAATGTATACTCTCCTTTATCCGGCAGTGGGTAACTCACCGCATAAGTCCCTGCCTTCTGTTGAGGTTGAAGTTTTTTGAACATACTGAGGTCGATCCCCATGGTCATTTGCGGGGAATCGCCAAAATCAAGCCCTTTGTCGCCAATGACATTATCGGTTGACGGTTGAGACATCGCATGATCAGCATGAGTTGACTGGATACCCTGATCCCCTGTTCCCTTAAGAAGGATATAAATCTCTGCATCCGGCACAGAACTGCCGGTCATGTAATTTGTCAGTTCAAGCGAGACATCCGGCGCTTTCCCTTTGATATATTTCTCGGGGACAATATTCATTTTTACATTAGCTGCATCCATACGGAATTGAAGTGATGAATGTTCGGACTCATGAACTCCGAAGGCAAAAGCTGCAGAGACGGAAGATAGGACGTAGAATATAGACATAAATATTACGGATAATTTATGTCGAACCCCGGCCCCTCGATCCCTTGAACCCTCGGCCCCTTGGACCCTATTTTCTTTTAAACATTTCATTTATAATCAGCAACCCCCTCTTTGCACCTGAGGCTATTGCCTGTGCGGCTTTCTCTTCCCCTGCGGGAAATGTAATGTTCCCGCCGGTTTTGAATGGGGCATCCGCCTTCTTCCCGGCAAACTGTTCAAGAAATGTCGTCTGCCTGAGGCTTCCCGCTTCACTGTTCTCGAATATCAAAACCTTTTCCAGGTCGCCTTTCCCGCTTACAACAACGCCCATCTCGATCTTTCCGCCTTTGCCGTATGCGTCAATGAACATTATTGCTGCTGCCTTTTTGAGAGGGGCGTCAGACCTGCTTCTTGTCAATGCAAAATAAATTGAGGGCTGGAGGTCTTCTTCGAGGAGCTTGCCGCCTAATGCGTCTTCAATATTTTTGCGCTGTTCATCCGAGACGTACAGATTTTTCTGCTCAAAGCTTTCGGCCTGTGGAAACAGTGCCTTGAGTTTGTCACCGGGCCATACTGAATCATGTCCAGAGGATGCAGAAGGCCATGAAATTATCAGCAGCAGGAAAAGCACTAACGTATTCAAAAGCTTCATGATTAAATCATGACTTAATCTTTTGAATACTTTATGAATTTGGGGTAACCCTCCGGGCTATTTCATACTTATCTGTTTCAGCGCTTCTCCATGCAGTTTCTCAACCTCTTCTATGACATGGAGCATCCTGTCTCCCAGTGAATGTAAATCATGCATAACCTTTTCATTATATCCGCCTTCCTTATGCATCGTTTTCATTTCAGTTCCAGCAAGCGTATTCAGAAGAACAGCCTTGCCGTCTTTCACCATAGCAGTGCCGCGTTCAATTAACTCCTTGTCTATTTTTTCCGCCCCGCTCATTTGTCCGAACATCATGAGGTTTGCTCCTTCAAGTGCCTGACAAAGTGCGTTATCCATCAAGCGCATCATCGCATGCATCTCATGCATGGACTTCTCTTTTTCCGTCAGTTCCGCCTGAACATTGAAAGACAAAATCATTACTATTGAAAAAATTAATGTTGCTGCCGAAGTTTTCATTTGCTTTCTCCTTTACGATTGATTTTGTAGGGGCATATTGCAATATCCCCCTGATGAAAGAATTATCTCACCGCCTTTCTTCCCTGTCAACGGACTGTGGGACTTCTGTGATATGATGTACAGTAGAAAAATTACAGTCACGGATGTTCATCTCATGAATCAGAACGACAATAGAAAATCGGCGATTGATATATTTTATTCCGCGCTGAAAGCGGTTGACCCTTATGAATCCGTAAAAGGTCATACGGACAAAGTCCGCTCGCTTTATCGAAGCGGAAATTTCAGCAGGCTTATCGTTATCGCTATCGGCAAAGCAGCATATCCGATGGTGAACGCGCTTGAAGATGACTTGATAGACATCATTGATGCAGGGATCGTAATTACGAAATACGGACATGTTGAGGGTCAAGCGCCAAGGGTCAGGGGTCAGGGGTCGAAAATAAAAATACGGGAAGCAGGACATCCGCTTCCTGATGACAATGGCGTAAAAGGGACCGAAGAGATTATAAAGCTTTTGAGAGATGCTGATGAACATACTCTTGTTGTGTGCCTGATTTCAGGCGGCGGCTCCGCGCTTCTCGTGTCGCCGTATGAAGGCATCACACTGAAGGAGAAACAGGACATTACCCTGCTGCTGCTGAATGCAGGAGCTGATATTAATGATCTCAATTGCGTCAGGAAACACATCTCCAAGGTCAAAGGCGGGAGACTTGCCGAAATTGCCTATCCGGCAAGAATGATTTCGCTGATTTTGTCGGATGTGATCGGAGACAGGCTTGATGTCATTGCATCAGGACCCACGTCGCCTGACTCAACAACTTATGACGATGCGCTAAGCATACTCAGAAAATACAAACTGCTTGATAAAACTCCACACGGCGTTTTAGACGTCCTGAATAAAGGCGCTGACGGGCTGGTACCCGATACGCCTAAAGAAGGGAACGTCATCTTCAGAAGAATCGATAATATTATCATCGGCAGCAACAGGATGGCGTTGGACGCTGCAAGGGAAAAAGCGGAAGAGCTAGGTTTCCATGCAGAAATAATTTCCGCCGGACTGGCGGGAGAGGCAAGGGAGATTGGAAAATGGCTGGCCGATAAAGTCCGTTCAAACAGTTCAAGCAGCTCAAGCCGTTCAAACCGGCCCAAATGTTTTATCTCCGGCGGTGAGACGACCGTAACGGTCAAAGGCAATGGCCTCGGTGGCAGAAATATGGAGCTTGCGCTTGCCTTTGCAATGGAGATCGAAGGCATTGCCGGCATAACCCTCCTTTCCGCAGGCACTGACGGCACAGACGGCCCGACAGATGCTGCAGGCGCAATTGTGGATGGAGAGACGATCAGTAGGGCAAAAGCCGCAGGACTTGATCCTGAGGCATATCTGGCAAACAATGACTCTTATACTTTTTTCAAGAAGACCGACAATCTCTTCATCCCCGGACCTACCGGGACGAATGTCATGGATATGCAGATAGTGGTGGCAGAATGAAAAAGATCATCTTCACAGACCTCGACGGGACACTTCTGGACCACTCAAATTATTCCTTTGAAGCAGCCCTGCCTGCGCTTCAATTGATCAAAGAGAAAAATATTCCTCTCATTATCTGTTCAAGCAAGACGCGAAAAGAGATCGAGCTTTACAGAAAGAAGCTTTACAACCTCCATCCCTTCATTTCTGAAAACGGCGGAGGTATCTTCATTCCAAAAGGCTATTTCGAGTCAAGAGACAAGGGTATAGAGTTTAAAGTGGAAGAAGAAGGCGCTTATAATGTTTTCAGACTCGGCGCAAGATACTCCGATCTGCGGAAGGCGATAGGAGAATTAAGGGCCGAAGGGTTTAACGTAAAAGGGTTCGGCGATATGACGGTCGAGGAAGTCTCAGTCATGACCGGACTGAGTATTGACGAGGCGGAGATGGCAACGGAAAGGGATTTTGACGAGCCATTTATATTTGTAGGGGCAATTCATGAATTGCCTCTACTTATTGATGCAATTAAAAAGAAAATGCTTAATTATACGCAGGGACATTTTCATCATATCCTCGGCAATAGTGACAAAGGGAAGGCAGTTGCCATCCTGACTGATTTATATGGAAAGGAATATGGCGAAATCACAACCATTGCCGTCGGTGATAGCCCGAACGACATTCCTATGCTTGAACGGGTTGATTATCCTGTGATTGTACAAAAACATGATGGGAAATATGATCGCCAAATACATATCCCCAGTCTTATAAAAGCAGACGGCATTGGCCCGGATGGATGGAATCAGGCGGTTTTAAAACTTTTGTTATAGCAACGCCGAATTTCTCAACATCATATTGCCATACTTCGATAGTATCGGTTCTGCAAAGACGATTACTTATGTGCAGATTTTTAAGCCCACCCAGAGAAGCTGTCACCTTTCTATCGACGCTACTATCGCCGCTCCTTCTCTTCTCTCACATAGACCGTTCTCTGTGGGAACGGGATCTCAATGCCTTCGGCCCTGAACCTCTTTAGTATCCTCTTTCTCAATTCATGCTGCACGAGGTTTTGGTCTCCGAATTCTCTGACCTGGCAGGTAAGGGTAAAATCGAGTGAACTCTGTCCAAACCCCGGGATGAGTCTCACAAAGGGCGCCGGGTCTGCAAGCAGTCCCGGAATTTCATCGGCCCCCTTTTGGGCCTCTTCAATAAGTATGTTCTCTACCTGGTCGGGATCAGAAGAATAACTGACTCCCACCTGAATCAACAGTGCCATTCTCGTTTGAGGCAGGTGATAATTTGTGACTATGCTCTGCGACAGCTTGTTATTGGGTATCACGACCATATTGTTGGGGATCATCCTGATCCTAGTAGTCCTCCATGTAATGTCGTCAACGTAACCTTCCTGCCCTGATTCGAGTTTGATAAAATCCCCGACTCTGACGGCTTTTTCCACGAGTATATGAATACCTGCAAAGAGATTGGCAAGGGTGTCCTGGAGCGCCAGCGCGACCGCGAGACCGCCCACGCCCAGAGCGGTAATCAGCGGCGTGATGGATATGCCGAGGACAGAGAGGATTATCAGAAAACCCATGACGAGGATTGTCCCTTTCAATATCCCGTATGCAAGTCCGGTCGTGGGAATAGGCAGGTTGGAGGCCTGGACATAATTCCTGAATATCCTGCCCGCGAGATTAGCGGCGGCAATCGTAATCGAAAAGATTATGATTACATGAATGGCCTTGCTTATATACAGGACATATCTCTCCGGCAGCTCCGAGACGCCGATCCCTATGTACAACCCGATGGCAATACACCACAATATGGAAGGTGTTTTTAAAGACTTTATTATAATGTCGTCAAGCTGGTTCTCTGTCTTCTCCGCCCATTTATGGAGGACCTTGAAGGCAATGGCCCTGACTGCAAATAATACAACCGCTGATATGAGAGCTATTGTTGAAGGAATAAATATCTTGTCAATATCCACGTGTGCTCCTTAAAACGGATTTATGATTTATAGATTATTGCTATGTAACTTGTCCTGAGGTTTTGCTGCAATTGCAAAGACAGGGGGTCTGATCGAGGCAAGCTGAGTGTCCATCTTGTTTCGGTAGCTCCTGAATTCAGCCAGCAATCCGGAAGGAATGGACTCCGCTCTCGGCAGCTTTATTGAAAGGGGATTGACCGATATATGATTGATCCTCATCTCGTAATGAAGGTGCGGGCCAGTGGCCAATCCCGTTGCGCCGACCTGACCGATAAGCTGTCCCTGGTCTACCCTTGCGCCGCTGCGGATTTCTTTATCGATCTTTGATAAATGTCCGTAGAATGTCTCATACCCGTTGGGATGTTTGATCCACACAAGATTTCCGTATCCGCCCTTGGTCCCTGCAAATATAATCTTCCCGTCCCCGATAGCGGAAACAGGCGTCCCCGTAGGCGCTGAATAATCAAGCCCGTGGTGCGGCCTGTAGGTTTTCAACACAGGATGAAACCTGTTTTTGGAATAATACGAGCTTATCCTCCTGAAGTTCAGAGGGGCCTTAAGGAAGGCCTTTTTAAATGACTTGCCGTTATCGTCATAGTAGCCTGCCCTGCCGTTATTTTCGAACCGGTAGGCTTTATACACCTGTCCGTCATTGGTAAATTCCACTGAATGGATCTCGCCGTATTTCTTGAATTCCCCATCCAGGTACAGGCCATCGACAACGATCTTTACCGTGTCATTGTTTCTGATGTCGGTCGTAAAATCAATGTCCCAGGCAAAGATGTCCGAGAGCTCAAGCGCAAGGACCAGGTTCTCCCTGCCCTCGCCGAGCGAGGAGATGAGGTTGTCTTTGATTACGCTGCCGATATGCAG
>JACRQA010000211.1 GCA_016222915.1 Nitrospirota bacterium | reverse complement strand
TGTCATCTATTTTTTCTATCTTTATAGTGTCCCCTTCGGCGACCCTGTATTGCTTCCCGCCTGTCTCAATTATTGCGTACATGAAATGCCTCCAGATTATTTGATAGACATATTTTTTAACATAATGCCTGGAGTAAAGTCAATTTATTGAAGGATAAAACTCCAAGTGAAAAACCTCAAGAATTATTGCAGAGCATCCATTAATATTTCCTGCGGGGATTTGTTTATAATAATATCGCAATGAAGAATCATTATAGAAAACTTGTCCTTTTTGATATTGATGGCACCTTGATAAGCGCGGGCGGGGCAGGGACACGGTCTATGAATCTGGCATTTCATGCCCTTTTCGGCATCAGGGATGCCTTTAAAGACATTCCCATGGCAGGCAGAACAGACCCGCAGATTATGAAAGAAGGCCTGAAATTTCACAGTCTCCCTTATATGAATGGCAACGTGGCAAAAATGGAGGCCATGTATCTGGAATTTTTAGAACATGAAATTAATAATCCATTGCGGCATTTAAAGCCGGGAATAAAGGGAGCTCTATCACTACTTAATGAAATGGGTATGGTTATAGGACTGCTTACGGGCAATATTGAAAAAGGAGCGGACATCAAGCTGAGCGCCTTTGGTCTGAGAGGTTATTTTCTTGACGGCGCTTTCGGGAGCGATGATGAGGATCGTGACAAGCTATTGCCCATAGCTCTGGGCAAATTTGCTCAGAAGGGTTTTAAATTTGCCCCTGAAAACTGCATCATCGTGGGAGATACACCAAAGGATGTCCAATGTGCCAAGATCCATGGCGCTCATTGTATTGCAGTGGCTACGGGGCCATATTCAAAAGAAAGCCTGCTTGATACGTCTGCAGACGTCGTTATTGATTCACTTGCAGAGACAGAGAGGTATATGAATTTCATAATGTCCTGTTAAATGAATTGCCGCCGCGAATTTGTAATCCCCCACTTAAAGCATTAACAGGTCTCATCGCTTAACAACCTCTGTTTGACGTATGTTGTTAAAGTTCTTTCCGTTACGGCCGTATACGATACAAGGGACAATACCTTACGGGGGGATAATATGAGAATTCGTGGGACATTTAAGAAACTGCTTGAAAGTGATGTACTGCTAAAAGTCATTTCCAGGATTGCGAAGATCAAGTCTAAATTTAATTTGTATCTTGCAGCGGTCACGGATTCAAAGCTCTTTCAACTGGTCCTGGAGTATAAAAGGCCTCTTGCAATATTTCTCTATACAATATGGTTAGCGGGATGCGGGTACTGGTTTTATCAGTTGATGATCATTGACGTGACGCCCAAGGATAATTTAGGTCTTGTAGTAAATGATTCCCGGGACGCGCTGGCGATTCTGTTTTTCGGGACTATCGGCGCTGTTTTTGTATTATTGTTAGCCTTATTTATTATTAAGTTTATGTATAACCTGTTTCATAACGGGATTGAAACTTTTTTTTCAGTCCGCTGGCATTCACTTGTACGGCCGGCGAGTTATCTGCTTATTCTGTGTTTTGCTTTTTTGTTTACCGGAACGGTCAAGGCGACAGGTCTGACTGCGTATAACCAGGTCGCTGGGCTATTTCATACATCTAAGCAGCACAATATCATTATAGAAAAAGAAGTCCCGGACAATCTGGAGAAAAAACTTTCGGAATTAATGAAAATGCTAGAAAAAGATCGTCAGGAATAACTCGACGGTCTGTGAATGCCGTCATAACTCACTCTCTTTTTATATGCGGCAGACTTGCCTGGTCCAAAACCTGTGCATTACCGGATAAAATATCACAGAACTCTATGCTGATTATCGACCCTCTGATCACATAAATCCTCTCGTTATTACCTTTCATGTCAGCCGGGATGACAAAGAAACCCTGCCGGTCCGGCGAATAGCCCTGAGTGTAGCCGGTGATGCATTCGCCGTCAAAAAATGTGACCCTCACCTTCCGGCCTGCCCCTGTCACGGTATCGTTGTAACGTTTTATGTGGTTCTTATTTCCCGAATAGTCTTTTACAAAGAAGATAGCCTTTAATTGGTTTATATCAACTTCTACTATTTCACCATTCAATTGCTGAATATGAAAGTGGTGTTTATTCGGGAAAAAGTCACTTGTCTGCCCTTTCCATATATTCCCATTGATAAAGCGTAAGACAATTTTGTTTGGTTTCATGACCCCTCCAGTTCTATACGGCAAGTAGCCGGATTAAATCTTACAAATTTAAGTCTTGTCTGCGGAATATATAAAATTCCGAAAGTCCACGATTATATATCGGTAACTTGCTGAAGAAAATTAATTTATATGGCAATAAAGGCAGAAAATGATTTGTCTGCTGTCATAAATAATGCGCCGGAAGGATAGCTGTAAAATTATTTCTATGATAAATATGATTATTACAAAAAAAGATTTGACAAACTCTTTCACTTAGAAATATATTACCACCGTTATCCTGTCTGAAAATAATTTAAAATTCATCCAAAGGGAGGGAACTATTTATGCAGAAACGACTTAAATTCATGGGAGTATTTCTTATTGTCGCACTATTTGCCGTTGCTTCATTGGCAGCAGCTGAGGACGCTGACCAGGCCCTTACAAAACTGATGGACGGCAACAAGAGGTATGTAAGCGGTAAGTTCCAACAAAGGGACCTTAGCGATGCAAAGAGAAAAGAGCTTGCAAAGGGACAGAAACCGTCTGCGATTGTAGTGACTTGTTCTGATTCACGCGTGTCCCCTGAACTTCTGTTTGACCAGGGGATTGGGGATGTTTTCGTTGTAAGGACCGCGGGGAATGTTGTTGATAAGATCGCGCTTGGGAGCATTGAATATGCGGCAGAGCATCTCCATTCGCCTCTGGTAATGGTGCTCGGCCATGAAAAATGCGGGGCAGTACAAGCAACGCTTGATACGATTGAAGCAAAGGGAAAACCCGAAGGCAATATCGGCGCAATACTGGAGAAAGTCATGCCCGCCGCTGTGGCCGCGAATAAAAAAGGCGGTTCAAAAGATGAGATACTTGATAACGCCGTCAAGGAAAACGTGAAAAACACAAGCAAAGAGATAATGGAAAAAAGCAGCATCCTCCAGCACCTTGCACATGAGAATAAGGTAAAGATAGTGGGAGGCGAGTACAGTCTGCAGACCGGGAAGGTCGAGTCAATTGAGTTGACGGCTGAGAAAGCGCCCCATGGCGGTCATGAAAAGAAAGGGCATTAATCCGGATAACAGTTAAGATGCTTCTTGAAAAACCCCTTCCTGTTAAAGGCGGGGGTTTTTCTTTTTCTCTTTCAAGGCGGTCCCGGAAAGGCTTTTCCCCAATCGACATGACTTTCATATTGTGATAGAACTATTCGCATGTTATCATAAAGTTAATTAAATTAGCTTTTGGGAAATAAAGCCCGGAGGTCGATCTTGACCAAAGAACAGCAGGCGGTCCTTTTCGTTGATGATGAACAAAATGTTCTCAATTCCCTGAAACGCCTTTTATACGATGAGCCCTGGGACATGTTCTTTGCTGACAGTGGCGACAAGGGACTTGAGGTCCTTGAGAAGGAGAAGATCGACCTTGTTGTTTCCGACGTCCGGATGCCGGTCATGGACGGGATAGCCTTTCTGAAAAAGGTCAAAGGCCTTTATCCTCACATTGTCCGTGTTTTTTTAAGCGGACACGCTGATCATAACGCCGTAGTGCAGGCGCTGGCCGAAGGGTCCGCGCAGCAGCTTCTTCCCAAACCCTGGAAAGACGAAGAACTTAAAGAGGTCTTGCGGGGTGCGCTCAAACAGGCCGCTGAACTGCAGAAGAAAAATGAGGGCCTGCAGAAGATCATCAACTCTTTGTCCTCCCTTCCTGCTATGCCGCATACCTACCTCAAGATCAAAGAATGCCTGACTAACATAAATAATGTGTCCATTGATCAGATAGCAGATTTGATTGAACAGGACACATCGATTTCCGCTGAACTCCTTCGCTGGGCCAATTCCGCCCTCTTCGGCCAGCGGTATCAGGTTGATACGGTCAAAAGGGCGGTGCTTGTGCTAGGGCTGGACATCGTGGGGGGGATGGTCCTTTCAGAGTCTCTTTTTGGTTCAGTGACGCCGGGCGCTGCCCAGGGATTCGATATTAAAGCCTTCCAGACCCATTCTGTTGCCAGTGGACTGACGGCAAAGCTGTTGATCAGCGAATTACCGTATACGGACGCAAAAGACGAAGACAGGGCCTTTACAGCGGGATTGCTGCACGATATCGGAAAGCTGATTGAGGCCCGGTATCTCGGCGACCAGTTCAAAAAGATAATCACTTCGGCCCGCCAGAAAAATATTTCAATGTTCAAGGCTGAACAGGAGATATTGGGTACAACACACGAGGAGATCGGCGCATATCTTGCTGAATGGTGGAGTCTGCCGTCATTTATTGTCAATTCGGTCAGGTGGCATCACAACCCTGCCTTGTGCAAAGCTGACCGCAGTATTATTGCATCAGTGCATGTTGCAAACATATTGGTCCAGCAATTTGAATTAGGGGGAAGCGGTAATTATGGACCTCCTGAACCAGACCCGGAGAGTTGGGCGTTGTTTAATCTTACTGAAGAACTGTTGGCATCTATAAAAGAATCCGTCTTGCAATCTATGGTTTAACAGTATCACTTCTAGTGCTCTTTAATTGCGTCTTATGGTATCCGGGTACGGTCTCTTTTAATATAGTGTTTTTAGTGACTCCTTAGTTACAAGTATCCCTTCGACAAACTCAGGGTGACAAGCATGTCATGGTGAGCCTGTCGAACCATATCGCTTTTCACCTGCAGTTTGTACTCGTAACTGAGGGGTCACTGTCTTTATAAAATTAGTCTGGAATTCCCCCCTGCTTTATGATATATAGATAACAGTCAGCAGTTAAATCAGTGATCAGCTAAAGGAGATACATTATGAAAGTCCTGGTAGTGTACTACTCGATGTACGGCCACATCCACCGGATGGCAGAGGCCATCGTTGAGGGCGCTAAAAGCGTGGAGGGGGCTGCCGTTGAAATTCGCCGTGTACCGGAAACCCTGCCCCTTGAAGTGCTTCAGAAAATGGGAGCTGTTGAGGCCCAGAAACAATTCGGGCACGTCCCTGTTTGTACAGTTAACGAACTGGGGACGGCTGACGCGATTATTTTCGGCACGCCGACGCGTTTCGGAAACATGTGCGGCCAGATGCGGCAGTTTCTTGATGGAACAGCGGGCCTGTGGATGAGCGGCGCTTTAGTCGGGAAGGTCGGAAGCGTCTTCACCAGCTCCGCGACCCAGCACGGAGGGCAGGAATCTACAATACTCAGTTTTCACATTACCCTTCTTCACCAGGGGATGATCATTGCCGGGTTACCATATTCATTTCAGGGGCAGATGCGCATTGATGAAATCACCGGCGGCTCACCGTACGGCGCTTCAACTATTGCCGGCGGACAGGGAGAGCGCATGCCGAGCGCCAATGAACTGGAGGCCGCCCGCTTTCAGGGTAAGCATGTGGCAACCATTGCGTCAAAGCTGACAAGGTGATGTAAGAGTAGGGGCGGGGTCATCCCGCCCTGATACGGTGACTTAAGAGTAGGCGAGACCATCCCCGCCCCATTATTTACACGTTGAATTTGAAGTTGATAATGTCCCCGTCTTTGACCTCGTAGGTCTTACCTTCAAGTCTGGCCAGGCCCTTTTCCTTGACTGTGTTCAAGCTTCCGTCACATGAAATAAAATCATCATAGCCCACGGTTTCGGCCCGGATGAATCCCCGTTCGATATCGGAATGTATCTTACCGGCCGCTTGCTGGGCATGGGTCCCTCTTCTGATCGTCCAGGCCCTGACTTCATCCTCTCCAGCGGTGATGAAGGAGATAAGGCCGAGGGCGTCATATGAAACATGGCAGAGTTTGTGCATCGCAGGTTCATCTATCCCGAGGTCTTCAAGGAACGCCTTGGCTTCATCCTGCGGGAGCTGCGCTATTTCCATTTCGATCTTGCCGCACAGTGTAATGACAGGAGGGACGGTCCCCGACCCTTTCTGTTTAAAATAGGTCTCTATTTTGCTGCAGAGCTCTTTTGCCTTGTCGGAGTTGATGTCTGCTTCGCTGATATTCAGAACAATTATCTCAGGCATTGTTGTAAGAAACTGATAGGGCAGCATCAGCCGCTTTTCTTCATCGTTAAACCCTATGTCCCGAAGAGAGGTTTCTGCTTCCAGCGCTTTTTTGCACTTAAGCAGAAGCTCCTTGTCTGCCTTGTCCTGCTTTTTGCCTTTTCTCTCCTGCTCCTCGATCTTCTCAAGTCTCTTTTCGGCCAGTTCAAGGTCGCCGAATATGAGTTCATCTTCAAATGAAGCAACGTCCTTTAACGGATCTACGCGGTTCATGGGATGAATGATCGATTCATCTTCAAAGGCCCGGACAACATTCACGATAGCGTCGGCGTCTTTGATCAGACTGAAGACCTTTGTGTTTTGCGAAACACTTCCTCCGGCAGAAGCCGAAGTGATCCCCAGAAAATCTATATACTCTACAGTCGCATATGTCGTCTTTTTCGGTTCATAGATAGATGAAAGTTTATCAATTCGAGCATCGGGGATTTTGACGACCCCTATATGCGGTTCAACCTCGGCTGATATGGAGGTAGGGTATGTGGTCGTCTCCAAGGCAAGCCCTGTGAGAGCATTAAAGACCGTGGTCTTGCCGGAATTGGAGAATCCGGTAATTATCAGTTTCATTTTATTTCCTTAAAACTTTCGTATGCCGCCCGCGCCGTCTTGTTAATATCAGCCTGTGAATGTGCCAGGGACATAAAGCCAGCCTCAAATGCGGATGGGGCCAGGTTGACGCCTCTTTCAAGCATCTTCCTGAAGAACTTTGCAAACATTGCCGTATCGGTCTTTGCCGCATCAGAGAAGTTATAGACCTCTTTGTCTGTAAAATAAGTGCAGAACATCGTTCCCGCCCTGTAGAACTTTGTCTTTATGCCGGCCCGGACCGCTGCATCTTTCAGGGCCTCTTCAAGGGCCTTTGATTTGGCCATCAACTGTTTGTATGTGTCGGGCTTTGACAGTATCTTCAAAGTCTCAATTCCAGCCGTCATTGCAAGCGGATTTCCTGGAAGCGTCCCTGCCTGATACACCGGGCCGTCAGGTGCGATCTTTCTCATTATCTCTTCTCTGCCGCCGTAAGCGCCGACCGGCAGGCCGCCGCCT
>JACRQA010000206.1 GCA_016222915.1 Nitrospirota bacterium | reverse complement strand
TCAATCCCATTGCGCACATCGACCTTATAGGCACTATAATTCTACCCGGCATACTCCTGATAACAGGCGCCCCGGTATTCGGATACGCAAAGCCTGTCCCGATCAATCCCGCCAACTTCAGGGACACTAAAAAGGACATGGCCATCTCGGCGGCGGCCGGTCCCATAACGAATGCTTGTCTGGCAATTTTAAGTTTGCTGATCTTAAAGTTCATGATAATCCCATCAGCATCTTTACTGCCCGGAAGCCTGGGCCACGCGGTCCTCACGCCTTTAACCATGATGTTCACGCAAAGCATCATAATCAACGTTGTTCTTGCATCGTTCAACCTGCTGCCCATTCCTCCTCTCGACGGAGGAAGAGTGCTTGTCGGGCTTTTGCCTCACAGGCAGGCCGCTGCATACAGTAAAATCGAACCGTATGGTTTTTTCATCGTCATCCTTCTCCTGATGACAGGGATAGCAAATTTTTTTGTTACTCCTCTTATCAACTTATTTCTGGCGTTTCTCAGCCTGTTCTGAGAGAAAGGGGTTTTATAGTTGGCAAAACAGAGGGTCCTCAGCGGAATTCAGCCCAGCGGCAGATTGCATATCGGCAATCTCGTGGGCGCCCTGCAAAATTGGGTAAAATTGCAGGACAAGTATGAATGCTATTATTTTATCGCGGACTGGCATGCGCTCACCTCCCAATATGCGGACACGTCCCAGTTAAAAGACAATGTCACGGATGTGCTGGTCAATTGCCTTGCTGCCGGGCTTGATCCGGAAAAGGCTACCATCTTCGCCCAGTCCCGCGTGATTGAGCACGCCGAGCTTCATGTGCTGCTGTCGATGGTCACCCCATTGGCGTGGCTTGAACGCGTGCCTACATATAAAGAAAAACAGGCTGAAGTCAAGGACAAAGACCTTCACA
The DNA here is from genome assembly GCA_016222915.1 of Nitrospirota bacterium. Lineage (GTDB taxonomy): Bacteria > Nitrospirota > Thermodesulfovibrionia > UBA6902 > UBA6902 > UBA6902. The sequence goes on along the minus strand of JACRQA010000206.1, from coordinate 11,417 downwards.
CTTACGGATTTCTCGGTTATCCTCTGCTTCAGTCGGCCGATATATTGATTTATCGTGCGAATTATGTGCCGGTCGGGGTCGACCAGATGCCACACCTCGAAATTACAAGGGAGATCGGCAGGCGGTTCAATAATTTCTACGGGGAGGTATTCCCTGAACCAGAGGGCTTATTGACGGAATTTCCCAAAGTTGTCGGCACCGACGGCAGAAAGATGAGCAAGACGTACGGCAACTGCATTTATCTTTCCGATTCACCTAAAGAAGTTGAACAAAAGGTGCGGACCATGACGACCGATCCGCAGAGGATCAAGCGCACCGACAAAGGCGACCCGGAGCTTTCACCTGTCTATCATCTCCATAAAATATTCTCTTCAAAAGAAGAGCAGGAACAGGTCGCCGAAGGATGCCGCACTGCCGGAATAGGATGCATCGATTGCAAAAAGGTCCTGATCAAAAATCTGTTGTCGGTAATGGGGCCGATATGGGAAAAGCGCGATCACTTCCTCGGGAAACCGGACCTGCTTGAAGATATATTGGCAGCCGGTTCCGAAAAGGCAAAACTGGCGGCAATAGAAACGATGCTTAATGTACGAAAAGCAATCGGCCTTGGCAGCTTAAAGTGACCATTCGGGGATCAGGCCTGTCGTTTGAATAATTTAACTCCGGAGCGGAAGGCCTCCAACGATTTCAAAGAAGACGCGATTCTCCAGTCGCATTCCTTGTTGACATCAAACCAGATCACTGCTTCAATACGCGGGAATTTAGTATCGATGACCTGTAAAGCTTCTTTTATCCAGAGCGCTTTGCTTCCGCCTTTTTCAGCGCAGGCCGTCTCCCCTATCATTATCGGGCAGCGGCTGAGAGCAGTCACTGAATTGTAGGCATCTGAAAATATCTCCTCAAAGCTCCCCCACTTCGACCACTCCCTTTCACATCCCCAGTTATATCCGTCAATTGCCGCCCAGTCAATGAGCCCATCGCCGGGGAAATAAGCTTCTATCCTGTTATCATGCGCCGGAGGATATGAATGAGCATAAGGACTCCATACCCATTGGATACTGGAAGTGGCTTCGCTGTTGACGAGATTACGAATATGGACCCACGCTGCTAAAAAATCACCGGGAGAATTACCATTGACCGTCCCGCACCACGGATACCAGTTGCCGTTCATTTCATGCATTACCCTCAGAAATACGGTGCGGGGAAATGATGAAAGCTCTCCGGCAAAAGATTGGATATAATCATCATATCTGCCGGCGATGATATTCTTCAAAGCAAAATCGGGCTGGTCGTAAGGTCTCTCCGCTCCCTCCGGAAGCCTCCAGGGCTCCCATGTCAGAAGGACATCACGCGCCGAGGTTTTAAGACGGTCAAGCCAGGGAATATCGTCTTCGATAGAACACCGGTCCCATGCCCTGAATACGGAAACAATATCTATTGCCGTCCCATAGGTATCTTCAATAGATGCCAGTTCAGATTCATCAAGGGGCTCGTGAAGACAGTAAACGCCGAATTTCATCGTATAAGACGTTTGGGATAAAGGCCCAGCTCAACAAAACGCCAGAGGATAGCGATGGTCCAGCAGGCCCAGAACACATTGATGACGAGGAACCAGTGATCATCCCTGATCGTCACAATGCCATATACTATCGCGGCCGCTGATAAGAGAATGAACACCGCGTGCGGAAGGCATTTTGACAGACGCGTACCGAACTTGTGGCGTTCGCTGCTTTTCCTGGTGACAGTGTATATAGGCAGCTTGCTCCTGCTGAACAAGGCCGCAAAACAAGCGCTGAAATATACATGAAAGAGTCCTGCCTGGGCCTGAAACCTTTTGAAGGTATGCAAATTATAGGTTATGATTTTATTGGAAAACAAATAGAGCAAAAAGTACGGCATTCTTGCGGCGACATAATGCCAGAACGGCTCCCGCAGCATGAAATGATGGGTAAATAACGCCCAGATCGGAATCACAAAGAAGATGGGCAGGAAAAGACCGAACACCACATAGTGAAATCCATTGTGGAAATATTGCAGCCGCTGATAAAAATCAAGCCCTTTTTTAAAGAGCGGATTGTCCCACAATATTGTGCGTACTGAATCAACAGCCCATTGCCACCGCTGCTTTGTATGGCTGACTACTTCCTGCGGAGCGGTCCCCTCCGTATAGCTTTCATCATGGTAGACCGACCTCCAGCCCTGACTGTGGAGCAGCATCGAGGTGTACACGTCCTCAACCATATTCCATGTTGAAAATCCCCCGATGGATTCAAGAGCGGACCTCCTGTACATCACCCCGCTGCCGCAGGAAAAAGCCGCGTTGTCGTAGTCCTTTCCGGACAACATGACCCCGTAAAATACATCATCGGCATTGCTCCATGGATCTCCCTCGGGGAGTTTGAAGACCTGCTTGGTCTGGACAAAGGCTATTTTCGGAATGGTGAAATATCCGATAATGCGGTCGATGATCTCAGGCCGCGCAACCTGGTCAGCGTCAAAGGCCAGGATTAGCTCACTGCCGGTTTGCTTTAAACCATAATTCAGATTTCCCGCTTTCCGGTCTTCATGGGTCGGCCTTCGGATGTATTGAGCATGGTACCGTTCACATAGTGATTTGACCGCGTCGTCCTCACCGTCATCCAGGACGTATATTTTTTTATTGTCATAAGTTATGGAAGCCGCGGCGGAGAGTGTTTTCCCGATGATTTCAACCGGCTCCCTATAGACTGGGATTAAAATATCCACGCTGAAATTCTTCTTCTCAAGAGGCGGTCCTTCAGGCCGGTGATGCCGTTTGGCCCACAGCACATTCCCCCACAGGAGGAAAAGCAGAAGGAACACGGACTCGGTAACAAGAAACGGAATGACCATGTACCAATATTGCCACTGCGCATTCATGTAACACCATCCAAGGTAGAATGCGGCAGCCAGGATGACTGCAATGGAAAATAGTTGTCCGGAAATCCTGTTCTTCCGGCGTTCCTTCTCACCATACCGCTGGTAGACCCTTTTCCCGCGAAGGTCATTTATCCAGTTTTTAAAATTATTATTCATAAGCAGTTAAAACCTGTGTTGAAAAGCAACAGTATAGTTAGCCGCCCAATAGCGGTCTGTTGTCCCCTGCCTGTCAATCCCTTTATTCTGATCAAACCACCTTACATCGAATCGCAGGGACGATTGTTCCGTGAATTTATATGACAAAAAAAGGAAGGCAGTTTTTGACAAACCGTCGCTTTTAGGGGAGTATGAAAGAGCGCCCTCTGCGCCGACTGAAAGGTGCTTACGGTAATCCTGGCGATACTCAAGCCGCAGGGTGTGTGTTTCAAAATCCTCCGGGTCCCAGTAGGCGGACTCGACATGGTCGCCGCTATTTGTCAGAGGCGCAGGGTCTTTAATATCAAGATAGAAGTAATTGTAAGCCGCCCTGAGATACGGATTGTCCAGCGCCTGATAGCCTGCATCGAACATGTAACTGTTCTTTCTATTTCCGTCTGAATAGTCGCCGTGCACAACTTCCCCTGCAAATGAGACCTTCGGGACAGGGGCATATAAAAGATATAACTTGTAGTCGTCACTCCTTATATTCAGATCGACCGGGCCGATCGTCACAACATGACTGTAAATGATATTATTAAACGGCAGCACAGTGTCAATAATATCGAAGTGTCTGTAACTCAATTCGGCAGACACCTTTTCTGAGGGAAAATATCGTATGGACGCCCCGCCGTTCAGGTTTGTATTGTCATTGTCGTAGAAATTCCCGGACAAGCTGGCCAGAATGCCCGTGCTTTCCGAAGACCTCTTTTCTCCCTGAATGAACAGTCTGTGTCTCAGGATGTCATCAAAGCCGTCCTGAGAAAATTCTGAAAAAATATAGCCGGACTCAAGATGCAAGCCCGTCGCAGGAGAACCACCGAATTCAGCTCCGGCGCTCTTTCTCGTAAAATCGGATGAGTTGGTGTAATATTCCGACAGGAGTTTCATTGACGGGTCTTTAAAGACTGAATAAGCGCTATTCTGCTTCTGTGTCTGCAGGGCGGAAATATCGCCGCCCTCAACAGCAGTCGAGAAGTCAACCGTCATGCAATAAAATGCTGTCAGGAGCAATATGATTTTATACTGTCGCATTTTTTATTTTTGATACCTGAATTTCATGTCGAGGCAATCAACGTTAGTATAACGAATTCAGAATAAAATATTATAGGAACGTATAGGTGGAAAGGGGATTTCGAAGCGAAAAACTTTTTCTATCAATAGGTATGATTATACATCCATACAGATCGTGCCGGTATCCTGTGAATAGGCACTTCTCAGCATGAAGAATATTTTCTTCTCTGATGCCAAACAACCAGAAGGATGGCCCCCGTTATAAACAAAATGACTTGCCCCGGCTCCGGAGCAACGCTGACATTCAGCTTTACACCACCGGCATTGTCAATGGAATTATTGTCATTGATGTAGAAAAAAAGGTTGGTGTCTTCTTTCAGGGAGATGGTCATTCCATCTACATTTGAATGGTAGTAATTCAACGAATTATCTTTGGTTTCGGAAATATCTGACCCTTCGCCAAAGTTGAAACTGTCCCCGTATGAAGCATACATCTGGACATAAGCGTTCCAATCATTATTTCCCCAGTAGTCTGTCAGGTTATAGGCCCCGGAATCAGGCGCAAGGCTTACCTCATACAATCCTTTCTCGAGAAAAACACTGGTCCAGATCGGACTTGAAGGATTATTAAACGGGTCGCCGCCGGATTCCAGCCACCAATTAAAATTCCTGGTGTTCAAATCCGCTACAAGTTGATCAAGATTGCTCCACGCAAGAGGTTCCGGATTGACGCCATAGCGCCACTGATACGTATAAAGACCACTATCTCTGTCCTTGACATAAAGATAGGCGCTCCCCAGATCATCTGCCCAGTATCCTGCATTTGCAATACCGTCAAGAGTCACGGAAGTGGTCGCGAGAGAGTACGAAGAAGAAATTATTACCAGCAGCATGACCGTAAAGAAAATATTGATTAGCCTTTTTTGCATTTGTCCGTCTCCTGATCCAAGTATTTATTTCGTTCATCTGAAGCGGGGCATCGAGAGCTTTGTACGCTTTTAAATTCAGATGTTCATTTGCATGACATACAAGTATTTGCAAATACCATGCCCCGGGAACATTAATTTCCCGGCATGATATTCCCATTTATTATCGTTGCGTTAGAGCAAATAAGAGTGTAGAAGAAATGGCTCTTTCATGTGCCAACTCTAATATGTCACGGCAACACTGTGCCATGACACAGCGGTGTTAGAGCAGACCTGTGAGAAAGATACTGCTGATCGATGCGGGGCTACCAGATGATATAAAGTTTATCCCCTCACTGCCGATATATTAACTAAGACCAGGGAGGGTAATATGATAATAAACAGCTCCGACGTATCAATGGCCTCAAAATATTCGCTTGTTCAGCATTACGAAAAAACTGAAGAACTACAGATGTGGGTCGGGCAAGAAAATCCGTTCGAGCCACAGGAAAACCAGCCGGCTTCACAGGACAGGGTGTCCATAACAGAGGACGCAAGAAACTATGTCGCAAAAAACCAGGAAGCCGCGGAAGCGGAAGAAGCGGATAATGAGGAGGGAGTAACAGGCAAGCTTATGCTTATAAAATTGCTTGTCGAATCCTTTACCGGGAAAAAAATAAACCTGAAAGACATGAAGGAAATGGCCGACGATTCAGACTCAGCCGAGACCGCTGGCGGTTCAGAAGAAGCCCCTGTTGAGGAAGGACAGCCTGAAAGGGCGGGTTGGGGCTTAATATATAACAGCAGCGAATCCTATTATGAGCATGAGAAGCTGTCATTTAAGGCAAAAGGGACTATCACGACAGCAGACGGCAGAGAGATAGACTTCAAGCTTCACTTTAAACTGGACAGAAAATACATGTCCGAAGAATCCGTCAGTATCCGCGCGGGGGACGCGGTATTGACAGACCCCCTGGTAATAAATTATGGGGGACCGGCAGCCGACCTCACTGACACTAAATTTTCTTTTGACCTCGATGCAGACGGAACAGAAGAAAACATCTCCTTCGTCAGGCCCGGAAGCGGGATCCTCACTCTCGACCTGAATAATGACGGGACAGTCAATAACGGCACAGAGCTCTTCGGCCCCTCTACAGGGAACGGATTTGCAGAGCTGGCGGCATATGATGAGGACGGCAACAAATGGATCGACGAGAAGGATTCGGTCTTTACCAAACTCAGGATATGGACAAAAGATGCAGAGGGGGCAAATATACTTTTTTCACTGAAAGAAAAGGATGTCGGGGCCATATATCTTGAAAATATCGCTACGGAGTTTAACTTAAAAGACGCCGCAAACCAGCTTAACGGACAGATTGCAAGCACGGGTCTGTACCTGAATGAGGACGGCACACCGCGGACCGTTCAGCAGGTAGATATCGTAGCGTAGCAGCCGTCTGTTTACAGCAGCAAAAACAAAGAGGGTCTGGAAATTTCCAGGCCCTTTTTGTTTAAATGGTTGAACCTGATACCATGAGCCACATTAAACTTGTCCTACAATATGACGGAACAAACTACGCCGGATGGCAGATCCAGGCAAATGCCGCCACCATCCAGGGACATCTGGAAGAAGTCATCCTTAAAATCACAGGAGAACGCTCAAGAGTTACGGGGGCGGGGAGGACGGATGCCGGTGTCCACGCGCTTGAACAGGTGGCCGCTTTCAGAACTAACTCCAATTTATCTCCTGATATTTTCATGCGCGCCCTTAACGCTAATCTGCCGCCGGACATCAGGGTCATGAATGCTGTGGAATGTCCTGAAGGATTTCATCCCCGTTATGACGCGAAAAGCAAGACATACTCTTATCTGATCTCCGGTATGGGGGCATATTCCGTCTTCATGCAAAGATACTCCTGGAACATGCGCTGTCAGCTTGACAGAGACGCAATGAAGGAAGCGGCGCATTACTTAATAGGGAGGCATGATTTTTCTTCTTTCCGCGCTTCAGGATGCAGCTCAACACACCCTGTCAGGGAAATTAGCGGGATTGAAATCTCAGAGATGAATACAATCGGGTTTATGGGCTTCAGTCTCGATGTCCCGCTAATAAAAATCAGCATAACAGCGACCGCCTTCCTGAGACACATGGTACGCAACATCGCAGGGACCCTTGTTGATGCCGGAAGGGAAAAATGCCCTCCCTCTCGTATAAAGGAAATACTTGAAGCAAGAGACAGGCGACTTGCGGGAAAGACAGCGCCGTCCGGTGGGTTGTTTATGGAGAAAATAGTCTATTGAACTGTTTTGAACGGCTTAAACGGATTGAGCGGTTTTTTCATCCCACTACATTAAAACTCCTTACCCTCAGCTCCACCCCCAAATCCTTTGCAACGGCCCTGCATTTCTCAACATCTACTCCCGGGACTTTGACAACGGTGACCTTCACGTCAGGTATGACTTTGACCGCTTCCTGTATAAATGAGACCACGCCCCTGAACGCGCCTTTGATTGTCGGCTTGCATATTTTATCGTATTTTTTTTCATCCTCCGCATCAAGGCTTACTGAAACGCTGTCAACAATATCCTTTAATTCCGGGACAATGTTTCTCCCATGAATTATGTTTCCGTGGCCATTCGTGTTTATCCTGACCCTGCCGCCCTCCCCTTTTATCCATTTGGCCACTTTTTTCACAACGTCAAGCCTCAGCGTCGGTTCCCCGATGCCGCAGAAGACAATCTCCCTGTATGCCTTCGGGTCCCTGATCGCTTTGATTACCTGGGCCGCGGTGGGTTCTTTTTCAAGATGCAGGTTATGTCCCTTTACATAGTTAGTGCGGAACTTTACGCAGAACCCGCATTTATTGGTGCACTTGTTTGTAATATTCAGATAAAGAGAGTCCCTTATCCTGTAAGCTATTACTCCCTGTTCAGATATATCGCCTATCTTAAAGAGTCTCATTGCATTGTAAGTTGTAATCCTGGCCAAGTCTGAGATATCTATACCCCTTATGTCCGCCACAACCTCAGCTGTATGTTTTAAGAAAGACGGTTCATTCCGCTTTCCCCTCAAAGGCACGGGACTTAGATAGGGGGCGTCAGTTTCTATCAGTAAAAAATCATCCGGGACCAATTTGACCACTTCCCTCAACTCAGCCGCATTCTTGAAAGTGACCGGTCCCGCGATAGAGATGCAGAACCCCAGCTCCATTGCCTTTTCAGCCATGTCCATGTCCCCTGAAAAACAGTGTAAGACACCCTGTATATCTGCCGACTCTTCCCTGAGCACCCGCAGCGTGTCATTTTTTGCTTCCCGGCTGTGGACAATGACCGGCAGGCCGAGCCCCTTTGCAAGGGCAAGCTGCTTCTTAAAAGCCTCTATCTGCACCCCTTTGGTAGAATGCAGGTAATGATAATCAAGACCTATCTCCCCGACCGCCACCACCTTCGGCTCCTTCGCCCACTTCTTCAATTCCTTATACAATGATTCATCCAGGGTCTTTGCGTCATGAGGGTGAATGCCTATTGAAGAATAAACATTAGGATATTCCTTTGATAATTCGAGCCCCTTTATATTTCCGTTTCTGTCAGAGCCGGCGTTGATCAAATATTTTATTCCGGCGTCCTCCGCCCTCTTTATAACCTCGGCCCTGTCGTCGTCAAAGGGTCCCATGTCGAGATGGCAATGCGTATCAATCAGCACAGATTTCACCAGGCGCTTTCCTCCCAGGATATGATTTTATGCACTCTTCAAATGTGGCGTAGGGATTTGCGACAATTATTGTCTATGTCATTAATTTAAAAGTTTTCAAATCCTGTTTTTTATGTTAGTGAAATATTAAGGATTTGTCAAAGCTGTGACCTTGTAATTTTCTGTAGAATATGGTAATTTCACAATCTATTATATATAAGGGCGCCATATGAAAGAAGGAGGGTAAAATGAATATCTTAAAGAGTGAGAATGAAGAATATAAGAGGCTTGAGGAAGAGCACAAGAAATTAGAGCAAGTCCTTGATGAAATGCTTAAGAAAAGATATCTAACTGCAGACGAAGAGATAGAGAAAAAGAAGATCCAGAAACAGAAGCTCCACTGTAAAGACCGTATGGCCCAGATTATCAGGGAACACAAAAATTAAACGTAGGGGCGGGGTTATCTCACCCTTTTATGCATGGGCGGTGCAGCGTATCGCCCGTTAAAAATATAAAAAAATGAAAAGCGATTTAATAAAAAAAGGACTGGAAAGAGTGCCGCACAGGGCGCTGCTGTACGCCACGGGAATTCCGCGCACCGAGATGAATAAACCTTTCATAGGGGTAGCCACAAGCTTTACGGACATCATCCCCGGACATGTTGGAATGCGTGATCTTGAAAGGTTTATTGAAAAGGGCGTCCACACCGGAGGCGGTTATCCGTTCTTCTTCGGCATTCCCGGCATCTGTGACGGCATTGCCATGGGGCACCGTGGGATGCATTACAGCCTGGCCTCAAGGGAGCTTATTGCCGATATGGTTGAGACTATCGCAGAGGCCCATCAATTAGACGGCCTGGTGCTTCTGACCAACTGTGATAAGATAACGCCCGGAATGCTCATGGCAGCGGCAAGGGTTGATATACCGTCAATCGTTGTCACCGCAGGGCCGATGATCTCGGGGCATTTGAGAGGCAAACGACTCTCTCTCGTAAACGATACCTTTGAAGCTATAGGTAAATATAAAAAAGGCCTGCTGACCAGTTCTGATCTTGACGAGCTTGAGATGTGCGCCTGTCCCGGCGCCGGGTCCTGTCAGGGGATGTACACGGCAAATACCATGGCCTGCGTGACCGAGGCCCTCGGCATGAGCCTTCCCGGATGCGCAACTGCCGTGGCAGTATCGGCGAAAAAGCGCAGGATTGCATTTAACAGCGGCAGCAGGATAGTTGAGATGGTAAAAAAGAAGATAACGCCCGGCAAGATCATGACCCGGAAGGCATTTGAAAACGCTATAAGGGTTGATATGGCCCTCGGTGGATCAACAAATACTGTCCTGCACATCCCGGCAATTGCGCACGAGGCAAAGGTCCCCCTGTCATTAGAGATATTTGATGAAATAAGCAGCAAGACACCGCATATTTCAAACATGCTGCCGGGAGGGACCCAGTACCTTGAGGACCTCGAATATGCAGGTGGAATCCCGGCTGTGTTTAAGAGATTGAAAGCCAGCCTGAATAATGTTGCAACCGTATCAGGCATGAAGACATTTGATATTGCCGATAAGGCCGAGATCATAGATTCGGAAGTAATCAGGCCGCTTAACAAGGCGCACCATAAAGAAGGCGGCATTGCGGTCTTAAGGGGCTCTTTGGCCCCCGACGGCGCTGTTGTAAAACAGACGGCCGTCACCGAAAACATGATGCGTTTTAAAGGCACGGCAAGGGTCTTCAACTCAGAGGAAGACACAATGAAGGCAATCCTCGCAGGCAAGATCAAGCCCGGCGACGTTGTTGTTATCCGGTATGAAGGTCCTAAAGGAGGACCGGGCATGCGGGAGATGTTGAACTCAACCGCAACTATTGCCGGAATGGGATTGGGCGAGTCCGTGGCCTTGATTACCGACGGACGCTTCTCAGGAGGCACAAGAGGCCCGTGCATCGGCCATGTCTCCCCTGAGGCCATGGAAGGCGGGCCGATTGCCGTTGTCAGGGACGGAGACACTATAAGCATCGATATCCCGAAGAGGAGACTCGATTTACTCGTAAGCGAAGAGGAAATTCAAAAGAGATTCAAGACGCACAAGGCGCTTAAACCCAAAATTACTAAAGGGTGGCTTGCAAGATACTCTAAGATGGTTACCTCCGCAAGCACAGGCGCAGTGATGAAAACGTAGGGGCTAGGTCGCCTCGCCCGTTCAGAATTAGGAGATCAAATTAAAAAGAGCGGCGCTGAAATATTACTTGAATGTCTGAAAAAAGAAGGAGTAAAACACATCTTCGGTTATCCCGGAGGCGTAGTGCTCAATATCTTTGATGTCCTTTATGATGCAAAAGATATTGAGCTTATCCTTACGAGGCATGAACAGGGTGCAGTGCATGCTGCAGATGGTTATGCAAGGGCCAGCGGTAAAGTCGGTGTCGTGCTTATTACCTCGGGTCCCGGGGCAACCAACACGGTGACCGGCATTGCCACCGCCTCTATGGATTCCATCCCGCTTGTGGTGTTTTCCGGGCAGGTGCCGACCATGCTCATAGGTAATGACGCATTCCAGGAAGCGGACATAGTCGGTATAACAAGGCCCTGCACCAAACATAATTTCCTTGTAAAAGACGTGAAGGACCTGGCACAGACTGTTAGAGAAGCCTTTCATATAGCATCTACAGGAAGACCGGGACCTGTCTTGATAGACCTGCCGAAGGACGTGACAGCCGG
>JACRQA010000205.1 GCA_016222915.1 Nitrospirota bacterium | reverse complement strand
ACTTTAATAGATACACCCGGCGCATATCCGGGTATTGGGGCTGAGGAGAGAGGACAGGCCGAGGCAATTGCAATGAACCTCCAGGAGATGTTCACGATAAAGACCCCGATTATTGCTGTCGTCATCGGAGAGGGAGGAAGCGGAGGCGCCCTGGCGCTCTCTGTTGGAGACCGGATTATAATGCTTGAGCACTCTGTCTATTCAGTAATATCACCTGAAGGCTGCGCCGCGATTTTATGGAATAAAAACGGGACCGCCGTTGGACGCAAAGAATATGAAAATGCCTCTGAAGCATTAAAGATAACCTCGCAGGACCTCTACGAATTAGGAATCATCGATGAGATAATCCCGGAACCACTGGGTGGCGCTCACAGAAACCAGAAGGAAACCGCCTCTGCCCTTGCGGAAGCCTTGAAACGCCATCTTGCTGATTTAATCGATAAACCTGATGATATTCTTCTCGAAGAGAGATATATAAAATTCAGGCTTATCGGGGAACTGGAAGAAGAACCGCATTAATTTATAAGCAGACTTTTTGAGACTGTTAAAAATGAATAATGGAGTTTCCCTTGGTTCCAGCCATTCAGAACCAATCGGTTTCTTTAGGTGGGGCTGAGAGTTGCACAGGACCAAAAACAGTATATTTATCCTGTTACATAATTAGAGAATGTCATCTCTAAGAGCAGCTTCGTTTTTCCCGGCAACAAAAATAGCCATTAACATCATTCCTGCAAATGATCCGATCAACAGGCCAAGTAAAAACGTTATCATTGTAGTCCTCCTTTGGTTAATTTCACTTTTCGTTCTTAATCTCAAAAACCGTTCATTAATAATGTTGCAATATTTATATCATTAACCAAATGAATTGTCTATTTTATATTTCTTCTTTAAGTATAAGTTCTCCTAATAAGTTCTCTTAATACATTGAACGGCCCTTGAAGAGAAACCCCTGCGGACAGACCCATGTAATATTACGAAGCAGGGTGGCCCTGTTGAATAAGGTCAGGTATGCACCGGATACTTTTTGACTTTGCACAGGTCATATCTATAAGAAATTTAAATTTATAAATTTGCGGGTTGACATGACGTGACATGCTGACTTATCATTAACCCACTTTTAAGAAAAGAGGGAATCTATGCACGAATCTCCATTTATATTTCCAGTAAACTTATTGATACACGCAGGCATCCCACCCTTTGTCGCCTTTTCATGGGTTGCAACTCTGATAATCCTTGTCCTTGCGGTCCTTGCGAGGAAGTCACTTAACCTGGTCCCAAGGGGCATACAGAACCTTGTAGAAGTCATTATGGAATTCTTTCTCGACCTGGTGGACACGAATATCGGTCATTTGGGCAGACACTTTTTCCCGTTCATTGCCACTATCGGTATCTATATTTTAGTTTGCAACTTTCTTGGACTGATCCCAGGGTTCGAGGCCCCGACCAGCAACCTGAACACCAACGCGGCCCTGGCGCTGCCGGTATTCTTTGCCACACATATATATGGAATCAAAGAGCACGGGTTTGGATACATTAAACACTTTGTCGGTCCCATGAGGTCGCTGCCCGCGCTCCCGTTAATGGGCCTGATGTTCATCATTGAAGTGATAGGGCATATCGCAAGACCTTTGACATTATCAGTCCGGTTATTCGGTAACATGGTAGCCAAACACAAGATCATCATTATTCTCGGCTTGCTCTCCCCTGCAGTGGTACCGACCGCGATCCTGGGGCTGGGCGTGCTCGTGTCCGTTATTCAGGCATTTGTTTTTGTTCTACTGACAACATTATATTTAGCAGGCTCTGTAGAAGCAGCACATTAAAAATAGGGAAACCTATAGTACTCTATGAAAGGAGGAAAAATGAGAAGAATAGTAACTGCAATTTTACTGTCGCTCACCTTGGTATGCCTCTTGGCGCCTGTTGCGTTTGCAGCAGAAGGCGGGCATTGGACAGGGCATAGGACTCGCCAAGGCAGCAGAAGGTGTTGCAAGAAATCCCGGCGCATCAGGCAAAATCACCACAACCCTGATCATCGGTCTTGCGATGATTGAGTCTCTCTGTATTTACGCACTGGTTGTTGCACTGATCATCCTCTTTGCAAAACCGTTCGGCTTCTAATTAACAGTTTGATTGTTTAGAAAATCAAAAGGAAGGCGGGTAAATATCCTGCCTTCCTTTTTTTTGCGACCTGCGTAATATCATTTTTATATATGAAACTGTTACAATTTCTGTGCTGTTTTTTACCTGGAATTACAACAAAGTAAGCAGGAGGGAATGTGAGATGCACGGTAACGTTTTTTTACTTCTCACTTCCTGTTTCTCACTTCTTACTTTAAAAGGAGAACATCGTGGGTTTATTTGACAGACTGAAAGAGGGATTGTTCAAAACAAAAAAGACCCTCATTGAAAATGTAGAGAGGCTTGTCAGCGGGCGAACAGTTGACGACCGTCTTCTGGATGAATTCGAAGAGCTCCTGATAATGGCTGATGTCGGGCCCCAGGCGGCTGAGTCCATCACTAAATCCCTGAGGGCGAAGGTAAAGGAACAAAAGATCAGAAATGAAAAGGACCTCAAGGACGCCTTTAAGGAAGAAGTGAAAAAGATCCTGATAGACGGCCATAAGGTAATGTGCGCGGGTGAAAAACCATTTGTCGTCCTCACGGTCGGAGTAAACGGCGTGGGGAAAACCACCACAATAGGCAAGCTTGCCAGGCGCTTCACCGATCACGGTTTCACAGTCACTCTTGCCGCGGGAGATACCTTCAGGGCAGCGGCCATTGAACAGCTTGAGATCTGGGCGGACAGGGCAGGCGCACAGATCGTAAAACACAGAAGCGGCGCAGACCCCGCTGCAGTCGCCTTTGACGCGGTCGCGTCCGCAAAGTCAAAAAATATCGATGTTGTAATAATCGACACTGCAGGGAGGCTCCACACCAAATCCAACCTCATGGAGGAGCTAAAGAAAATAAAGCGCGTCATCGGCAAGGAAAAACCCTCCGCGCCCCATGAAGTGCTGCTTGTCGTTGACGCCACGTCAGGGCAAAATGCCATCAACCAGGCAAAGATATTCAACGAGGCCGTAGGTGTCACGGGGATTGCGCTTACCAAGCTCGACGGTACTGCAAAAGGGGGAATAATACTTGCAATCAACAAGGAATTGAACATCCCCGTCAAACTTATCGGCGTGGGGGAAGCAGTAGAAGACCTCCAGGACTTCAACCCCGGTGAATTTGTGGACGCCCTGTTCGGCTGATCCTCCAATGTCCCCGTTTCTTGACAATTAAACTTAGCGGTGATAATATGAACCATCGTTCATATGAATCAGCGTTCAGCAAAAAAAACACAGAGAACAGAGCTATTAAATATAGCCCTCGATTTGTTCTCTTCAAAGGGTTACTCGGAGACGAAAATGACCGAGATCGCCAGGGGCTCAGGCTTAAGCGTCGGCGCTCTTTACCTCAGGTTCAAGAACAAGGAAGAGCTCTGCCTTGAGCTCATCAAAGACCAGACAAAGGACTTTGTTGAGCGGGTGCAAGACCTGCCGCATGATGACCCGGCTGAAGCCCTGAAAAAATATATCCAAGTGAACCTTGAGTGTTCATTTAAAAAAAGACAACTGCTGTCCCTGTTTTTCAAGGAATATAATCTCCCGTTTCTTAAACCGCTCAGGACAAATTTTTTCAAAATGCAGCACAGGATAATAACTGATATACTTGTTGCAGGGGTCAAAAGAGGTGTCTTCAGGCCCATGAAAGTCAACGATACGGCAGTCATGATTTTTGCGAGTATCCGGGGGGCGGTTTTATTAAAAATAATATTCGGGATCGGCGACATAAAGAAAATGGGCGACTCCCTTTTCCAAATTATCTCCCATGGAATAAGAAAGGATTCACGATGAAAAAGGCGATTATATTTTTATTCTTTTTTTTGAACGTTGTCCCTTATTGCGCTTATGCCGATGAATATTCACTTGAAGACCTTTACAGGCTGGCCCTTGAAAAGAGCGAGACCATAAAGATAGCGGAAGAAGACCTGTACATATCGGAGCGTCAGAAGGACAAGGCAAAGGCAGTGCTTATGCCTACCCTTTCCGCCTTCGGGAACCACACAAGATATAATGAATCAAAAAGCAGCGATACCACACTCATACAACCTGATTATACGAACGACTGGGGTGTGAGGCTGGACCAGTCCATGTCCTTAAGCGGCAGGGAGCTTACCGCGTTTAAGATTGCAAAGGAAGGGATTGAAAAAAGCAGGGAGGACCTCGATGCGGTAAAGGAAGAGTACCTGTTGACTGTCGCTTCTTCATATTATGATTTGCTGAAGGCAAAAAAGGCGCGTGAGATAGCCGGGGCCAACGTCGAGAGACTGACCAAACACCGGGACGCGGCAGCGACCCGCTTAAAAGTAGGGGAAGTCACAAAGACCGTCCTGTTAAGGGCGGAGGCGGAGCTTGCAGGCTCCCAGTCGGAATTAATAAGATCTGAAAACAGCCTGAGGCTGGCAAAGAGCATACTTGCAAGGACAGTCGGAATAACCTGGGCCTTTGAGGTCAAGGGGCCGGAGTTTGACAAAGACATGGAAACACGGGAGCAGGAATTGCTGGATACATTGATCGGGGACTGCCGGCTGGCGACTTTAGAATGTCTTAGCCAGAAGGCCTTTTCAGAGAGGGCCGAGGTAAAGACTGTGACTATTCAAAGACAGATTGCCGAGGACCAGGTCAAATACACAAAAGGCTCATACTGGCCTGATGTTTCAGTGGAAGGTGTCTATCACAGACAGGAGAATTCTCCTTCCACCGCGTTCGGGCTGGATGAAAGGATTTACGGTGCGCTGAAATTGAACTTCCCCTTTTTTGAAGGCGGCCTCAGGGTCGCAGAGGTGAGGGAGGCAAATGCAAAGCTGCGGCAGGCGGACCACCGGCTTGCAGACCTCAAATATACAGTTGGGGTTGAGGTTGAGAACGCATATCTCAACCTGCTGACCGTATCTGCGGTAATCGATAAATTACAGGCTGAAGCGGAATACGCGGCGGACAATTACAATTCCGTTACAAAGCAGTTTCAGTACGGGCTTGCAGACAGCATCGACGTGATTGACGCAAACACTCTGCTCGTTACCTCTGAGAGGGAGCTTGCCAATGCAGGATATGATTATGAGCTGGCGATATTGAATTTGAAGCGCGCCGCAGGAACGCTCCTGAAATCCGTCACCGGCGACCAGGCGACCTATTAAATAATTTTACCGAAATAACGGGAGACCATATATATGATTAAGCCGATAAAAAGCGCCTTGTTGCTTATCTTTATTTTACTCATTGCAGCAGACCTTCATGCAGCACAGGACAAGCCACAGGGAATGCCGCCTGCCCAGGTGGTCGTGTCCGAGGTCAGGAGCGGCATGATGGCGCCTGAGAGCGAATTTATCGGAACGGTATATTATCACGAAGTCTCAGACGTTGCGGCGGAAGTCGAAGGTCTGGTCGAGGCAGTCCATTTTGAAGAAGGCAAGAGGGTTGAAAAAGGCGCTGTCCTCGTGAAGCTCGGGGATGACATATTGAAGAAGGACATCCAGGCGACACAGGCGTCATACGAACAGGCGTTGTCCGACCTCGAAAGCTCAAAGATCGAATTTACCAGGACTGAAAATCTCTTCAAGGAAAACCTCGTCACTGAAAGACGCTTTGACGAAGACCGTTTCAGGGTAAAGGGCCTTGAGAAAAAGGCCTCGTCACTGAAGGCGGAAGTCGAGCGCCTCGAAACATTTTTACAGAAAAAGGAGATCAGGTCCCCATTCAACGGGGTCGTCACAAAAAAACACATTGAAAGGGGAGAGTGGCTTACTCCAGGATCTCCGGTAGCGACCGTTGCAAGCGACAGTGCAATCGATATTATCGCCGATGTCCCGGAACATGTGATACGACACCTCAGGCACGGAACAGAGGTCAGGATTTCCGCAGGTGATAAACAAATAACAGGCAGCATTACTGCCCTCGTTCCTAAAGGCGATATCTCGACAAGGACCTTCCCGGTCAGGGTAAGGGTCAAAAATTCCGGGACGCTGATAGAGGGAATGGAGGCCAGGGTAATTATGCCGGTAGGGGAAAAAGACAAGACCCTTATAGTGCC
Source organism: Nitrospirota bacterium (assembly GCA_016222915.1). GTDB lineage: Bacteria > Nitrospirota > Thermodesulfovibrionia > UBA6902 > UBA6902 > UBA6902. The sequence goes on along the minus strand of JACRQA010000205.1, from coordinate 1,251 downwards.
AAGGGACGCAGTCATCACCGCCTTCGGCAACACGGTCGTGTATGCTGTCATTGATTCTGCGGCAAAGATGTTTCCCGTTAAGGTTGCCGGATACCAGGGGATGACAGTCGGCATTAAAGCAGAAGGACTGAAGGAAGGCATGAAGGTGGTAGTTAAAGGGAATGAGAGGCTCAGGGATGGGCAGGCGGTAGCGATACAACAATAACGAATCAGGAGAAATTCCAAATTACAAGCACCAATAAACAAATAATAACCAATAACCAAATCACAAATTCCAAACTCTTTGGTAGTTGGAACTTGATTTTTGGAATTTATTTGTTATTTGGATTTTGTAATTTGGAATTTTAAATAGATGGACATCGTACATACATCAATAAAAAAACCCGTGACCGTACTGGTCGCAGTGATACTGATTCTGCTCTTCGGGCTGATAGCGCTTTATAAGATGCCTTATCAATTAAGCCCTGACGTGACCGAGCCGGAGATCGAGGTCAGGACCGTATGGACCGGCGCGACCCCGTATGAAATCGAGCGGGACATCATCGAGGAGCAGGAGAAGGTCCTCAAGGGGATACCGAACCTGCTTGAGATGGAAAGCTCTGCCTTTAACGGGCTCGGTACGGTCACGCTGAGATTTAAGGTCGGCACCGACGTTGACGATGCCCTACTCCGTGTGTCGAACAAGCTCAATGAAGTCCGTTCATATCCGGAGAACGTCGACAAACCCGTGATCAATGCCACCGGCGCAGCCACCTCCCCGATCATCTGGATGATAATGCTGACCTCGGAGGGCAACCCGGACCATATCTACACCTACAAGACATATTTTGAAAATGAGGTCAGGCAGTACCTTGAGAGGATTGAAGGCGTGGCCGACCTGTTTATAGGCGGAGGCACGGAAAAGGAGATGCACATAATTGTGTCTCCTGAAAGGCTGGCCGCATACGGCCTTACAATTACTGACGTGTCCAATATCCTGAGGTCGGAGAACGTGAACGTCTCCGCAGGTGTCATGGGCGTCGGCAGAAGGGACTACAGGATTAGGACCGTGGCGGAATTCAGGTCGCCTGAGGACATCAAAAAGATTGTAATCAAGTCCACGGGACAGAGACGCATTACCCTGGCGGACGTTGCGGACGTGCAGTTCGGCTATGAAAAGCGCACGGTCGCCATGATACACAACGGCGTGCCTGGTATGGCTATAGGCATCAAGCCTGAATCAGGGGTAAATGTCCTCGACATGACCAACCG
>JACRQA010000023.1 GCA_016222915.1 Nitrospirota bacterium | reverse complement strand
TTTCGGAACACTCCATAAGTTCAGCGAAAAATTAGACGGCCTGCTTTCAAAGGAGCTTAACCAGCAGGACAAACAGATATTTGAGCTACACACCTGGGAAAAGCTCACTCCCTTTTACAACATAGCCCGTATGATAGATGTGATGACATTCTTCATCAAGCTCATGCTGATCGCCATTGTTCTCATCAGCATCATGAATGTAATGATCATGGCGGTGTATGAAAGGATAAGAGAGATAGGGACCATAGCCGCAATCGGGACCCTGCCGGGGAAGATATTGAACATGTTCGTGATCGAGGGGTTCTGTCTTGGCATTGTAGGCGCGATTATCGGTAACATTGTCGGGGTTGTCTTGGTCCTTATAATCAACATGCTGAAAATATCCTTCAATTTCGGACAGCAGCAGGGATTAATCCTCCATGCAAACGTAAACCCTGCCGATATTGCCGCCATATCGGTGACCGTAATAATCGTCTCTGTAATCGCCAGTCTTCAGCCAGCTTTTAAGGCATCGAGGATGGAGCCGATCAAGGCATTGAGACATGTATAGAAGAGTTAAGAGGTAGGAGTTAAGAGAGTTAGGAGTTAAAAGTCAGGAGGATTCGATGCTTAAAATATTCGGCTTTATCCTTACATTAATGATTGCTCTGCCCGCATATGCCATTGACGGAACGCAGCTTTTAAAAGAAGTGGACAGGAACCTCAGCCCCGAGTCTTACGAGTCTTACCGAAAGCTCATAAACATCGAACCCGATGGCAGAAAAAAGGAATACACACTTTTTACCGTCAAGAAAGGGACCGATAAGATTGCGTCGCTGTTTCTTGCGCCCGCAAGTGAGAAAGGCAGGAGCACATTACGGCTCGGCGATAATATGTGGCTTTACATTCCGAATGTCGGCAAGCCCATCAGGATAACGAGCCTCCAGTCTGTTGTAGGCGGCGTATTCAACAATGCGGACATCCTTCAGCTTGATTATGCAGCGGAATACGATGTAGAAAAGGTCGAAGAACAGGGAAGCGAATATCTCCTTTATCTGAAGGCAAAAACAAAGACGGTAGCCTATGACAGGCTGAAGATATGGGTGGACAAAGGGAAAAAGCTCCCGGCAAAGATTGAATGCCTCACAGAGGCGAACCTGCTTATCAAGACCCTCTATTTCAAGGAGGTCAAAGATTTCGGGGCGGGTCTCGTGAGGCCCTCTGTTATTGAGACCGACAGTCCTTTATACAAGGGCTACAAGTCCGTTATGATATTCGCAAATGTCAAGGCAAAGAACTTTAAAGACGAGTTCTTTACCCTTACCTTTATGCCGAATCTGGAATCGCTTCGATGACCGCCTGGAAAAACGGCCCTTATTCTAAAAATCTCCCCTTACCCCTCTTTACAAAAGAGGGGGATATACCTCCCTTTGGAAAAGGGAGGTCAGGAGGGATTTTACAGATCAATCTCATCATTATTTTGATTTTGTTTGCGCTCATTTTTCCGCCATTTCTCCATGCCGAAGACTACACCTTTGACATCTCGGAAATAGAGAAGAAGCCGTACTACATTGGCGGTTATGCGGAATTCAGGCCTGTCCTTTCCAGGCTGGACAAAGACGCCTCTCTCTATAAGCTCAAGTTCTACGACCGTGATGAAGGAAGCGTTATTGAAGAATACAATTCCAAACTGCAATTGGAAGGCAGCCTTGAAAAGGGCATCTCAAGTCTTCATATGAAAACAAATACCGACTATAATATATCTTATCTTGGAGAAGACCAAGAGACAACGGTTTATGAGGGCTTTCTCTCTCTGAAACCCTCGTCTTCCCTGACAATCGACATCGGCAAAAAGACCCTGAAGTGGGGAAAAGGCTATGCATGGAACCCGGCTGCTTTTGTGGACAGGCCGAAAGACACTGACGACCCGGAACTCGCTCTTGAAGGTTTTATCGTCGCCTCAGCGGATTATATAAAAAGTTTTAAAGGCCCTCTGAAGATCGTCTCTTTTACGCCTGTCTTAATTCCGGTCTACGAGCATGTGAATGACACCTTCGGCGATATCAATAAACTCAACTTTGCAGGGAAGCTTTACCTTCTTCTGTACGACACGGATATTGACTTCATGATCCTCACAGGCGGAAGCAAGACATCGAGATACGGCGCAGACTTTTCAAGAAACCTCACAACCAACTTTGAGATACACGGAGAATTAGCAATCATAGACGACTACAAAAAGAGATTTATAGACAGCAACGGTGATAGTTTTGAAAACGATTATGATGCGGAGAGCTATCTCATCGGCATCAGGTATCTCACGGAAGAGGAGGCAACGTATATACTCGAATATTATTACAATGGCACAGGCTTTACATCCGGAGAGATGAGGGATTATTTTGCCTTTATCAATAAGGGCTATGACTCATATGTTTCAACAAGCAGCGATGCGCTCCTTAAAAAGGCATCGAACATCACCGAGGGCAATTATGGGAGGATGAATCCGATGAAGGATTATATTTATTTGCGCGCAAGCCGGAAGGAGCCTTTTGACATCCTCTACTTCACGCCTTCGGCTACAGTCATATTGAATGTCAACGATAAAAGCTTCTCCCTTTCGCCGGAATTGCTGTACACAGGGATTACAAATCTCGAACTTAGACTCAAGGCCTCCTTTCTCTCAGGAGAAAGACAAAGCGAATACGGTGAAAAGCAGAACGATTACAGGGCTGAGTTCAGGGCGAGGTATTATTTTTGAACCATGAGCCGACCATGGAAGATTATTCCTCTCTTTCCTGAGGCTTGGCTTGACAGCCTTTGGCGGGCCCGCAATGATTGACTACATTAAAGAATTGTCAGTGAATCGCGGCTGATCAATTAAAACAACCTGCTTAAATATTTATAGACCGAGGGGAAGCGCTCCTCAAAAAATGCCTTGACACCGGCAAGAATGTTCCGCTGGTTCTCCTCTATGGACAAGGCCCTCCCTTCAATCTGGGCCTGCAGTCTTTCAGCCCTTTTTGTCGGGTCCGGATGACTTGAAAGAAAGGAATGGCCGCTGCCTAACGCGGCAATCTTCTCCAGGGCCGATACTGCATCCCGTGGTTCAAACTTCTTATGCTTGAGAAAGGCCAATCCATAATCATCAGTCTCTTTCTCCTCCAGTTGGGAGAACTGGGCGTTCATCAGGGTCTCTGCAAGACCTCCGAACAATGACCGGGCCACTTCTCCTGCTGTGCTGTTCTGGGACGCTATCCCTTTTCTGACAGCGCTCGCGGCATAGGCAAGCTGTATTTTCTTTCGTATATGGTTTTTCATGACATGCCCCATTTCATGCCCGATAACAAACCGCAGCTCTCCATCACTCAACATGTCCATAAGGCCGCTATATACGCGGATGGTCCCGTTTGCCATCGCAAACGCATTGACTTCCGGAGACAGATAGACGCCATAGTTGAATTTCAGGCTGCCCTCCTGAAGGCTTTGGCCAACCAGATGATTAAGCCGTTTTGCATATTTGTTTTCAGGCGGCGCCAGAGTATATTTTTGGTCTGAATACTGAACGGCCTGTGAGGCAATCTCCTGCACGTCCTTATCGGAAAGCGCCAGCACCTTTACTGCATCTATACCCGCATCCGTAGCTATCAGGACGTCCGTATCCTCACACCCTGACAGGAACAGCGGACAGAAACAAATATTTATGATCAGATATTTCAGCATGACATTCTCAAGGTATGATAACTTTTTCTCGCTGCAAAATGGATTGTGGCTCAATCATCTTCATCCCTGTCATGCTGAATACCGTTCAATCCATTTTAACTGGTTTTGATGAAGCAGATAAGGAGATGGATTAAAGGAAAATTAAAGAGATCACTGAAAAACCGGACATTTTAATTTTGGCTTGACAAGGCACTATTTTCTCCTTGCCGTTTGGCCGGATATTAGATTAAAATCATGCAAGGTTTTTCAGGGGAAACGTAAGTAATTATCGAGGTTGAACCTCGGCAGATATGACTGATACACAAAACAGTGTAAGGGGGACAAGAGATGCCGGAAAAATCATTGGCTGTTTTTGAAGGGAAGCAAATCCGCCGTCATTATGACGAGGATACGGGAACATGGTATTTCTCTGTAGTGGATATTATTCAGGTGCTGATCCAGCAGCCTGATTATCAGGCCGCGAGAAATTACTGGAAGGTATTGAAACACCGCTTAAATAAAGAGGGAAGTGAGTCGGTTACAAAATGTAACCGACTGAAAATGGAAGCAGCCGATGGTAAAAAATACCTTACTGATGCTGCTGATCCTGAAACGCTTCTGCGTCTTATCCAGTCCGTTCCCAGCCCCAAGGCAGAGCCGATCAAGCTCTGGCTGGCTAAAGTGGGTTATGAACGCTTGCAGGATATGAGTGATCCGGCGCGCTCGCTTGACCGGGCACGGGAATACTGGCAGCAGCACGGCAGAAGCGAGAAGTGGATTCAGCAGCGGATGATGGGACAGGAGACCCGCAACAAGCTGACCGATTACTGGCAAGAACACGAGATAACAAAGGAAAAAGAGTTTGCCGTTCTGACCAATATTATACAACAGGAATGGACAGCGGTATCGGTAAAGAAGCATAAAGAAATAAAGGGACTGAAAACACAAAATCTCAGAGATCATATGAGTGAGGCAGAACTGATCTTTACCGCTCTTGCCGAACTTTCAACTCGTCACATAGCTGAGAGTGTGAACGCAACCGGGATGGATGAAAATATAGAAGCCGGGGAAAAAGGCGGCGGCATTGCCAAAAAAGCAAGGCGTGAACTGGAGGCAAAAACAGGGAGGAATGTAGTTACCGGAGAGAACTTCCTTCCGTCGGGATCAAACAAGTTATTGCCGAAACAAAAAAAGAGAGGGCCGAGGTGAAACAGAAAGTTGGTTCTAAACCTCAAAGCCTTGTAATAAAGAGGCTGGAGAATATTTCAAAGGATGTCTTCAAGAAGCATTCCGAGTTGATCACGAAGCTTGTCGGAAACACACACGGGGTTTATGCCCTCTATGACGGAAGCGAGCTTTATTATGTCGGCAAATCCACTGACCTTAAGAAAAGAGTCAACCAGCACCTTCGTGACAAACACCTTGCAAGCTGGACACACTTCAGTCTCTACCTCGTACGCGATGAATCGCACATACATGAAATTGAGTCCCTCCTAATAAGAATCGCAAACCCCAAAGGCAACACGAAGCTTTACAAAAGCCAGTCCGGTAACACCCTGAAGCGGGAGCTTGTAACAATGCTGAAGGAGAAGCACAAAGACGAGATCGATTCAATCGTAGGCAGGACCAGGCGCAGAACGCCAAATAAGAAAAGCAATTCAAAACATCCCGAATCTCTTACAGGACTGGTGAAAAACAAGGCAACGCTTTACCGGGCATATAAAGGGAAGGAATATAAGGCTATCCTGACTGGGAAGGGGATTATTAAGTTGGGAAGTAAAAGATTCACTTCTCCGTCCGGAGCAGCGTTGTCTATTGTCGACAGTTCTACGGTTAATGGGTGGGATTTCTGGTATATTAAGAACGCGAGCGGGGAGTGGGTGAGGTTATCGGACTTTCAATGAGTGATACCGGATTATATACAAACAGAACTGACTATGCGGATTATTTTATTAATGCATTCTCAGATCATATAACCAAGCCATCCAATGTTTATATTGCATCGGCTTTCTTTACAGATCCTGATTCAATCGCTAACTTAATTAACAGAAATTGTAATGTCAGGTTAATTGTTCGCTTAGCCCACCCAACTAGTCCTGATGCGCTAAGTAAGGTCGTCAACCTGTCCGGTGTAGAGGTTCGCTATTTCACAGATCGCTCATTTCATCCTAAACTTTATATTTTTGGAGATCACACTGCCTTGGTCGGCTCTGCAAATTTAACAAATGCCGCCCTTTCAGGGAATCAAGAGATTATGATAACTATCAAATCTGATGATTACCGTTTTACCGAGTTGGCAGGTCTTTTTGCTGATTACTGGTCTGAGGCTGCAGTTTTAGATAAAGAAGTCATCGTTGCATATAAAGACTTGACTAAAAGATGCAACTCGGCTTTTTCCGAGCTGGTCAAACTTGAAAGAGATATTCAGACCAAACTGGGAGACGTTGTATTTAGCAATATTAAAAGAGGAAAGAAAAAGAAATCTAAAGATATTTTGTTCCTTGACGACTTCAGACGGACCTACCAGGAAACTGTCACTGCCTTTAAGGTCCTTAAAGAAGTATATCAAGACGTGGGGAAACGCAAAGTAAGCGAGGAACAAATACCGCTTCGTATTGAGATAGATTCGTTTATTAGTTATGTGCGTGACAAACATGCGCAAACTGATAAATGGGAGGCTACAGAACTGATGATCGGGGATGAACAGAAGGCTTTTATCAGATATAACATTAATAAGTGGCATACTGCATCATATCCATACTTTGAAGAGACGATAATCTCACAAAAATATCCCAAACTAAAAAAAGTATTTTCAAGTTCAGAGACTTTGTTATCATCTGATGACGATCTGCTTTTTGACGGGTTATGTGTTTTACACTCCTTTCATGACAGGTTAAGGTTCTTTCCTGGCGGACTGCCATCATTAAGAAGTAAATTTTTTGAGTCTAACAAATCCATCCCTGTCAGAGAGCGCTTAACTTACTTAATATTTAGTGAAGGTAGCGTGGAAGAAAGAATGGCGAATTTAATATTCAATTCGGATTACAGGATAAATGAGTTTGGCCAGTCAAATGTCCAGGAGCTTATTGGCTGGACAAATAAGGAGGAATTGCCAATAATTAATTCTCGTACCACTAAGATTCTACGGTATTTCGGATTTCATGTAAAACAACTTTCATAATGCAGTCGTTATTCAGTAATTAATCCTGGGGTCAGACCAACACATTTTACTAAACCTGCAAATTAAGATTTAGTGCCTTCAGAGAGGATATTGATAGAGTGCAGGGGTCAGGTTCAAAAATATAGGCATGCAAAGTTTGTTATGATATGCCTATAACATTTTCATTAATAAACCCAAAAGGAGGATTAAATATGAAAAAGCTTACTGACAGAATAGTTTGCGACCCGAAGATATGCAGCGGCAAGCCTTGCATAAAAGGAACAAGAATACCTGCTCATATAATCCTTGATCTTCTTGCTGCAGGTGAAAGCTTTAAGGGAATTAAAAAAGCATACCCGAACATTACTGATGAAGATATCAGAGCCTGCCTGAATTATGCTTCTATCCTTGCGGATGAAGAGGCCGGGGTCTCCGCATGAAACTGTTTGCCAACGAAAATCTTTTTGAACCCATTATTAATTACCTTAGAAAAAAGGGGCATGATGTGCTCAGCGTCAGGGAAGGATTCTCCGGCATTTCCGACGATGACGTTTATAAACGGGCTTGTAAAGAAAAACTGGTGATCATTACGATGGATAAAGATTTCTCAAGGATATTACGATTCCCACCTGAGAAATGCGCCGGTATCATTGTAGTTAAGATTTACAAGCGCACTGTCGAGGAGACTCTGGCGTTATTTAAGAAGCATTTTACGAGTATTAGCGAAAAAGATATAAGAAAAAACCTTGTGGTTGTTACTGCCGATGGCGTGCGCATACATAGAACAGCAACACAACGTAACTAATCAAATTCTCTCTGCCAAAAAGCAGCCCCTCAGCCCTTCTTGGAAGTAAAGAACTCTAACATCTCCTCCCTTAAAAAGCAGATCGACGAAATTGTTCAGTCCAGGATTGTAACATATGTGTTTAAGAACCTAAGCGCAATGACAATGCCGAGTCTCCTTACGCGTATTTTCGAAACGATTAATCAACAAGGCGGACGAGAAAAGCATGATCGCGTTCCGAAAGACGCGGGATGAAATAAAGGACAAGACTCAGAGCTGATTGATGACTTGAAAAAGGCTTTCCCTACTTAAGGTTTTCAATTTACCTTAATGGCTTTCATCTGTCACTTTGGGAGTATCTTTCCCTGAAGTAGCCTTCTTGAAATTTGAAATAGCCTCCCCAATGCCTTTGCCGATTTGGGGCAGCTTCGAGCCTCCGAATAAGAGCACAATGATTACTAGGACGATGATTAATTCCGTTACGCCTAATCCGAACATGTTTCCCTCCTGTATAGTGACTATTAATTTTTATTGTCTTTGATAAAGGCATAAAGACAACCGGCAAGGGATTTGTAAAAGCCGTTATCCGTGCCTTCTTTAATTCTATCACAGAATTGAGGGGCCCAACTGCGGAGAAATCTGTTTAAGAATATATTTTGCTTTACGATAAACCCGGATGAAGCCTTATCATCTGCCTGTTCCCGTGCCTTCATTCCCTTGAAAGTCAGATAATACATGAACTCCAGCTCTACGGCTATATGGTCCGGCAGGTCTTTGAATTCGCTGTCTCTTGCAAGTCCTTCTTCCTGGTACATGCGGATGACTTCCACCGTGGAATCGCCCATGACCGTCCTCTCGCCATCGAGATACATTGAGCCGTAAGGCGGGGCAATCATCTCATAGGGACCAACAAAGAGCCTCGCATACTCAACGGCAAGTTCTTCATCGCTGTAGTTAAGGACATTCTTTTCCATTTCAGAAGAGAATACGGCCGCTTCAGGGCATACTTGCTGAAGCGATGACGCAAGATTTTTCAAAAGCCCTTCATCGATGAATATACTTTTCTGCGGCTGGTAGAAACAGGCGGCGAGAAGGCGGTAACAGTCGCCTCTTGCAGTCTCAAGTGTAATGGATTGATTAATGCCCATATTTATTTGTAGTAGGGGCGTATTGCAATACGCCCCTACATCGCTTTATCGCTTATGCTGACTTGGCTTCCGCCTTGAAGTTCCTGATGTAGTATACATTAGGCTGAGTGCCTTTTTCGCCGTCCTTCAGCCACTCGCCTTTATTGTCTTTAAGTCTCATGGGCTTGTATTTTTTGATGAGCTGACTTGCCTTGCTGTTCGGGTCTTCGAGGTCTCCCACTATACGCGCCCCGGCAGGGCAGGAGACGACACAATACGGCTCCTCGCCGTTCCTTATCCGGTGTATGCAGAAGTGGCACTTATCTACCCATCCGTCTTTTCTGACATCGGCAACCGCGCCCTTGCCTTTGGACTTTTGCCCCTTAAGAGGCGGCTTGTCGTCTTTAAATGCATAAGCATGTTTGTACGGCGGAACAGCGTACTTGCCCGCCACTTCCGCTGGTGAAGCAGTGGCGCCTTTTATAAGCTCGTTTTTATTTTTATAGAAATCATGTGTATCCACGCCGACCTCGTTGAAGCTTATCACGCTGTAAGCGGATTTTTCCTTGTCTATATCTTTGTCGCTGTACGGGCAATCCTCCTGGCATTTCCTGCACTGGATGCAGTACTTCTGGTTATACATGGTAATGCCTTCTTCGGTCTTGTACAGCGCCTTCGGCTCAGGACACTGCTTCATGCAGGCCGGATCGCTGCAATGATTACAGCGCACGGGGATTGCAGAATAATTCACATCAGGAAATTTGCCCTCTGTCTTGTACATGAAATCAGCCCAGTTGAAGGTCTGTCCCTTTCCCCGTAGCTGAGTGTTATTTTCCGTCTTGCATGCGATGGCGCAGGCCCCGCAGCCGACACACTTCTGTAGATCTATTACCATTGCTATTTGCATTTGTTGATCCTCCTTTCAATGTAAGGGCGGGGTCACCCCGCCCCTACGCTTTTATGCTTTCTGTATTTTCACTCCGACAAAACCGCCGTTCCTTGCCGTGCTGCCGGAAAGGCGCTCGTAGTCATCGGGCAACAGCTCATTGTTATTGCCGCCTTTGGGAATGGACTTTGCATAATCCTTCGCAGCGGTCCTTCCATACGCCCAGTGTCCCTGTCCGTAGCACTTGGCGACTGTGCCGGGCCGGACGCCTTCCCAGAGCTTTGCCTTTACTTTAATGCTGCCTGTCGGGGAAGTGACCTTGACCATATCGCCGGTCTTGACCCCGAGTTTTTTGCCGTCAACCGGATTTATCTTTATCACGTCTTCATAGCTTTCATCGCCTACGTCGACCTTTTTGAATTCGTGATACCACGGCGCATTCTGGCTCCGGCCTTCCCTGTTGAGCCTCGACTTATAGTCGATGAATGTGAAAGGATACTCCTTTTCATCACCCCATCTCTTTGGCGGTTCATAGTGCGGGACAAACGCCAACTCGCCTTTTGCGAGATATCCCGATACCTCAAGCACGTCGTCGATTGTGGTCTTGTGTTTTTCAGCATGCTCTCCAAGATACTTCTTCAATGTCTCGCTGTAAAATTCAAACTTGAAAGTGGCGGTGCCTTCGAGCATCTTCTTGCCGTCCTTTTCCACTTCCTTGCCGAACTTGCCCCAGTGTTTTTTGAAAGTGTATTGCTCGGAGTTATAGATTCCCTTCTTTTTGAAGTCCTCCCAGCCGTCAAGCTTGTCTCCCTTGAGCGGCTCCGCCGGTTTCCATACGGATGCGCTGGACATCTTTGTTGTAATCAAGGCAAATTCCTCTGCATTCATCGGAGTGGCCCCTGTTTCGGGGTCTTTAAATTCCTTTGAGAAATAATCGTGGATGTTCGGGAAACCCTTTGCCTTGAGTCGTTCTGCGATCAGCCACATGATCTCAGTTTCATCTGCCTTCGCCTCCCACATGGGTTTGACCACCGGCTGCTGTATTGAAATATGAGAATACAGATTTGCCATGTTCGAAATGACAGACCATTTCTCGGCAGGAGCAAATGCAGCAGGCAGAACTATATCTGCAAACTGCGTCATCTCAGCCGGGTTGGTTGTAATATGCACAAAGAACGGCACCTTGGCCATGGCCCTGTCCCATCTTTCAGCGCCCGTGCAGGAGAAATTGAAATTGTTCCAGTATCCAATGGCGACCTTTATGTCATAAGGATTGTCTGCGAGTATGGCGTTGGCCACATTGTTTATAACAACTCCTTTGCCCACTTCTCCGTTGCTTATTGCCGGGAATGCCTTGGTCCCTCTCTGGTCTATTTTTTTGTTCTTGCCACCGGTCTTTGCCATATCGTCTAAGTAAGCGTCAAATTTCGGGAATGGGCTTTTCGGCAGTTTAGGCGCCCTGTGCGCTCCGCCCTCGTTGTCCACCGATCCAAGCAATCCGTTCAATGCATGAATCGCCATTGACGGATATGCGCCTCTCGGACTCATGACAGGGCCGGGGCCGAGCCATACGGCCACGTTCGGGGCTGCCTTGCCCATGCCTCTTGCCACTCTTAATATCTGGTCTTGGGGAATAAGTGAGATTTTCTCAGCCCATTCAGGGGTCCTGTCCTTGAGTTCCAGGTTCCACCACTTCACAACACCATTGGTGAATTTCTCCTCGAATGCAGCCTCATCAACGGCCTGCCCTGCGACAAAGAGATTCTTTCCGTCCTTGAAGTCTCCGACAAATTCTTTGCTCCAGAGACCCTCGGTGAGAACCACATGCGCAATCGCAGTTGCAAGCGCACTGTCTTCCCCCGGTTTGACCGGCAGCCATTCCTGGGCCTTTGCAGCGGATGCGCTCAGCCTTGGGTCAATAACAGCTATAGTTCCTCGGTCGAGGATGTCGCCGAATTTATTTATCGCATTCGGCACCTGCCTGTTGGAGCTGAGCGGGTCACATCCCCAGATAACAAGATATTTGGTCCTCGCAAGGTCATAGTCCCTGTAGCCCCAGAAACCTTCAGTGTAGAAAGGGCCGACCTTCTCCGCCTCTGCGCATATAGAACTGTGGGACAAATTATTGGGTGAGCCGAACATCTTCGGTATTGTCCCGTATGCCAGTTCCGTGGCAGTGGGTGAATATCTGCCTCTCATTAACATAAACTTGTGCGTCTCGTTGTTTTTCCTCAGCTCCATCATCTTATCGGCAATGGTATCAAGCGCCTCATCCCATGTGATTGCAACGAACTTAGGATCAACTCCCCGGCCCTTTTGAGGGTTCGTCCTCTTCATCGGGACCTTGAGCCTGTCCGGGTCATAAAGTTGCTGAAGCATCAAATGCCCTCTAGGGCAGACATAGCCGTTATTGGCCTTGCAGAGCTGATTGCCCCTGACCTTTACGGCCCTGCCCTCCTGTACATAAAATTCCACAGGGCACCACTGCGTGCATCCCTGGCATGTTGACGGCATCCAGTTTCCTGCGGTCCCGCTGTCCTGCCCGCTTTGCGCGGATGCAAGAGAGTTGAGTATGGGGCCGTCAAGAGCAGCCAATATCCCGGCCGCTGCCGTCGCCTGTATAAATGTTCTCCTTGTGATTCTCATATTGCCCTCCTTTCGGGTTTTGATCCAGCTATTTTTTCACTTCCTCAATTGCCTCTTCAAACTTCTCCACTGCCGTCTCAAGCAGCAGCATGGAGTATTTCTTGTTATGTACTCCGCCTCCGGCATCCACAAGCGTGAGGTTTTCACGTCCGTCTTTCAGCAATGCGACCGCGTTATTAATCGACCTGGCAGGCGCCTTGCCCCTCGCATTCTCAATGGCCTGTGCAGCGGTCTTTTCCACTTCCCTTGCATTCTTCAATTCCTCGTCGACATCTTCCTTCCATTGCCTTGCAAGGTTCTTCTGTCTCTCGGTGTGGCAATCAGCGCAGGTCTGCTCCTGGCCTCTTTTCACCTTAATTCCTTTGTGGTCCACGCCGTCTTTTGTATGACAGGCAAAACAATTCATCCTCATATCATTGTGCGCTATCGGGTAAGGCCCATCTATCCCCTTGCCCCCTATTCCGGCTATAAGTTGTGTCTGAGATATGTGTGTCTCGGGATGGCATGCTTCGCAATTCAATCTCACGGAATCCATAAAATCCGTCTTCTTGTGAGTAATCGGCTCATGGCAGTCAAAACAATTTGCATTCTGATCGGCAACATGTTCTTCATGCATCACCTTTTTATCTTCTGCTTTATTCTGCATTTCATCGGAGTATTCATGGCAATTGAAACAGTTTTCTTTTTTAATCCCGCCGCTGCCCTGTATAAGGTCGTTATGACAGCCCAGGCAGGACACTTGCGCCTTTTCCATGCTCTCGTGAGTGATAGGCTTTTCTTCGGAATCAGCAGACACGGTCACCGCCTCGCCTTCCTTCTTCTGTTTTTGAAGAGGCTTGACCGGTATCTCATGGCAGAGGGAGCATTTGCCCCTGTCTTTATTGAACTCCGCATTCTTGAAGTGACAGAGATAGCACGCCACTACAGGCACCTGGAAATGCCTTTCCCCCCTGACGTGTTGATGGCATGTAGCGCAGTGAAGCGCCTGCCCTTCTACTGTCTTGTCAAAATGTGTCTTATGGACATATGGTATTTTTTTCGCAAAGTTTAATTTCTTGTCGGCAAATTTTTCCCTGGGATGGCACTCAGATGTCAAACAGCTTGCATCATTTACCTTTGCCGGCTTCCTGACAAGGGCGTCTTTTGATCCGAGATAAGTAAAAAGCTGTCCGAGGCCCTTGAACTTAGCGGTCAATGTGCCGTGCTCCCCTGGCGCATAATGACATTCGACGCAGGCCACGCCTTTTTCGCCGTGTTTATCTTTGGTCCATTGGTTGTAGTACTTCTTCATGATATGACAGGAGCCGCAGAAGGAAGGCTGAGAGGTATAAAATTCAGCGCCGATTATTCCTGAGACAATGATAATTACTACTGCCGCTAAAATTATAAGGACCCATTTCTTGTTCATAATGGAAATGTGCCTCCATCATGAGATAGGTAATAATAACTGCTTGTAATTATCAGAATGGTCTTCCCTTCATGGTATCAATAATACTTAGTATGTAATATGCAATCGGGATGCCCATGAAAAAACTTAAGTATATTACCAGGGTGAAAGCTGAAAATATGGGGAAATGTTTAATAAGTATCCGTCAGCGGATAGTTTCTATCCAGTGGAAATATTATATTCCTGCATCTTTTTTCTGAGAGTCACCCTGGTGATGCCGAGGAGGTCGGAAGCCTTTTGTTTATTGCCTTTAGTTATTTCCAGGATTTTTTCTATCAGTTGTTTTTCTACGCTGGATACGACTACGGTATAAATATTGGGAGTGTCATCAGTCGCAAGGGCACCCTCGATAAGACTGTCAACCACATCGGTAAGGGCGCACAACTCTTTTTTCAGCGGCTTTTCATGGAGATCCAGATCATTAACACCAATAACGCCTCCGGTGGAGACTACAACCGCGCGTTTTATGACGTTTTCAAGTTCCCGCACATTACCGGGCCAGTTATGGGTCATCAGCACCTTAAAGGCATCGGACGATATGCCCTTTGTCCCTTTATCAGTCCCCCTGATTGCACGGGCGATGAAGTATTCAGATAATGGCTGAATATCTTCCTTCCTCTCTCTTAACGGAGGGATATAAATGGGAAATACGTTCAGCCTGTGAAACAGGTCCTCCCTGAATCTCCCCTGCTCTGCCTCAGCCCGTAGATTTTTATTGCTTGCGGCGATAAGCCTCACATTTGTCCTGATGGTCTCGCTGCTCCCGAGCCGCTCGAAGCTGCCGTCCTGTAAGACCCTCAGCAGCTTTGCCTGTGCAGAGAGATGCATGTCCCCGATCTCATCAAGAAATATCGTACCGCCGCTGCACTGCTCAAACCTGCCTATCCTCTTCTTGTCGGCCCCGGTAAAAGCGCCTTTTTCGCTGCCGAACAGTTCGCTCTCGATTATCCCTTCGGGCAGGGCAGCGCAATTGACCGCCATGAAGGCCTCTCCCTTGCGACGGCTGTGATTGTAAATCGCGCGGGCCACTATCTCCTTCCCCACTCCGCTTTCTCCCGTGACGAGGACAGGGATGTCCGAGCCTGCGGCCTGTCCTACTTTTTTGCACAGTTCAAGGACAGCGCCGCTCTTCCCGACAATGGTCTCGGTCCCAGAGTGATTTTCAGCGCAATAGCAGAAGGCCTCCTGCCTCAGTCTTGCAGAGTCAAGCGCCTTCTCAATGATGTCCCGCAGCTGCTCATTGCGGAGGGGCTTTAAAAGGTAATCGAAGGCCCCTTCTTTCATGGCCTCGATCGCGGTGTCGGAATCGCTGAAGGCGGTCATGATGATGACCGGAATATTTTTCGACTTGTCCCTGATCCTTCTCAGGACTTCGATACCGTTCATGCCCGGCATTCTGACATCAAGAAAAACTACATCGATATTATCAATATTTCCATCAAGGACCTCGATGGCGGACCTGCCGTCTTGGGCGGTAAGGACGTTATAGTAATTCTCAAATATCCTTTCAAAGGAATATCTGACCGCCTTTTCATCATCTACTACAAGTAATGTATTCATGGTAAATTCCTACCCATTATCTCGGCCCCCCTCACCCTTACCCTCTCCCTCAAGGGGCGAGGGACATTCAACTTTCACCATTGTCCCTTTGCCGGGGGCTGAATTTATATCTATTCTGCCTGAATGGCCGCTTATTATGTTGTGAGTTAAAGCAAGGCCCATGCCCGTGCCTTCTTTCTTGGTCGTAAAAAAGGGATCGTAAACCTTCTTCAGATGTTCTTCAGGTATCCCGGTCCCGGTATCGCTGATGATTACCCGGACGTTTCCATCACCGGTTGATGTTTCGACCGTCAGATCGCCTCCTTTACCGTCCATTGCCTGGACTGCATTCAACATGATATTGAGAAAAACCTGCTTGAGGGCGTCATTGTTCCCCGTTATGTCCGGCAGCTCCGGCAAATACTTCTCAATAATTGATATTCCCGACCGGTCCATTTTAGGCTTCGTCAAAGTGATGACCTCGCTGATGACTTCATTAATATTCACCTCTGTCTTTTCCATCTTGGCCGGTCTCGCAAAGGCCAGGAACTCCGTCACTATCTTGTCGATCCTGTTGAGCTCTTCTTCTATGATCTCAATGTCTTTATCGGTCAACGACTCCTTCTCTTCCTTCACTCTGCGCATAAGCATCATTATAGGGGTAAGCGGATTTTTTATCTCATGGGCGATCCCTGCTGAAAATTCCCCGATGGCGTACAGTTTTTCGGTCTTGACCATATGCTCCTGGGCCGATTTCATCTTGTCTATAAGCTCCTTCAATTTCACGGACATCCTGTTGAAGGACATCGACAGGTCTTTTATTTCTCCCTGTCCTACCACAGGCACTTCAACTCCGACTTCTCCTTCACCCACCAGGCTTACTCCTTTACTCAAAATAAGGACGGGCTGTAAAACCTTTCTTGCCATATAGAGCCCGAATATGATGCCGACGACTGTGACGACTGCGGAAAAGAGGAGGAGCTTTTGCTTCATGCCTTCCAATGTTGCCGATAAAAATTCCTTCGTAATGCACAGCCTGAGAAATCCGATGGTTCCGAGAGTTTCGACCTTGACGGGCCGGCTGACATAATAGATGCTCACTGTATTATCTTCTTTGATGTCCGGCCCATGCATTGAGTTTTCAAAATCATACGGCGGGAGATTCATGTTCCGGTATCTTTCATTTTTGTATACCGAGACCACAAGCTCCCTGTTTTTATCATATACCTCTGCGGAGACAATGAGACTTTCTGCGCTCTTCATTGAGCCTTCAAGGAGCGTAAATATCACATGCCGCTCTTCATAGAGCAGGGGCTCTGTCACTTGATGCGACATCAGCTCGGCAAGATACCTGCCCTTACTCTGAAGCTCCGCCTCAAGTGTTTTTCTTTCCTCCTGAAGAATAAGCCATCCAACGGCCATGGTCGAGGCCGCAACAACCACTGCAATGGATATTGAAATGCGAAAGGCTATGCTATCGAAAAATTTCCTCAGCTTCATGGCAGCATTGAGGCTTGGCGCATTTGAACGGCGCTGTGATAAATGGCAGGGTCCGGGAGAACGAATTTCTCAATATGAAGCTCTTCGAGGACCTTTTTCCCTGCCGGATCGTCTTTCATTTTCAGGAGCGAGGACAGCATCAACTGCTTTATTGATTTATCAGCGCCGGGAGATACTACAATCGGAGGTATGCCGTAGGGAGGAGATACCTGGATTATCCTTACCCGGTCAACAGCCGGTTTATTCATTCTCTTCATATCTTCAAAGATAAGACTGTCAACGGCGGCCCCGTCGGCAAGCCCGTTAGCAACGGACTCAACCGACTTCTCATGGCTTGAAGTATAAAAAGTCTTCCTGAAAAACTCTCCCTCCGTCGTGTTCATGGTCTCAAGCAGATAGGCCGGATAAATCCTGCCGGACAGCGACATGGGGTCCGTAAATGCAAAGACCTTTCCCTTGAGTTGATTGAATGTTTCAATGTCGCTTTTTTTATTGACTACTATGAAAGAGTTGTACGTCGTCCTGCCGTTTACGACCGGCACGGCAAGAACTTCAAGCCCGAATTCATTCCTGCCGCTCAGGTATGCTCCTGTACACGTGTAGGCGAACTGGGCCTCACCCGATTTCAACAGGGAATTAATGTCGGAGTATTTCCGCCTCTGTTTGAGAACCACCTTCTTTCCTGTCTTCTGTGAAAGGTAATCAATGAAATCACTGAAACTTGAGACAGTAGAGACTGGGGAAGCCATCGGGGAGATGGCAAAGACTATCTCTTTTTCCTGTGAGGCGGATACACTTGCTGAAATAAAGAGGACGAGAACTGCCAGAAAAAACTTTCTGAGGTTAATCATGACTAAACCCGGTGCGAATGAAATATTTTTTTATTTTATCAATATTATTATTTTATTTTACTTCTATACAATAATGAAAGGACCTTTTGTTATCAAGCATCTGAGATTCTTCACTGCGTCCAGAATGACAGCCAAAGAGACTTTTCCAACAACCTGATAAGAGAGCCTGTCTATAAAGACGGCAGGTCATGGCTACCAAATATGAAACCATAGATATTGGAGTCAACGCTGGAAATGAAACGGTGGGAGCAATGCCTGCTTAGCTCAATCTGTACAGAGGATAAAAGTATGTACGTACTGAAAGACGCAAGATAAGTTAAGGGAGAAGATCAGAAATTAATTAAGAAATAAACTGATCTGCGTTAGGCCCTTTGTTACTTCCCTGTTTTATCAGAGATGCTTTTATGCCCTTCTTCATTATCATTTGTACCGGAAGTCGCCTTCTTGAAATTTGAAATCGCCTCCCCAATGCCCTTACCGATTTGGGGCAGCTTCGAGGCCCCGAACAAGAGCACGATGATTACCAGGATAATGATCAATTCTGTTGTGCCTAATCCAAACATGTTTCCCTCCCATGTGATAACTTTTTATTTATCTTGTCTTTGACAAAGTTTTAAAGACAATCGGCAAGGGCTTAAAAGCCGCTATGTGTGCCTGTTTTAATTTTATCACACAATTGAGAGCTGCCCAACTGCAGAGAAAGTTGCAAAGGAAATATATTTGGCTATATCTTCTTTTTCTCCTGAGATTCCGAAGGTGTTTTTTC
>JACRQA010000012.1 GCA_016222915.1 Nitrospirota bacterium | reverse complement strand
GCGCGAATTCGACCTGCCTGTACTGCTGCACCTCCGCCGCGCGCAGGACACCATCCTCAAGCACCTGCGCCAGATCAGGGTGCGGGGCGGTATCGCGCACGCCTTCAACGGCAGCCGCCAGCAGGCGGACGAATTCATCAAACTCGGTTTCAAACTCGGCTTCGGCGGCGCGATGACCTATCCGCGCGCCACCCGCCTGCGCGAACTCGCTGCCACCCTGCCGCTGGAAAGCATCGTGCTTGAAACCGATGCACCGGACATCCCACCGGACTTTTTGAAGAAAGGCCTGCCGAACGAACCGAAGTACCTGCCGCGCGTCGCGCAGACCCTGGCAGATTTGCGCGGCATGTCGGTTGATGAGGTTGCGCAGGCGACGACCAAAAATGCATCAGCCATCCCAATTTGATCGAGGCTTACTATGAAAATGCGCTGCCTAATAATATCCAGCACTTTGCTTTTGATGCTTCACGCAACGGCTTCAGCCGCCAATAGTTCAAAGTGCGAGGAATACGCCGCCACCAAAATTAAATTGCAGCTGATTCTTGATGAATATCTCGCAATACCAAAAACACCCACCAATGCGGAGAGGCTCTTCCTGCTCTACCAACGTCTGAAGCATTCCGCCAAAGAAGCTCAAGCATACTATCCAGCCTCGCTCAATCGTAGTTCGGAAAAGTTTGACGCAATTTCAAACTGCTTGTGGGATGAAAAACTCAGGGAAGTTGGACTTGGTATCGGTCATTTTTCTGATCGAATCGAATTTTCTGACAAACTTATGATTGAAGCACACCGGCTTAATCCATACACGCAGTACCGAAGCCAAACCCTGTTTTCGGAAGTGATAGAGAATGCCCAGGTTGGCTCATATAGTTTCCCCAATGTTGATAAAGCAAGGTCGTATCTGGTCGAATTTCCAACGGGAAGTTACGCATCGAACGTATTGGAAATATTAGCCGGGTTTTATCACGACTTGTATGCTGCCCTTCGCGAAAAGGAAGAATTGCCCGAAGAGGAGCGCGGAGAAATATCCGTTTGCTTTGACGAATATTTAGCCACCCACTCCGAAGAAGCAAATCGAGAGCGCGCCAGAATAATGGGGATTGCATATCCAACTGTTTGATCATTGATTTTCCCTATCCTTCCCAAGGCCCAGAGTACTCCTGCGGTAAGCATCTTCTCATCGTGGAAAGAAGCTATTATCGGGGCAATGTCCGCGCACAATTGAGGGTTGTTTCTGACTATCTCACCAAGGGTCTCAGGGACGCTCCATCCTATGCCTCCTGACTCGTCCCTGATCATCCATAAAAGGCGGCCAACTATGTTCCTTACGGTCTCGGTATCTGATTTGGCTATCTCTTTTGATATTAAACCAATGGCCTCTATTGCGCGCCAGGAGATGTATTTATTCTTGTCATAGGACAGCGATACCAGGACATTCATGATCTTATGAAAGGAAGCCGACGTGTGCATTATCTCCTGATATTTTTTTTGCTCAAGAAGATTAAGCACTTCTTTTTTTAAAGGCTGCATAATGATGGTCTCCCTTTCATTCAGATCGTCCACACTTATCTATTCCAACTATTGACATCCTGACCATCTCAGCTAAAATTCTTATGATACTCTTTGACCTTCTGAGCGAAGGACCTTGCAAATTCATAACAATTTGACTCATCCTCCAGAGAAGGTTTATACATAACCTGAACACCCGGCTCGACAACTTCCAGCTTCATCCTGCTGAATTCTTCATATGCCTCTTTCACCGCCCCGCCTCCCCAGCCAAAGCTGCCGAAGGCGCCCATGATCCTGTTTTTGGGGCGCAATCCCCGGAGGTGGGTCAGAAACTCGGCGACAGACGGAAATAAAATATTGTTGAGGGTAGGGCTCCCAATGAGACAGCCCCGTGATTTCCAGAATTCCTTTATTGCACCGCTCATCGGAGTCGCCCGTAGTTTTATTACCTTGCAATCTACCCCTTCATCTTTTATCCCCTGCATTATCGGAATGGTCATCCGCTCGGTGCTGTGCCACATGGTATCGTAAATTACCGAAATGCTCAGATTGGACTGCCCGTTTGCAAGGTCAAGATATTTCTGTAAGATATGTCCCGGATTTTTCCGCCAGATCACCCCGTGGTCAGGGGCAATCATATCTATCTCAAGTCCCAGCTTTTGTACCTCCGTAATCTTGGACTTGATAAGAGGTCCGAAGGGCATAAGGATGTTCGCATAATAATCAATTACCGAATCATCAAGCTCGACTTGCGAAGCGCATTCAATAAACTCATCATCAAACCTTGCAGAGGTAGCGATGTGCTGGCCGAATGCATCCTGTGAGATGAGGAGCCTTGCTTCCTTTACATATGTCATCATCGAATCAGGCCAATGCAGCATCGGTGTCTCTAAGAAAACAAGATTATATTTTCCGATGTTCAGGGTGTCTCCTGATTTAACAATCTTGAAATTCCACTTCGAAGTATCAAAGTGCCTGTCAAGACCTGCCTTGCCTTTCTTGGAAATATAGATAGTCGCCCCTGGCGCAAGCGACATGATCCTGTCAACACTGCTGGCATGGTCGGGCTCGATATGGTTGATTATTAAATTCGCAATCTTAGAGGGATCTACCAGGTTCTTGATATTATCAATCGTATGCCTTGAGAAATCTGACTTTACGGTATCAACAAGGGTGACCTGTTCGTCCATGATCAGATAGTTGTTATAGGTTGTCCCGTCCGGCGTCACATAACCATGAAAGTCCCTCACCGCCCAGTCAATAGCGCCCACCCAATAGATGCCCGGTTTGATTTCTACAGTTTTCACACGTACCTCCCATTCATCATAGAATTATCAAGATTGTAACAGTATAAAAATCGCCTTGCAAGTCTGCATTTAAAATATGATATCAAATAATACTGAAATTGAACCTGCTTTGACTATAAGCATGTATGTTTTGCCGCAGCAATGCAGCATTGTCACATTAGCGTCAAAGAGCATCCGGACATGCCTGTCTCCGATCAGGGGACCCAATAAACTAAAAAACTTGCTATAGATATTCTACGCATTATAATTAAATAGAGAAGAGAAAAAATGAAGAGTATAAATAATACAGACAAGCAGATCATTGAACTTCAGGAATTACGCCGCCAAATTGAAGAATTAAAAAAATCAGAGGCCGAGCATAAGAAGACCGAGGATGAGCTATCCGAACGAGTACGCCAGGCGGCTTTGAGCGCTGAAGTCGGGGCAGCGCTTGTCGAGAACAAAGACCTTCGCAGTTTACTTCAGCCTTGCGCAGGGTCCATTGTTAAGCATCTTGATGCGGCCTTCGCCCGGATATGGATACTTAACGAGAAGGACAATGTACTGGAGTTACAGGCGAGCGCAGGCATGTACACGCACATAGACGGGCCTCACGGCCGGGTGCCTGTCGGTAAATTCAAGATCGGCCTGATCGCCCAGGAGAAAAAACCTCACCTGACCAACGCTGTCCTCAATGATCCCCGTATCAGTGACCCCGAATGGGCGAAGCGGGAAGGCATGGTCGCCTTTGCAGGCCATCCGCTTATCGTTGCAGATAAACTGGTCGGCGTAGTAGCTATGTTCTCTAAGAAGCCGCTTAATGAAACGGCCCTTACCTCGCTGGCGGCAATAGCGGATGAAATTGCATTAGGCATAGAGCGTAAAAAGTCTGAAGAGGCCCTGATGCAAAGCACGAGGCACCTCAAAATCATAATCGACACGGCGCCTCAATGTTTAAAGTTGGTCGCCTCCGACGGCATGTTGCTGGAAATAAACCCTGCGGGACTCTCGATGATTGAAGCCGACTCGCTTGCCCAGGTCGAAGGCAAATCAATTTATTCTCTCATTGTACCCGAGTACCGGGAGGTCTTCAGAGAGCATATAGCGAATACATATAAAGGAATGGCCGGGACCCTTGAATTTAAGATAACCGGGCTGAAAGGGACACCCCGCTGGCTATCAATGCACTCCGTCCCCTTTAGGGATGCAAAAGGTGAAATCACGGCGCTCATGGGAATCACCGAAGATATAACTGAACACCGGAAGCTCCGCGAACAACTGTTCCAGGCGCAGAAAATGGAGGCAATCGGCCAGCTTGCGGCGGGGATAGCCCATGACTTCAACAACATCCTCACCGCAATAATAGGCTATGGACATATCCTGCACATGAAGATGGCAAGCGATGATCCTCTGAAGATAAATATCGAACAGATTCTTGAATCAGCGGACAGGGCGGCTTCACTGACACAGAACCTCCTTACCTTCAGCATGAAGCAGATTATAAATCTCAAACCGGCAGATCTGAATGAGATCATAAGAAAGGT
>JACRQA010000217.1 GCA_016222915.1 Nitrospirota bacterium | reverse complement strand
CTTCACGAATTGCATATTTGGTCAACTCTGCAACGTTACGTATATTTAACTTGCCCATGACCTGTCTGCGGTGTGATTCTACAGTTTTTGCGCTCACATGAAGATCGGTAGCAATCTGCTTTGTTGATTTCCCTTCAGATATAAGCTGAACGACTTCACGTTCTCTTTCGTTCAATAGAGAAAATGCCTTACGGCTTGAAGGAGAAGATTGATTTACAAGACTTTCTACGACAAGGCTGGCTATCTGAGGATTAATATATGTTTTCCCGTCCATCACTATTCGTATGGCATGTTCAAGCTCGTCAAATGCACTATCTTTAATAAGGTACCCTGATGCTCCTGCCTTGAATATTTCCGATACAAACTGTTTGTCGTAATGCATGGACAGGGCAATGATCTTTACATTCGGATAATCGGCGATAATTCTCCGGGTCGCATCGATACCGTTTAAGTCGGGCATGCTGATGTCCATGATCACTACATCGGGTGAAAGTTCTTGCACCAGACGTATTGCCGTTCTTCCATCCGCAGCTTCTCCGACGACTTCCATGTCGTCGTAACCCTTCACAAGCGAGCAAATACCGTCACGAAGAATTTTGTGATCGTCGACTAATAAAATCCTTGTTTTCATATCAACTCCTTTTTACTAATTTATTATCAATCATTAACGGAGCAACCAGGGTAACCCTGGTGCCCCGGCCAGGCATTGATTTGATTTCAAATTGCCCGTTAATGTGATTCATTCTTTCGCGTATGTTAAAAAGCCCGTAACCGTCATGGTTGACCGAGGGTTTAGAAAATCCGATCCCGTTGTCTTCAAGGACAATGTGAAGGTCATCGTCATCTCTTGTCATTATTATGTTTGCCTTGGTAGCCTGAGCATGTTTTACAACGTTAACCAGTAGTTCCCTTACTGCCTGAAACAGGAAAAAACGGGTATTATTGTCAAATGGCTTGTCATGACCATCATCTATTAATTCGATATCAAGCCCGTGTTTTTCACGGAACTGATCAATGAGCCACTTAACGGCCTGACTGAGCCCCAATTCATAAAGTATAGGCGGGCTAAGTTCAAAAGTCAATGTCCTTGTTTCTTTAATAGTCTGCTCGATTAAATGGAGTATCTCCTTGATATTGTTTTTAAGTTCCTCTGTAGGGGCTGATTTGTTCAGAAGTCCCAATTTGATTTTTGAAAGCGCAAGTGTCTGTCCTATGCAATCGTGCAGCTCCGTCGCGATGCGTCTCTTTTCGTTTTCTTCAATCAATGACAACTGGGAGGTAAGCAATCGGAGTTGTTTTTGATAGTCAAGGAGTTTTTTCTCTGCCAGCTTGCGAACGCTGACTTCAACTTTAAGATTTTTATTGGCCTCCAATAGCTCACGAGCGCGTTCTTTTACAAGCTCTTCAAGCCTCTCATGGTGTCTCAGCAATTTTTCTTCTGTCTGCTTGCGCTCCGTAATGTCACGATCAATTGCCAGAACGTAGGGTTTTTCACATATATGAATCAGTTGGGCGGACACGTCTACCGGAAAGGTATATCCATCTTTCCGGACGTGCCTTCCTTCAAAGCATAACTTTTCACCCTCCTTCAAACGCTCAGTCCTTTCCTTTACATGTTTCCTGGTTTCCAATTCGTCCAGAAATGCTATCGGTTTCCCTATCATCTCTTCCCTTGAATATCCATGCATCATTGATGCGGCGTCATTCGTATCTTCTATTATTAATCCGTCATGGGAGAATGACAAGAGAAAAATGCTGTCGAAGGCCTGGTTGAAAAGTGTACGGAATTTAGTTTCACTTTCCTTGAGCGCATCTTCCGCCATCTTTCGTTCAGTTAAATCCCTTACAATGCTGATGATGCCCATGGGTTGATTATTGTGATCGTTGATTATGAAAGCAGCCAGCCATACAGGTAATATTGTTCCTTTTTTGTGTTTTACCAGCAATTCGCCGTCCCATCTCCCGCTCTTATTAATACCCGGTATTATTTCCCTCCCGGCAAACCCGGTGTCCGCAGTCATTTCGCGCATGTTTTTACCTACTAATTCAGCATGAGAAAAGCCACAGATATCTTCAACCGCCTTATTGGAGTACATTATACCGCCGTCGAGGTCAAGGATTTGAACACCGTCCGGAGATTGCTCTACTATTTCGGAAAACAGTTTTAATTTTGCAGTTCGCTCCTCTGTTATCTGCTCTAATTGTTTGCGGTATTCCTCCAGCTCTTTTTCGGTCTGAATGCGTTTGGTTACATCGCGGAATACAATAACTACCCCGTTTATATTGCCTTTATCATTTTTCATCGGAGCGGAGCTGAGTTCAATGCTCTTTGCCGGTCCCTCATAGGGATGCATTACATAGTTGGCTTGGGTAACGGTCAACCCTTCCTGAATTATTTTACTCACAGGATTTTCAAACTGATAGTCCTTTCCGTCCATCTTGATGTTAAGGATATCCGCGAGCCCCTTTTTTCTCGCACTTTCAAGCTTCCAGCCGGTCAAGGATTCTGCAAGGGGATTCATAAATAATATACATCCCTTGTTGTCGGTGGATATTACCGCATCGTTGATGCTCCGGAGCGTTATATAAAGCTGGTCCTCGCTTTCCTTGAGTTTTTTCTCCATCGAATGCTTATAAAGGGCCAGCTCTATCGTGGCCTGCATTTCCCTGTCCTTGAAAGGCTTGACTATATAGCCATAGGCCCCCGATTTCTTTGCCTGCTTAAGGATGGCTTCGTCCGTATATGCCGTGAGGTAAATAACAGGGATATCAAAGCCGGAGATTATCTCTTTGGCGGTTTCTATGCCGTCCCTATCACCCTGCAGCACGATATCCATCAGGACCAGATTCGGTTTTTTCGAATCTGCATATTCTATCGCCTCTTTCCCGGTAGCAGCGATTGCCGGAACGACATATCCTAAATTAGTTAAGCTTGCCTTCAGGTCGTTGGCGATTATCCATTCATCTTCAACAATGAGTATTTTGGGTTTGGCCATTTATTAAGTCCTTAACGGATTCACATATTATTTCAGAGAGTTATATTGTCCGGCGAGATTTACCAACATCATATATATCAGAAAATATCTGCCGACTTAAATATAACATTGGTTAATTATCCCTTGAGCCGTGGAAAAAAATCAATTTTACAGCAGTTATGAGATCCATTTTTATGACATTAAGGGAGTTCCTGGGAAGCGGATACCTTTTGCTGAGAAGGACATCTACTACAGGTATTCAGAAGGGACACTGATATGACAACTTGTATTGCTTTACGAGAGCTATTTAAAACTCTGTTCTTCTGAAGGGAATATACCTTGTTCGATCTCATCCCTGTATGCCTTGACGGCCTTTAAGGCATCTTCTTTGACATGCGAGTATTTTTTTACAAATTTCGGGACAAACCTGTCGAACAGGCCTATAACGTCATGCAGGACCAAGACCTGGCCGTCACAATGCGGACCTGCCCCAATCCCGATTGTAGGTATTGAAAGCTCTTCTGATATCCTCTTCGCAAGGTTCATAGGAATTGCTTCCAGTATCAGGGAAAAGGCCCCTGCGTCTTCAACGATGTGTGCTTCTTCAATTAATTTATTTGCCGCTTCTTCGGTCCGGCCCTGGACTTTATACCCTCCCATCCTGTGGATCGACTGAGGCGTAAGCCCTATATGAGCCATGACGGGGATGTCTGATCTGGTCATGGCCCTGATATGATCAACAATTTCCGCGCCGCCTTCCATCTTGATCGCGGCAGCGCCCCCCTCTTTAAGAAACCTTCCGGCATTTCTTAAGGCGTCTTCAATACCTGTCTGATACGACATGAACGGCATATCGCCTATGACCATGGCATTTTTTACGGCCCTGGTGACCATCTTCGTGTGGTAAATCATTTCATCCATTGTCACCGGCAATGTGTTTTCCAGCCCCTGAACAACCATGCCCAATGAATCCCCAACAAGTATTACGTCTATTCCAGCCTCATCCACAATACTGGCAAAGGGATAATCATATGCGGTGAGCATCGTGATTTTCCTGCCTTCTTTTTTCTTCTTCAGAAAGTCATGGATGGTAAAGGTGGACATATTGTTATTAAATCGCTTTCCGTGTAGGGGCAATTCATGAATTGCCCTTACTTGTTAACTATTTCCACTAACTCCAAATCGAATAAAAGTTCCTTCCCGGCCAGGGGATGATTTGCATCCATCATAAAACCTTTCTCTGTGCGGTTCAGTACGGTCACGACGAATGATTTACCGTCAGGCCTGTGCATCTGGATGGACTGGCCGATCTGGGGCTCAAAGTCTCCGGGCGCGTTCTTTTTATCAAACTCAAAGACCTTTTTCTCATCGCGCGCCCCGTAAGCATCTTCCGGCGCTATCGTCACGGTTTTTGTGTCTTTGGGTTCCATGCCGACAATATTTTTTTCAAAGCCGGCTATCACCTTTCCCTCCCCGATGGTAAATTCAATCGGCATGGATTTGAAAGATGATTCAACTACATTTCCATTTATGTCCTTCAGGGTATAATGAACTTTAACTTTATCTCCACTCTTGGCCTGCATGTATCGTCTCCTTTAGTAGATTGCCTAAAATAGGCTGAATAATTATAGCACACATTTATTTTGTCTTAGGTCGTTTATTTTTTCTGAAATAATATAGACCGATGCCTGTAAATATCATGCAAAGGCAGAGTACTTGACCGAGCGTGATGACACCGAAAAGGTACCCGATCTGAGCGTCAGGCTCACGAAACATTTCAATGAACAAGCGGACCATCCCATATCCCATGATATACAGAGAAAGGAAAAAACCGTCGAAGACCTTTCTCTTGCGGAGTGTCCACAGGACAATAAAAAGCAGGACACCCTCAAGCAATGCCTCGTAGAGCTGAGATGGGTGTCTCAACTGTTGGGTCGAATCAAGCGGGAAATACATGCCCCACGGCACGGTGGTGGCGCGTCCGTATAGCTCGCCGTTTATGAAATTGCCTATCCTGCCGAAGGTATATCCAAGGGGAATCGAAGGGATCAGAAAGTCCGCAAACCTCCAGAATTCAACTTTATATTTTTTGCAGAAGATCACCCCTGTTACAACAACTCCGATCAGGCCGCCATGATATGACATGCCGGCAAGACCTGTAAAGTGAAGGCCCCCGCTGAAACTGAAGGGGAGAAATATCTCCAGCGGGTTGGATACATAGTATCCCAAATTATAAAAAAGCACATATCCGAGTCTTGCCCCGAGCATAAGTCCCAGTACTGCCCAGACAAAATAATTTTCAAGGACGGGCTTCGGATAATCATAATCTTCTGTCTTTAACCTGTGAAATGAGAGGATATAAAGAACGGAAAAGGCGACGATATACATCAGGCCGTAATAACGGAGCTGGAATTGCCCTACCTGGAAAATATACGGCTTGATATGCTCGGGTATGTGCTGCCAGAAATCAATAAAGCTGTTCATGTCCTGTATGTAACCTGTTCTTCAATAAACCCGAATATATTTTTGACCTTCCTGAAAAAAACTATCACGGCCGTAGCGATGATTACCGCGGCAATTAGAATTGAAACAATACTAATCTTCTCGAAATGGATAAAGCGGTCGTTGATCACATGCACTGAACCCGTAACCAGCATCGTGACGACAACAGTCAGCATTGAATAGACTATGACGACCATTAAAAAAAATATATAAGGCAGCAGCCGATGGACCGGTGGCTTTGACTTTGATCCGAAAAAGCTCATGCGGTTATTTTACGAAATAAGAGGGGTAGGTTACAAATGCAGTAAAAAATAAATCTGAACGTCCTGCACGCAGCGCCGTCCTCAAACAAAAAAGGGCCAGGAAACTTCCTGGCCCTCGTATTTTCTTAAATGATTTATTTCTTACAGCAACCCCGCCCTCTCCATGATCATCGGCACCTTGTCTTCCATTCCTATAGCCATGATATGCACGCCGTCGCATACCTTCTCGTCCTTCAATTGTTTGATATGGCGCGCCGCAATATTAATTCCTGTCTCAAGCGACTTTTCTTTTCCGGCTGCCTTGAGTTCATCTATCAATACCTGGGGCACTGAAATTCCCGGCACGTTCTTATTCATAAAATTCGCCATGCCCGCGCTCTTGAGCACCACGATCCCTGCAAGTACCTTTACAGGGAATTTCCTTGCGTACGCCATGAAGGTCTTGAATTTCTCCATGTCGTAGATCGCCTGGGTCTGAAAAAACTTTGCGCCTGCCTTCACCTTCTTTTCAAATTTGACAAGCTGGGGTTCAAGCGGGTTTGCCTCAGGGGTTACAACCGCTCCGGCGTAGAATTTTGTGCCGCCTTTCATCTCATTGCCCGACATGTCCTTGCCGTTGTTCATTCCCTCAACAATCTTAAGGAGCTGAACGGATTCAACGTCATAGACGGACTTTGCCTGTTTATGATCTCCTGCGTTTACATGGTCTCCTGTCAGGCAAAGCACGTTATGAATGCCTAACACGCTTGCGCCGAGGAGGTCTGCCTGAAGGCCTATCCTGTTTCTATCGCGGCAGGTCATCTGAAGGACAGGCTCCATGCCGTTATCGAGGACTATCTTGCAGACAGCAAGAGAGCTTATCCTCATCACCGCTGACTGGTTGTCGGTTACGTTCGCCACGTCTATTTTGCCCTTCAGGACTTCAATATGATGATACATCTCTTTGATGTCGGTCCCTTTGGGAGGGCCTATCTCAGCGGTAACTGCGAATTTGCCTGAATCAAGAATCTCTTGGAAACTCACTTTTTGATCTCCTCTAATACTTTGACTTTAAAGTTTCTCGGCCCCTGTGCCTTTGACCAGTCCTTTGCCTCATTGATCTCTTTCATAAGATCAAGCTTGTTTAACTTCTTCATCCTGTCATATATCAGCACCCACGCGCATTTTATGTCCGGGCTTACCTCGCAGTTGCCGTTATTAGTACCGCCGCACGGTCCGTTTAGAAGCGACTTGGAGCAGCGGGCAATGGGGCATATTCCCCCTGTAAGATGCAGGATGCAGTTACCGCAGCCGGCGCATAGTTCCGTAAATTCCCCGGCCCTCGGCACGGCCCCGAAGAATTCCGTGTTGATGGCAGGGAATACCGGGATGTCGCCGATGTTCTCGGACAGCAGATTGACTCCAACTCCGCACGCGGTGGAAAGTATCAGGTCGTATGTGCGGATATTCTCCATGACCGGCTGAAAGAATTCAGGCTCGCAATGCCTCTCAACAGCGGCGTGATTGATTTCAATTGCTGCGCCTTCCTCTGCGGCCCTCATCCGGAGCAATGAGGCCAGTATCTCCGCCTCCTTGCCCCCTCCGGCATGACATATGGCCACACACGTGTTGCAGCCGAATACAAGGACCTTCTTAAAGTCCTTGACCATGTTCCATATCTCTTCAAACGGTTTCTGTTCACCTGTTATCATTTTTCATCACTCCTTTATATTCTTCTTGGGGCTGCACGTTGCCATCCATATGGGTGAAGGGCCGAGCCTGCGGATTTTTTCCGTGAACTCATTGCACATCTCAGCCCAGCGCGGCCCCATGGCTGCCGACAGGTTGAACATCTCAAGCCGCTCAGGGTCGATCCCGACCTTTGTCAGCAGGCTTTTAACGTGCTCCACCCTCTTTGCTGCGTATGTATTACCTTCCAGGTAATGGCATTGTCCCTGTAGTCAACCTGCCACGAACACGCCGTCTATGCCTTTTTCAAAGGCCCTCAGGACGTATATCTGGTCCAGCTTGCCTGTGCATGGGAGACGTATTATCTTGACGTTAGGCGAATAAGAAAGCCGCATAACGCCCGCAAGGTCCGCTGCTGCAAAGGCGCAGTAGTGGCATGCAAAGGCAAGTATATTCGGCTCCCACCCTTCAGGTGTTTCATGAGATTTCTCAATAGAAGGGGGCGTTACCTCTTCAGTTGATTCAGCAGCCTTGTTCATTTCTTTAATCTTCCTTCCTCAATCTTTATGATCTTCCATATTGTCCCCTCTTTTTCAAAGAGGGGAAATATTCATCCTCCGACCACTCCTGACTCGCACTCTGTCGCCGCGTCAATCATGGCAAGGATCTGGTCGTCGCGGAAATTATTGACCTGGAACGCCTTTGCCGGGCAGAGCGCAGCGCATATGCCGCAGCCCATGCACTTGACCTCGTTGTGGGCGACCTTTCCGTCTTCGCCGATGTAAGGCGAATCAAAGGGACAGACCCTGAAGCAGCCGAGGCATGACATGCAAAGCTCCTTCTTGTGCTTGGCTATAATTCCGGATACGGCAAGTCTTTCATGAGACAGTATCACACCGGCACGTCCCGCTGCTGCGAGAGACTGGGTTATGGTCTCATCGAGGTTCTTGGGCGCATGAGCAAGCCCGCAAACAAAGATGCCCTCACTCGGAAAATCAACCGGACGCAGCTTCACGTGCGCCTCAAGAAAATATCCATCCACGTTGCGGGTCACCTTATACATCTTTCCCGTGTTCTCCGTCGTGGGATGGGGCCTCAGGCCGGTAGAAAGTACCAGCCAGTCGGCATCGATCATCAATTCCTTATTTAACATATAATCCCATGTCCTGACTTTCAGCTTGTCGCCGGCTTTTTCGACCTGGGGTTTTTTATCAACGTCATAGCGGACAAACATCACACCGATGTCGCGCGCCTTTTTGTAATAATCCTCGCGCAGTCCGTATGTGCGGATGTCCCTGTATAGTATGATTACCTGGGAACCAGGGTTCTGCTCCTTTATGGCGATTGCGTTCTTGACTGCGTCCTGGCAGCATACACGCGAACAGTACTGGTTGGGTTCTTCGCGGGAGCCGACGCACTGTATCATCACGAACTTTTCACGCGGATTGAATTTCTCTCCTGAGGCGATCCTCTTCTCAAGCTCTCTCTGCGTGATCACTTTGTCGCATTCTTCGGCCAGATATTCCGTCGGCTTATATTCAGTCCCGCCTGTGGCAATGATTATTGCCCCATGACTTATATGGGTATCATTGCTGAGGGTTGTCTTGAAATTGCCCACAAATCCTTCGGTCTTCTTTACCTGTGTGCCTGTATGAACAGTAATGCGCTTATGCGCTTGTACTTTTTCGATTGTGGATTTGAGAAATTCCTGCACATCATTGCCTTCCAGCGTCCGGTATAAATTCCTCGTTAGCCCGCCAAGCTCTTTCTCCATTTCAACTACATGCACTTCAAAACCCTGGTCTGTAAGCGAAAGCGCTGAGGTCATGCCCGCGATGCCGCCGCCAATGATCATACATGCAGGGGTAACGCCGACATAATCCGTTGTTAACGGCTTCTGCAAACGGGATTTCGCGACAGACATCTTCACTATCTTGACCGCCTTCTTTGTCGCCTCTTCCTTCTGCCCCATATGACACCAGGAGCACTGCTCCCTGATATCGGCAAGGTCAAAGAGATATTTGTTTAATCCTGCATCGCGGATAGTCTCCTGGAATAAAGGCTCATGCGTCCTCGGCGTACATGATGCGATTATGACCCTGTTCAGGTTATTGTCCTTCACAACCTGCTTTATCATGTCCTGGTTGTCCTGCGCGCATGCGTAAATCGTGTTTGTTACAAACGCAACGTCAGGCAGTTGTTTTGCCGCTGCCACAACTTCGTCTATATTCACGGTTGCGGCTATATTTGTGCCGCAATGGCAGACAAAAACACCGATCCTCGGCTTCTCATTCTCAACGTCCCTTTCCGGCAGCAATTCCTTATGAACAGCTTCCGTTCCGCGAGCCTCACTGAGCAGGGCCATGGCCTCGCCTGCTACGGCGCTCCCCTGCATCACGGTATCAGGGATATCTTTCGGCCCCTGGTAAGTGCCTGTCACAAAAATCCCGTCGCGTGTTGTCTGAACAGGACGAAGGGGTGAGGTCTTTGCAAAAAGGTATGGGTTGGTCTCAATGCCGAAGGTCTTTGCAAACTGGGCCGCGTCTTTGTGGGGCTGGAGTCCTATCGACAGGACCACCATATCAAAAGATTCATCTATAAGTTTTCCTGCCTCGTCAGCATAGCGCATCAGAAGGTTCCCGGTTTCAGGTTCTTCCCTGACAGCTGAGATCATGGCCCGCTGATAACGGACGCCATATTCCTTCTTGGCGCGTTCAACGTATTTATCAAAGTCCTTGCCGAATGCCCTCATCTCCATATAAAAGATGGTCGGCTCGATATTCTTATCATGCTCCTTTGCAATAATGGTCTGTTTGGTTGCATACATACAGCACACCGATGAGCACCAGGGATTTGCATTATGAGAGTCCCTCGATCCAACGCACTGTATCCACGCTACCTTCCTGGGATGCCTTTCATCAGAGGGGCGCTTCACCTCTCCTTTAAACGGGCCTGATGCAGAGAGTATCCTCTCAAACTGGAGGGATGTCACAACATTCTTCCAGCGGCCAAGGCCTAATTCGCCTCGTATTGTCGCGTCATAACGGTCCAGTCCTGGAGATAGAATGACTGCGCCAGCGTTGATTTCAATCACGCGCTCTTTATCTTCATAATTAATCGCGCCTGCCTTACACGCCTTTTCGCACAGGCGGCACGTGCCTTTGGTCAGATAGAGGCAGTGTCTTGCGTCAATGGCCCTCGTATTCGGCACTGCCTGGGCAAACAGGGAATAAATGACCTTGCGTTTGCCAAGCGACTGATCAAATTCATTCGGGATTTTCTTGGGGCATTTTACCTCGCAATCGCCGCAGCCGGTGCACTTATCAGCATCAACATAACGGGGCGCGAGCTTTACTTTGACCTTGAAATCTCCGGGGTTGCCCTCAACAGAGACTACCTCCGCAAGAGAATGAACATCTATATTAATATGACGGCCTACCTCAACCATCTTCGGGGATATCATGCACATCGAACAGTCCCCGGTGGGGAAGGTCTTATCCAACATGACCATCGTGCCGCCGATAGAGGGGTCTTTCTGTATTAAATGCACCTT
>JACRQA010000043.1 GCA_016222915.1 Nitrospirota bacterium | reverse complement strand
CTGATGTGGGACAATCTTACCGACGCGCCCGTCAAGGTGTTATATAAGGGCATTGTCAGAGGGAAATGAGAAGGGCGGCCGTAGGGTATGTTGCCATGCGATTTTAGATTTGATATATAATTGAATCTATGGCGCTGCCTGAGTTCCCTCAGTTTACAGATATAGAGTTGTCTTTCAAGGACAGTATAAGGGACATGTTGTCCGCATTTCCCCTTGAGGCCTCCGAATATACCTTTACCAATCTCTTTGCCTTCAGAGACACATATAATTTCAAAGTGTCGCAGTTAGGGAGCAACTTGATGATATTAAAGGACACGGGCCCGGCTTCCATGTTTTGTCCTGTAGGTAATGACAGGATTCCTGAAGCGCTTGACCAGGGCTTTAAATACCTGGAGAAATATCCGGGCGGACCGTATTTCGAGAGGGTCCCGGAGAGTTTTGCCAGGGCTTATCTGATGGACAATGAAAAGTATATCGTGGAGGAAGAGCGTGACCATTTTGATTATGTATATGAAGTCAATGATCTTATAAACCTCAAAGGCAGAAGGTTCCATGACAAAAAAAATAAGGTCAATAAATTCAGGAACGCTTATAAATATGAATATGTATCTCTTACGCCTGCCCTCATCGGTGAATGCCTGGAATTTGAAAAATACTGGTGCCAGGAGAGGGACTGTGAGAAGTATTACGGGCTGCATAAGGAGCGGTGCGCGATACTTGAGATGCTGAATAACTTCGAAGCGCTGAATATGAAGGGCGGGATAATAAGGATTGAAAACAAAATAGTCGCGCTCTCCCTGGGGGAAAAATTATTGCCCGATACCCTTGTGGTCCATATCGAAAAAGCGAACACCTCTATTCCCGGTCTTTACCAGGTCATCAACCAGGAGTTCCTGATGCATGAGGCGGCTGATTGCAGGTTTGTAAACCGGGAGCAGGACCTGGGGATCGAGGGCCTGAGAAGTTCAAAGATGTCCTATAATCCCGTGAAGTTTGTAAAAAAATACAGAGTGAGGAGACCCGGATAGAGGTGATGAATGGAGACTGAGGTATATTTCAGCGCATTAAAAAAAGGGCAGGGCCATGCGGATTGTTTTAAGGCTTTGATTAGCGGCATCGAGACATTCGTACGGCAATTCAGTGAAGGTTCTTTTGTGGGCATTAAGATGACGGTCGGAGACGAGAAAAGCACCGGGCATATAAAGCCTGAAGTGGTGCGTGTTCTTGTAGATAAACTCAAGGAGCAGGGCGCAAGGCCATTTGTTTTTGACACGAATGTCATTTACTGCGGTCAGCGGCAGAATGCAGTGGACCACCTTGAGCTTGCGTACAGAAAGGGTTTTACACCAGGCAATCTCGGGTGTCCTTATATTATTGCAGACAGTGTATTCGGGACGGATTCAAGGTCCGTCAAGGTTGATTTCCATAATGTTAAGGAGATAAAGGTCCCCTCACTTGTTACCGTGATGGATGATTTGATAGTTTTGTCCCACGTCACCGGGCACATCATGTCCGGCTTTGCCTCCTCCATGAAGAACGTTGCCATGGGGATGGCCTCGCGCGCCGGAAAGCAGATCCAGCATTCGTCATTAAAGCCCTACATCGATACTGCCAAATGTACGCTCTGCGGGACATGCATAGAGCACTGTCCCGTCTCCGCAATCTCGGAACATAGCGGGACGGCCTTCATCAATTCAAATCTCTGTATCGGCTGTTGTGAATGCATCTCCGCGTGCAAGCTTGACGCAGTAAACATCAACTGGCAGGAAGACGCCGCTATATTCGCGGAGCGTATGGCCGAATACGCGTGCGGCATACTATCGCTTATCAAGAAGAAATTATTTTTCAATTTTGCCTTTGACGTGACAAATGAGTGTGACTGCATCGCGGGAGACGATCCCCGGATAATCGGCGACACCGGCATCTTTGCCTCAAAAGACGTTCTGGCGGTGGACAAGGCATGCTTTGACATGCTCACTCAAAGCAGGGACATATTCTCAAGGGGGGGCAGGATATCGGCGCATCTGCATGAATTTGAATACGCGCAAAAGATCGGGCTGGGGAGCGCGCGCTATAAGCTGGTTGAGGTCGCCTGAGCGTCTGCAGGGCGGCGGATTAAATATTCTTTACCGTTCGTCCGATCATATGTTATATTGAGTTGGATTTAAAATGGGATATAATGTTTATGTCTGGAGGTATGAATAATGGCAAATGATATCGATAAAGAACTGTCGCAGAAGTATTGTCCCCGTTTCGGTCAGATAGCCGTTGAAAAGGGCTATGTCACTGCCGAGCAGGTCAAGCGGGCCGTTTCCGAGCAGATAGATGATGATATGGCCAACAGACCTCATAGACTGATCGGAAGAATTTTTCTTGACAATGGAGTAATGAACCCCAAGCAGATAGAAATTGTTCTGAATGAGCTTTTCAAGACGGAGAAATGAAGTAATACCAGTCCTGTCTCAACTTCTCATCCTCCCAACTTCTTCTACGGTGACTTCGAGGTCAATAACATATTTATATGTATCAGTAGTTCTCCGCTAATTCCTCGTAATAGGACCGGGGGTGCTTGCATGCGGGACATTCCGGTGGGGCCTCTGCGCCTTCGTGAATATAACCGCAGTTTCTGCAATGCCATTTTTTAGCGGAACTCTTTTTGAACACCGACCTGTCTCTGATATTGGCCGATAATTTCCTGTACCGTGACTCATGAAATTTTTCGACCTTTGCGATCTCTCTGAAGGCCCTCGCTATTTCGGGGAAACCCTCATCCATCGCGATCTTCTCAAAGTCGGCATAGAGGGTGGTCCATTCAAGATTTTCACCATCAGCCGCATGGTCCAGGTTTTCGCCGGTGCTCTTGATGGTCCCGGCCGGATAAGACGCCGTGATCTCCACGTCCCCACCCTCAAGATATTTGAAAAAGACCTTGGCATGTTCTTTTTCGTTGTCCGCTGTCTCAAGGAAAAAAGCCGCGATCTGTTCATAGCCCTCTTTCTTCGCGACCCCGGCAAAGTAGGTATACCTGTTTCTCGCCTGAGATTCTCCTGCAAAGGCCTTTAATAGATTTTGTTCGGTCGTTGTCCCTTTGATGGATTTGGCCATATTCACTCTCCTGTCATAAAATTATTTACATAGGTCAGCAGCTATATCAATTTTAGCAGTTGACAATAATTAATCAAGTGTTAAAATAATACACTAATCGTTCAATAAAATATCGGGGAAGGAGGACAACTTATGGGGTGCGGAACATGCAGCACTAAGAAGACAAAAAAGGCTTCAGACACTAAGAGTGCTCCGAAGAAAGCCACAAAGAGCACAAAAGCAAAAAAGTAATTGAATAGAAAAAGGGCCGACCTTTAGGGCCGGCCCTTTTTTTGTCCTGTTAATCAATCTGCAAGGAGCTTAAGATATGGCCGGCAAAAAGGTATTCTTCACACACAAGGCCCCTGAACCCAAAGGCCCTTATTCCCAGGCTGTAATTCATGACGGCTTGCTGTATATATCCGGCCAGGTGCCGGTTGATCCTGCAACCGGGGAACTGGTCCGGGGAACGATTGAAGAGGAGACGGAAGCGGTCCTGAACAATATAAAGATCATTACGGAAGAGGCGGGGGCTGATATGGACTGTGTGTTAAGGGTCACCTGTTTGTTAGCGGACATTCATGATTTCCAGAGATTCAACGCCATCTATGAAAAATATTTTTCTCAATATCCCCCGGCAAGGACCACGTTTCAGGCCGGAAAGCTCCCACTTGACGTCCAGGTGGAAATGGATGCCATAGTTGCATTGCCTCCCAGAAAGCCGAGATTCACAAGGCCTCAGGGCGGCAGGCAGCCGAGGGACAAATAGGTTGGTACAAGTTATAGATCAATTCACTGAAGGTATCGCAGTGTAGGGGCATGGCGCGCCATGCCCCTACAATAACGCAGGCCCCCTGCCTCATCTATAGGTATTTCAATTGAGAAACAGTAAGAACATAGCTATAACAATGGGAGACCCCGGCGGAGTCGGGCCTGAGATTATTGTCAAGGCAATGTTCTGCGCTGAGATACGGGACTACTGTAATCCGGTGGTCATCGGTGACGCCGGTGTCTTGAGCGAAGCTGTAAAACTTACCGGTCTCCCCCTGAAAATCAGATCCATATCCGGCATATCCGAATCAAGACCGGAAGCCGGGACGTTTGAAGTGATGGACATGAAGTCCGGTCCGGCTTTTAAAAAAAATGTCCCTTCAAAAAATGCAGGCAGGGCCATCGTTAAATATATAAAGAAGTCTGTTGAGCTCGCCTTGAAAAAAGAGGTCGATGCGATAGTCACGGCCCCTATATCCAAGGAGTCGCTTAAGATGGCTGGTTATCCCTGGCCGGGGCATACAGAGCTTCTGGCAGAGCTGACCGGCTCCGGGAAGTTTGCCATGATGTTTGCAAGCGAGAAATTGAAGGTCATTCTCTGCACCATCCATATTCCCTTAAAAGACGTTCCAAAAAGAATTAACGGCAAGCTCGTATTCGAAACGATAAAGCTTGCCGGGGTTGGAACCAAGATGCTCGGTATCGATAACCCGCGCATTGCAGTGGCAGGGCTGAACCCGCACGCAGGAGAGTCAGGCATTATGGGCAAAGAGGAGATAAAGTCGATAATCCCGGCGGTCCAAAAAGCACAGTCTGCCGGGCTTTCGGTCTCTGGGCCTTATCCTCCTGATGTAATTTTTCACAAAGCATACGACGGAGCATTCGATATAATCGTCTGCATGTATCACGACCAGGGCCTGATCCCATTTAAAATGATTGCCTTTGATACAGGGGTAAATGTTACAGTAGGACTTCCGATCATCAGGACGTCTCCTGACCACGGGACAGCGTTTGACATTGCATGGAAAAACAAGGCGAATCCATCCAGCATGCTTGAGGCGATCAAGCTCGCATCGAAATTAAAATTGTAGGGGCGGGTTCAAACCCGCCCTTAATATCTTGCGGAGATAACAGCTATGGACATTATTCTCGCGTCACGAAACAAGAAAAAGATACAGGAATTAAAAAGCATCATAGAGGCCTGTGGCTTTGCGGGAAAGGATGCGACTGTAACTATCCACACACCTGATGAATTCCCTCAGTGCGAAGAAGTTGAAGAGGATGGGGCCACTTTTGAGGCCAATGCCGTTAAGAAGGCCGTGTATATTTTTGAATGTTCAGGGATGACCGCTGTTGCCGATGACTCCGGGCTGGAGGTGGATGCGCTCGGCGGAGCCCCCGGGGTATTTTCCGCACGGTATGCAG
This sequence comes from Nitrospirota bacterium, assembly GCA_016222915.1. Classification (GTDB taxonomy): domain Bacteria; phylum Nitrospirota; class Thermodesulfovibrionia; order UBA6902; family UBA6902; genus UBA6902. The sequence continues at coordinate 1,757 of JACRQA010000043.1, read as the reverse complement.
GGGAAGTAACAGATGATTGGGCCAACCTTGAGAAGCTGTTAAGAGAGATGGAAGGTGTACCTGATGAAAAACGGGGGGCACGGTTTGTATGCTGCATAGCGTTGGCTACTAGGAGCGGCATCAAAACATTTTTGGGACACGTTGATGGCAGGCTCGGGACAACGCCCAGAGGGGAAAAGGGTTTTGGATATGACCCGGTCTTTTACCCGGAAGGTCATGACAGGACATTTGCCGAAATGACCGATGAGGAGAAAAGCTCCATGAGCCACAGGGGGAGGGCATTGAGGGAGCTGCAGACGTATTTGAAGGAGCAGGGGCTTATTTTGTAGACAATAATATCGCTGAAGTGTAAATTCTGTGTTCGGGATTTGTTATTATAGCAGGTATATATTTTCTGATTATCATGAGCTTCAGGAGGTATTTTAGTGGATATCGATGTAAGCATAAACGGTGAGTCTCTGACTATTAACATCGAGGACCCGCACAGGTTTGATGTGAACGGAGTAATGGGAGATATCGTCGGCTTTGGAAAAAAATTTGGAGTCGATCTTGCGCCTTATGAAATGGACAAGCTGATACCCAGGATGATCAGGGGGGTGGCGGGCTGCGAAGGCGGGTGTCCTTCGGACGCGATGAGCCTGGCAAGAAAAGGGTTTGGGAATTTCAAACTGTCGTACGTCGAAGGGGGGATACTGACTGCCGTTCAAAAACTTGAGAGCGGCAAGCCGCTTGAAGTAAAAATATTTCCTGACTTCGACTGAAATATTTTATCCAATCCCCGGCGGCAGGTTTGTACGCCGGGATTTCTTTATATTCGATCCATCCCGATTTATTTTTTCAGCCCTCAAGCTGTTCCTGCAAGAATATCACTTGTGACCGGACGCACTGATTACTCCGAGTTGTTCAGGCAAGATGTATATATGAATTCTTCAGAAAGACCGCTTGCAGTAACGCTCCCCTTGCCGGATAGGACAAACAACCTGAGGTGGAAAAAGTTATTGGCAGAAGCGCTCAGGAAGATAGAGATCGTCCAGGATGACTGGACAGGGGAAATTACAATCGGAATGCAAAACGGAGGGATCATTTTTGTAAGAAAGAGCGAAACGCTGAAGTAGTAATTACGGTAACTTAAGCACCTCTTCATTTAGAGGCCAACTTTGGCCCGTCAGAGTGGTAACAAATACCATTCTGACGGGCTTTTTTATTGGGAGAAGAAAAGACATAATGCCTTACTCATCTAAACGCACTTGCGGCAAACAGGGCTTCGCGTTCGTTATTCCGCTGCTCATCCTTTTTGCCCTGTTGATAGGAACTGCCTCTCCGGCGCTCGGCGCGGAGAAGTTTTGCAGCGATGCTCCTTACTTCGGAGTGATTGACGGTAATATTCGTCCTGCTCCTACCCAGATCACGATCGACGTGGATTGCACGTTCAAGAACTTCCCTGTAACAAAACCGCTGACCACTACCATTAATTTTCAAACTAATGACCCGACAATTTATCTCATAATCTTCGACAACGTTTACTACATAGGCAATATGGCGTGCGCCAATATTGACCACAGGATATGGTTTTCCAACAGTTCTTATTATGGTTCCAATAATGCCTGTCAGGACCTTTTCATCCCCGTAGAAACAATCGTCAAGCAAAATCCCACGGGCCAGACTACAGCCGCAATCGGCGTGCCTTTTACCTATACGCACACGCTCCCGGCCATGTCCCTGGTGGGCGGACCTTCAGTCAACGATTTACACTCGGT
>JACRQA010000216.1 GCA_016222915.1 Nitrospirota bacterium | reverse complement strand
TATTTCCTGCCGCCTCTTGGCGCCGTGAACCCGGCTATCACGCCCCCCTGTGTTGGCCGTGTCTTTACTTTGAGCCACTGCCTGCTCCTTTTACCTGCGAGGTATGTGCTTTGAGCATGTTTTGCGATGATCCCCTCAAGCCCCTTTTTTTCGACGACTTTGAAAAACAGGGAGCCGTCTTTCAGGACATGGTCACTGAATTTTACTTTGGAAGAAGACGGGAGTATTTTTCTCAGGAGTTCTTTTCTCCTGAGCAGGGGCAGGTCCGTCAGGTCGTGCCCCTTAAAATGAAGGAGATCAAATACGTAGTAGAGTAAATGGCCGCTTTTGGATTTCCGGTAATTCTGCAGCATCTGAAAATTCGGATGACCCTGATCATCCACTACAACAATCTCGCCGTCCAGGACAGCATCGAATCCGGATTTCCGCAGGGCTTCGGCAATGGGTAAAAACTTTTGAGTGAGCGAGATCCGGTTGCGGGAATAAAGTGAGGCATCTCCGTCCCGGATTTCCGCTATTGCCCGGTATCCGTCCCATTTCATCTCAAAAATCCAGTCCGGGTGATCAAACGGCTTTTTGCCCGGCGTCGCGAGCATCGGTTGTAAGTTGTGTGGCATCGGGACAACCGGCGCGTCCTTTAAATCTTCCTCTTCCAGGGCTTCGTGCAGACGTATCTGTTTAAGTTTTTTTTGTTTGAAAGATTTGCCCGGCCCGCCTTCGGACACTTCCTCAAGTGTCTTGCCGGATACCACTGAACGGTTCTCCTTTAAAATGGCTATGTCACCGGCATACCGGTCTTTCTTTTTCAAGAGCAGCCATGACTTCTCGTCTTTCCGCATCCTCACAAGGGCAAATTCGCCCTTAAGCTTTTCCCCGTTGAGGACAAACTTAAGGTCCCCCTTTCTTAAACCCTCCCGCAAAAGCTTCTCACTCTCATTTTTGTCTTCTACGGAAGGATGATGATACGCGCCCCTGTCCCAGATGACGACACCTCCAGCGCCGTAATTACCTTCAGGGATGACGCCTTCAAAATCCTTGTAATCAAACGGGTGGTCTTCAACCATCATGGCGAGCCTTTTGATGGAAGGGTCAAGCGAAGGCCCCTTCGGCACAGCCCAGCTCTTAAGGACCCCATCCAGCTCAAGTCTCAGGTCATAGTGCAGGTTTCGCGCCGCGTGCTTATGGACGACAAAAATGAGCTGATGCTCCCTTCCTAAATTAGGAGGGGAATGATAGGGGTGGTCAGTCCGTAAATCCGGGACAATCCTCTCCTCCGGTTCCGGCTCAGGGGTTTTTGTAAATTTCCGTTTGCTCTTGTATTCTCTTAATCCCATATTGGTTAAAAGTGGGGCCAAGGGCGTTCGCCCTTCATCATAGATAAGGTATCTTTTGTTTTTTCGTAAACATCTCCCGGAAAAGGTCGCCGTTTTTCTCTGACCTGTTTACCGCATCAGAATGCATGATTACCATTTTATCAGGATCGCCCTGTTTGTTCAAAATTTCCAGCTCCCCCCATTCAAGGGGAAACGAGACAACCGGTTTTTCCCGCGCACGCAGGGAGTAGACGCAGATCATCGTCTTTGAGGGGTCATTCTGAGACCAATTGATGAAGACTTTTTTTGTCCGTTGTTCCTTCGCCATCTTTGCAGTGACCAGTTCAGGATAGTTGCGCTGAAGTACTTCCGCCACGGCCTTTGAAAATCTCCTGGTGTCCTCGAAGGTCGCCTCTTTGCGGTTCAAAGGGACATATACATGGAGTCCTTTTTTGCCCGATGTCTTTGCATAGCATTCAAGCTTCATTTGAAAGAGCAGGTCACGAAGTATCAGGGCCACCTTCGCGCAATCCAGGATGTTTGCCTGGTCGCCGGGATCGAGATCAAAGACAATGGAATCCGGGGTCTCAGGGGAACCGGCCCTGGCAAGAGGCACATGCAGCTCAATAGACGCAAGGTTTTCCACCCACATGAGCGTCTCCAGGTCATTGACGAGGCAGACGGTCATCCGGTCTTCTTTATGATGCACCTCCGCTGTCTTCACCCAGGCGGGACGATGCGCGGGACAGCGCTTCTCGAAAAAGAACTCCTCTTCCGTTCCGTCAGGGTAACGCTTCAAGGTCAGCGCCCGGTCTTTTAAATGAGGCAGGATGAAGTCTGCGATCCGGCGGTAGTATTCCAGGACATGGGCCTTGGTGAAACCATAGGAGGGGTAGAGGTCCTTATTCAGGTTCGACAGGGAAAGCCTTCTCCCGGCAGCATCGACGATTTTTTTGCTCACCGGTGCTCTTTCACCTTGCGCATGCTTTCCTCCAGCACTGCGACAAGATCGACAACGCCTTCTTCCACTTCCTCTTCGATTTCAGGGGCCTCGACAGTGCCTTCTTCTTTTGCCTTCTTCTCCAGAAGCTTCGTGATCTTCTTCCGGCGTTCGTCAGCGTATTTGTCAGGATGGAAGTCGGCGGTCATATCTCTGATGATCTTCTTCATGCGGGTCTTCTCTCCGGCTTCGATCTTATCTTCCTTTGGAAAGAGGTCTTCACCGGGCAGTATCTCTCCGCTGTAGTGAAGCGTGATCAGGGACAGCGCCCCATCCGTGCTCTTTACAGCAACGAGATACTCACGCTCCCGCAGCACGAACTTTGCAAGCCCGGCCCTGTTCGTCTGGCCCATCACTTCAACCAGCAGGCGGTAAGCCTTTTCGCCCCCTTTGGAAGGAACAAGATAATACGGGTGATCATAATAGACCGGGTCCACGTCCCTTATATCGATGAACTCCAGGATCTCAATCGTACGGCTTCGTTCGGGGGAAACGGATTCCAGCTCCTTGTCCGTTATCACGATGTATTTGTCGGGAGTGATCTCGTATCCCCTGACAATCTCATCCGCCGGGACTATCGCCTCTTCTTTAGGGCAATACATTTTTCTTGCGAGTGGGGAATAGTCTTTACTATGAAGCATGCGAAAAGAGACATGCCCGGTCTCGACAGCACGCACCAGTTTTACCGGTATCGCAACAAGGCTGAAGCTGATCGTCCCGTTCCATATTTCCTGCAGGGCCATAAAAATCCTTTAAGGGTTTGAAGGGTTAAAAGAGTTTGAAGAGTTAAAAGGGTCAAAAGGGTTTGAGGGGTGAGCTTATCTTGACCCCTATAACCCCTATAACTCCTTGAACCCTTTAAACTCTTTTAACCCTTCAAACCTTCTTTTCACGCTACCCTCTTCAAACTCGCCTTCAACGCCTCAAGAAGCTTGTCCGGAGCTGTGGGTTTCAAATGTTTCGGGCGCAGGAGCGTGATCTTTTCTCCCCGGACCTTTTTATCTATCAAAGCCTGGAGCTTTTTCTGATGTTCGTTTTCGAATTTCTGCGGCTGAAAAGGGGCTGACAACTGGCTGATCAGGTCCCTTGCGATCTTCAGCTCTTTTTCAGACAAAGAAGTTTTCTGCAGCTCAAGAGATTTTACAGCAATCACTTCATCGGCATATCGCAGGGTGCTCAGGCAGAGGATCTTCCCGTTTACCTGCAAGGCCCCGAGATAGGACCGTCGCCTCATGGTCCAGGTACAAATCCCTGCCGTGCCCGTTTCCTTTAATGCGCCGGCAAGAGTGTGATACTCCTTTGAGGTGGTATCCGGCTCCAGGTAGTACATGCGTTCATGAAATACGGGATCGATCTGCCCGTCTTTGACGAATTCGTGGACTTCGATCATCCGCCCGTCTTCTGGTCCGGTCTGCTCAAGCTCGGCAGGACCGACGAGGATATATTTTCTCTCTTCCAGTTCAAACCCTTTGACCTGTTCCTCCGGCGGCACAGGAGCTTTTTCATAGGCGCAGATCATCTGCTGGTGCAACTTCACGCGATCACGCTTGTGGAGAAGGTGAAACTGGATGCGGTCCTGATGGACAGCGGTGTGGAGCTTAACAGGCACAATGATATCGCTGAATTGAATGTACCCCTTCCAGATCGTTCTTCCCGGCATTGTACCTTGGTTATTCCTCAGTCACAAAATTCAACAAGGGTTAAGGGACGGCTTGCAAGTTGATGTTTGTTTTTGCTGGTCCTCTTTTTCTTATCTCGCAGCAAACGTTTTACAGTCTGCATGATTTGAATGCATCCCGACGATTACATTGCTCGCCGTACATTCAAGGGCATCATTGAACTTACAGTTATCGGACTTGCATGCGCCTACACCCGCGATAATGGCGGGGTTCCCGCCTTTTTTGTTCATTCTGGCGAAGGTGTCGCACATGGCACAGGACGAATCTCCGATAGTGATAGCCATCGCATGACATTTTTTATTTGAATTATATGAACAATCGGTGACCTCACAATTTGATATTTTCGGCATTGACATATTCATAATCTAAACCTCCTTTTGCAAACCATCCCTTTCCCTGTACATAAAAGGATAGCAGAATTTTCCGGCAAGTCAACCCTCATCTCTTAAAAGAAGAAATGCCGTGGGCTATGAAGACGTCCCGCTCACAGCCGATTTCAGCGCGCTGCGGTAAAACTTTGTAGCATACTCTTTTACCATCCTGCGCGCGCTGAATCCGGACCCTGTATTCTTTATGGCTTCTTTCATGACCTTTATCCAGCCGTGCGGGATGCCGTTATCATCCAGCCTGTAATACAGGGGGATGATCTTTGTCTCAAGAAGATCATAAATTGATTCCGCGTCCCTTTCGTCCCCGCTGCCGTTAAAGGCCCATCCGTTATTGCCAGTATAGCCCTCTAACCACCAGCCGTCCAGGATGCTCAGGTTCGGGACCCCGTTGAGGCCGGCCTTCATGCCGCTCGTTCCGCTCGCTTCTAATGGCGGCACAGGATTGTTGAGCCAGAGGTCTACCCCGTGCACCAAGTATTGCGCGAGTTGTTCATCATAGTCTTCGACAAAGGCGATCCTCCCTCCCAGGTCAGGGTCCAGGGCAAAATTAAATATGCGCTGAAGTATTCTTTTCCCTTCGTCATCAGCTGGATGGGCCTTGCCGGCAAAGATGATCTGCAGAGGTCTCCAGCGGTTGTTGAGGAGTTTCTTCAGCCGCTCCAGGTTGTGAAATATCAGGTCAGGCCTTTTATACGTGACAAAACGCCGCGCAAAACCGACTGTAAAAGTAAGGGGGTCCAGCAGGGTGCCTCCCGCTATAATATTAATAGGCCCCGGCCTGTCTGCCACCCATCTTATCCGCGCCCGCTCCCGTATAAAATCAATCAATTTGATCTTGACCCAGATGTAGGTCTGCCACAATTCCTTGTCCGGGATGTCATCAATAAAATCCCAGATATGCGGGTCGTCATGATTTTTCAGCCATCCTTCAGGCAGGTATTTATTGAACAGGAGCTCCATCTTGGGCTCTATCCACGTGGGCACATGAATTCCATTGGTGATCGAATCAATGGGGACATCTTCTTCTTTTCGATCAGGCCATAGCGACCGCCACATTCTACGCGCCACCTCGCCGTGTCTTTTGCTTACACCATTGTTGGAGGCCGACATCCTGAGAGCAAAGGCCGTCATGTTGAATCCCGCCGCAGGCTGCTCCGGATGTATTCCCAACCGGAGAAAGGCATCTCGGTCCAGGCCCAGTTTCGGATAGTAGTGGCTGAAATATTTGTCCATGAGATGGAAGGGAAAAATATCGTGGCCGGCCGGCACCGGGGTATGTGTCGTAAAAACAGTGGTGTTACGCGCCTGCTGTGCCGCATCGTCAAAACTCATACCGCCCTCAACACGTTTCCTGATCCGCTCCAGTATTGCAAATGCCGGGTGTCCTTCATTGAGATGCAATACGGAATGCCTTATGCCTATCGTATTTAAAACCTCGGAGCCTCCTATGCCGAGCACGATTTCCTGACGCAGCCGCTGTTCAATATCGCCAATATAGAGATGGGCGGATATCGACCGGTTCCACGGGTCGTTCAGCTCCATGTCCGTGTCCATCAAATAGAGCGTCGTGAGGCCGACAGCTACCTTCCAGACCGCTACATATAACGGGGGATCAATAAAAGGCACCTTGACCACAAGCCGTTGACCTTTATCATCGAAGACCCTTTCGATCGGCGCCGCGTCCCTGTCAAGAGCTTCAGCCACGTGCTCCTGCCAGCCGTCCACACGGACCTTCTGGCGGAGATAACCTTCGGGATACATAAAGCCCATTGCCACAAGAGGTATGCCGAGGTCGCTGCATTCTTTAAGATGATCACCCGCCAGGAAACCCAGTCCGCCGGCATAGAAGGGGAGGGAACGATGCAGTCCGTATTCAGCGGAAAAATAGGCAATGGGTGAACATTTTGACTTAACAATGTTTTCTGTAAACCAGCAGGTTTCCGCTTCCATTTCACTGTGAGACCTCGCAAGTATCATGTCGTAATGCGTCAGGTAGTCGGGATTGGACGCTGCGGATTTGAGTATTTCCAGGGGGATTTCCCGCAGCATCCTGACCGGGTTATGGACGCTTTCTTTCCACGCCGGACGGTCCAGCATTTTAAATAGCATTCTCGCCGCAGGATGCCAGCTCCACCAGAGATTGCATGCCAGGTCTCCCAATCCGTCAATCCGTTCAGGGAGATTTGGAAATCTGTCTATAGCAGGGTCCATCAATACCTCTTTGTTTTTTCCTTAAAGGGAATATTACCGCGTTTTTCCCCTGCCCGCAACTTTATTAAATGATCGGGATGTGCTAACCCGTTTGACAATCAGCGGCAGCATAATATACATCCGCATATATGCATGAGGAGGAACTTAAATCCAATCATCCAGCGGGGCGGGAAGCTCTTCCATTGACTTGCCGATGGATACCTGCTATGCTTAAGCAAGAATTTTGGAAGTTTTTGCAGTTGATGAAGCCACAAAGACTTTTGACTTTGTGGCTAATTTTTTTTGTGATGATACCTTCTGAGATTTTAATTTCAAGAAAAGGAGGTAAATGAAATGGCTAATGGAACAGTAAAGTGGTTCAATGATTCAAAGGGCTTCGGCTTTATTTCAGCTGAAGACGGAAGCGAAGTATTCGTACACCATACTTCGATCACAGGCAACGGATTCAAGTCTCTTGCCGAGGGTGAAGCAGTAAGCTTTGACACCGAAAAAGGCCCGAAAGGCCCCAAGGCGATCAATGTCGTCAAACTGTAATTAACAGACAAAATCCCCCTTGCTCCAAAAGCAGGGGGGATTTATTTTTGGGAGGTGATAATGGTGAACAGGCAAAACTTTGCAGTAATCAAGGAATTAAAGAGACAGAAGAACCTTGCTGCCGGACTGGTTTCAGACCGGTTCCCTTCTGTTTCGGACATTGTAATTTCCATGACATATTTACAGAAAAGCGAAAGGCCCGTCCTTATGGTGCGAACTGTAAATATCGTTCCCGACTCTTATGCTCTTTTTAATATGGACTGCATGATAAAGGGTTGTGACGGAGGCGGGTTTGATCTGAACTCCGTGCTCGCTGACATGGTCAAAACTCATAAGAAGGTGAAAAAGGGCGCAATCACCTGTCATGGGAACATAGATAAGCAGGCTTCCGAACATGCAAGCATTGAGTACGAAGCCGTAATACATTATAAATAAGGCCGCCCTGTCCGGCTCTATCAAATGTGCAATGCCTGCACTACAGTTTTAGCCCTTTGAGCACTGATTTTTTCCCGCCAAAACCAGGGCGCTGCTCAACCGAAAATCCCGCAGATGTAAGTCCGCGTCTCACTTCTCCGGCAACAGTAAAGGTGGCGCAGGTCCCGCCGGTCACTGTTTTTTCTCCTTTCGCCATAAGAAGTTCATGCCGCCACATGGCGGGGTTTTTCTTTGGTCCATGACCATCCAGAAACCATGCGTCACAGGGAATTGTGAGCGCATGGACCATTTCAAGCGCCTCACCAATCCAGAGATTCAGGGTCAGGGCGCCGAAAGGCCGGGTGAACTGAATACTGTGCCACCCCGGCCTGGAAATCTCGACGCGGCCGTAGGCCAGGACAAGCAGATCGATAAGCGGCCCGGCCTCTGTCCTGAACCCATCCAGAATGGACGCCATCCGCTCAGAAGCTACTGGGTGCAGTTCAACGGAATTGTAGGTGATCACTAAATCCGTGATTCCGCAATTATCCAGAAAATCCATGAAGGCAATGAGCAGGCGGCCTGCACCGAAGCCTGTTTCACCTATCCTGAATTCTTTCCGTCCCGCCCCTGCGGCAGAAAGCGCATCTATTATGCCGGCGCCCCGGAAATAAATGTGCTTCGCTTCTTCAATTGCATTGACCACATCGAAATAGCGGTCGTCATAATGCTCGTTCACAAGATAGGGAGGAATCTGCAGGATCGGCAGCGGTGATCTTTCGTGAGTCATGAGCCATTGTAACATGGGAAGGGGAATAAATTGCGGCGGTTGCGGAGGAAAAATTATTGGGATATGAGACAATAGTGTGATGAAATTAATGAGGTTTGCATGTTTCATGATTGTCTTCCTGGTTGTCCCTTTTGTTGCTCAGGCAGAAGAAATGCACAGGCTTACCAGTGATGTCGTTAATGTTCAGTACCCTGGACCGCTTGGAAATGTAGCGCGTGAGGTAATCAGGCTGTATCCCTCTGTAAAAAAAGAACTGGAAGATCTGTTCCAAGTCAACATAACATTCACACCAACGATAACGCTGATAAAAGACAGGGATGACTTTCAGAATATCGTCGGCCACGCGCCTGTTGTGGCGTTGGCAGTTTCCGGCGAAGATCATATCATTATAGATAATTCCCGGATGAAGACCTATCCCTTTACACTCAAGGTCACACTGAAACATGAAGTCTGCCACCTGGTCCTGCATCATATCGCCGGTGACGGGCAGTTGCCGAGGTGGTTTAATGAAGGCATTGCGCAGTGGACCAGCGACGGTATTGCTGAAATCATCGTGGGTGAGAGAAAGGACCTTCTCGGTCAGGCGGTATTGTCAAAACATTTGGTCCCGCTTGGTTCACTGGATACTTCACTCCCCGCAGATGAACATTCCCTTATCCTGGCGTATCAGCAGAGTCAGAGTGTCATAAACTTTATTTCCTCGGAGTATGGAGCTGATGCGGTTGTCCGAACATTGAAGCACGTGCGAAATGACTGCGATATCGACTGTGCCCTGCGGAAAGGCATCGGTCTCTCCCTGTTCGAACTTGAACAAAAGTGGCATGCATCTCTTGAAAGGAAAGTCACCTGGTTCACCTATATGAGCGCATACCTGTATCAAATCCTTTTTATTTTTGCGGCCCTGGTCCTCACAGGGGGATTCATTCGTATGATGCTGATGAAGCGAAGCTATAAGGACGATGAAGAAGACATTTCCTAAATCTTTTTTGGGGATAATAATCAGAAACAGCCAGTTCATTTCCACAGTGAGATCGAATTTGCCGCCGATGAAGAAAGCCGGAAAAAAATTACTTCCGGGGAAAATTGTTCCGGCTACAGTCCTTTCCCACGCGCCCTGCGGTATGTCATAACTTTCCGTATTATCATATTTCCCGCCGGGAAGATACGTGAGAACTCCGGGTTCCGTTTCGGCATGTAACTTGCGAAGGTAACATGTAATTTACAAAAAGATACTCACTATACTCAATGATCCAACTGGAGGAGAGATGAACATTATACTGGGCGCGGTCATAACTATCAGCTTAGGCGCATTCGCCTTGACGGTTTTCAGGGACATAGGAATATCGATGATCTTTAATCTCGATGCCTTTTTGATCGTTTTAGGGGGGACCACGCTTGCGCTGTTTGTGGGATTTCCTTTCGTAAGGGTCCGTAATACCGTGAATGACATAATCAATGCATATTCAGGGCGGAGAGACAGGGATTCCGTAATTAAAGACATTCTCGATATATCCAGGACGTATATGAAGACAAATATTAGAAACCTTGAAAGTAAAATAAAAGGCATAGATGATGATTTTTTGAGACTAGGGGCGAAGCTGCTTATTAATAACTATGGCGGCCGTGATATAAAAAATATCATGGAAAGGGAGATGGCGATACGACTGGTGGACCGGAATTTCAGCCAAAACCTGCTGAAGACAGTCGCGCGGCTTACCCCTTCATTCGGATTGGCAGGCACTGTCATCAGCCTCATTAAGATGTTCAAACACATGGAATCAGTTGATACGATTGCGCCGATGATGGCAGTGGCGCTTATGTCCACTTTCTACGGGGTCATTATCTCCAACCTGATTAT
>JACRQA010000210.1 GCA_016222915.1 Nitrospirota bacterium | reverse complement strand
TCGTGAATAATTAATCCCGCGTCAACTTCTTCGTTTGCAACTGCATCCATGATTTTATGGAAAGGCATTTCGACAAAGATAGGGGCAAGGGTAGGGGCGGGTTCTAAACCCGTCCTTGTGAATTCACGATCGAACAACTGCAAAAGCAAAAAGGCCGTGGTCAGCCTGCCGGGGATGGCGATCCTCTTGTTGCGCAAATCTTCCATTGCATAATCGCGTTTGGCAACGACGAGCGGGCCGCATCCTTTCCCAAGCGCCCCCCCGGACCGTAAGAGACAATAATTTTCTCTTAGATGTCCAAAGGCATGGTAGGATATTTTTGTAAGGTCAAGCTCTGTCTTCAGGGCCTTCTGATTCAAGGTTTCGACATCGAGGAGGACCTCTTTGAATCTCAATCCTCCGGTATCGATCAATCCGTGAATCAGGGCAAAGAAGATAAAAGTATCATTAGGGCAGGGGGAGTAGCCAAGGGAAATAGCGTTCATCTATTTCCCTTGTTTGTTTTTGTAATCCTCTATAGCCTTATGAAGTGCATCGGCCCCAAGGTTGGAGCAGTGCATTTTTTGCGGCGGCAGTCCGTCAAGGGCCTCGGCCACTGAGGCCTTGGATATCTTTGATGCCTCTTCGAGGGTCATGCCTTTGGCCATTTCCGTCACCATGCTTGACACCGCGATTGCAGCGCCGCAGCCGAAGGTCTGAAATTTCACGTCAGTGATGATATTGTCTTTCACCTTGATGAATATCTTCATCGCGTCTCCGCATACAGGGTTCCCTTCCGCTCCAATGCCGTCGGCATCGGGCATTTCTCCCACGTTCCTCGGATTCGTAAAATGGTCCATTACTTTTTCGCTATACATGTCGGGGCCTCCGTTTCTTCCCATCCTTTCGAGTATGGAGATATTTCTCTCAAACGCGATATGACCTGCGGGAATGTCTCATTAAAGTACGTTATATCTTCTGTGGTAGTTTCTTCTCCAAGTGTGAACACGACCGAACCCTGTGCGAGATGCACCGGGACTCCTATTGAAATAAGTACCGGCGACGATTTCAGCGCCTTTGAGCTGCATGCCGAACCGCTTGCCAAGTAGATGCCTTTGGCAGCGAGCATCAGGAGCATCGCCTCGCCTTCTATATATTCAACAACAAAACTGGCGTGGCCCGGCAGCCTCTGCTCAGGATGCCCGGTAAGGATCACTTTGTCTATCTTCAGCGTGCTGCTGATTATGCTGTCTCTCAGAGGCCGAATATGATCTATACGTTTTTGTAAATCTCTTTTCGTAATTTCTGCTGCCTTCCCCATGCCGACAATGGCAGGGACATTTTCAGTTCCCGCCCTGCGTCCGCCTTCCTGGATTCCTCCGTAAATCAGCGGGACGATGCGCGTGCCTTCTTTTACATACAGGGCAGCGGCGCCTTTTGGACCGTAAAACTGGTGGGCCGCAAAGGTCATAAGGTCAACATTAAGTTCCTGGACATCAACTGGTATGTTCCCGACAGATGAGACGGAATCAGTGTGCAGCAGGACGCCCTTTTCTTTGGCAATTTTGCTGATCTCGGCTATAGGCTGGATGGTGCCGATTTCAGGGCTTGCATGGATAATCGATATGAGAATGGTTTCTTTGTTTATTGCCTTTCGTACTGCTTCAGGGTCGACAAGGCCGTGATTGTCTACAGGCAGATATGTGACGACAAAGCCCTGCTTTTCAAGAAAGCGCGCTGAGTTCAGGACCGAATGGTGTTCGATTTTTGAGACGATAATGTGTTTCCCTTTCCCCTGCAGGGCATAAGCAATGCCTTTGAGGGCGAAGTTGTTGGACTCGGCGCCGCTGGCTGTGAAAATGATTTCCTTTGCCTTGGCATTTATCAGCGAGGCGGTGCTTTCCCTCGCACTTTCAATGGCCTCCCTGGCCTTAAACCCCGGTCCGTAGAGGCTTAACGGGTTGCCGTAATTTTCCCTGAAATACGGCATCATCGCATCCAGTACTTCAGGATGGAGAGGGTTTGTGGCCACATGGTCCAGATATATCTTTTTCATCACGACTCCTTTACTTTTTTTATAAAGAATTTGTAATGGTCCGTATCTTCATATATCCCCAGAAATTCATTGCCGGTCTTGTTGCACCACTCCGGAATGTCCTCCAGCGCCCCGTCATAGTCGGTAAGTATAGAAAGGACCTGACCCTTCTCGATTTCCTTCACCTTATCATCAAGGGTAAGCAGGTGCATCGGGCACATCATATAAATGACGTCTGTCTCCGAGTCTGCCTTGATAGGTTCATTTAGAAATTTGATCCCGCTGTTGTCCAATTGATGCGCCTCCGCCAAAGACATGATGTTTACCTCAATAATCGTGTTTCTTCATCTATCAGATCATTTAAATGTATGGTATCAAGAAAGTCTTCTATCTTTTCACCGAGGGATTTCCACAATAATCTCGTGACGCAGCCTTCAACCCGTTTACAGCTCTTGGCCGAAGGGTCTAGACATTGGGCTATAGCGACAGGTCCCTCAAGTGAGTTAAGGATCAGGCCGACACTTATTTCTTCCGGTTTTTTATTTATAACATAACCGCCGCCGGGTCCTTTCTGGCTTTTGATCAACTTTGATTTACGAAGTTTATTCAAAAGCTGCTCAAGATAAGAGATCGAGACCCCCTGACGGGCGGCAATCTCCCTGATGGTAAGCGGGCCCTTTTCATAGTTTTTAGCGAGCTCAAACATGGCCCTTACACCGTACTGTCCTTTCGTGGATAATTTCAGCATAGTATAAGACTATAATAGCCTACTAATATTGTCAAGTATTAGCAATTGGGGAGGGGAAGTTATGACTTATTGCCCGTAGATTTTTCTGATTCTCTCGTAGGGGTCTTGAATATTAATTCCGGTTGGCGTGCCGTCTTCGTAAGATGAAATTGTTTTTACAATATTTGCACAGAGCACGGCCGAATTTCCTTCTTTGATAAATACCAGGCTATTTGGAAAAAAAGTGGTGTTCCCTTCATGCAGGATATTCCTCACGGACACCGTGAATTTTTCAAAGAACATTTCACCGTCGCAGGTGAGCGGTCTTAAAACAACATCAGCCCTGGAAAATACTGACAATGCAGACTGCACATCATCCTGTTCTATGAAGATCAGCCTGTCCTTTATTTCCCCGGATGATGCCTCTATTTGTTTCTTTAAGTCCTGGGAAGACCCCCCTGAGAGAGATATTACCAATACGGCATCTTCAGACGGGATCAAGCTCTTGATCATTTCTTTTAGTATCTCAAAGAGGAAAGAGTCGTGAACGATATTTGTGAAGACAATGACTTTTCTTATGTCCTTTAATTTCCGGTACAGTGGAGTTTCTCTTTCTGCCGGTCTGTGACTTGTATGAATAAAAGACGGGACCAGTTCGAAGTTGGCCCTTTTTTGATACATGGTCGCTACGTCATAGGTGTCCTTATCGGCAAATATGATACTGTCCGCAAGATAGAATGATGTATTCAGTGTCTGGGTCCCGCCAAAGGGACTCCGCATCTGTCCCAATATGGAGAAAAATTCGGAATGGAAGGTGACGATCGATTTTGCCCGGAAGATCTTTGCCACGAAGATGGACAACATCATTTTCAGCAACCCCACACGCAGATAGCCTTTTGTTGAAAAATGTATTACATCCTTTTTCCAGGCCAGGCGCAGAAGGGTCAGGAGATAACCTGCATATCCATTCGGGTTGATAAATACCGGGTCCTTGGCAGGATGTTTAGAGATGTTAATGACGGTACACTCGTCACCGTCTTCGACTAATCTGTTATATAAAGTTATGTTGTGAAGGTTTTCCTCTTCGAAGGGTGGGGCGAAGTTCCCTATCAATAATATATTCATGTCCGGTCAGGCAAGGCTTACGATGACCTTGTCTCCGATTTTAATATTATATTTTTCAGAAGCGTTCTCCCTGAAAACGAACAATTCTATATGACCGAAGCTGTTTATGATCGCCGACAGTTTGCCGGTTTCATTTTCAGCGTAAAAAGATACGAGGGACAACGGTTCGTTATTGAACTCGACCGTGAATTTTTCTTTAGAGTTAACATCAGCCAATCCTGCCAGGTCCTCTGTTTTAATATTTGATATCGCATTGCCGAAATTGTCCAGGGCAATGATCTCTCCTGTTACGGTATTGCTATCTGAAGTCACGGATTTCGGGGCCGGGATCTTTACGTAATCGTCGATCTCCTCTCCCAGCTTAAAAGATTCCACTCCTTTTGAGAGCCAGGCGGCTATAGGAGCGAATATATCCCTGCCGTGAAAGGTGGACCCGAGCATCGGGAGAAAATAGTGTGATGCCGTCACATGATAGACCTTGAAAAAATTAGATTTGAGATCTTCAAAAATAGGAGAAAAAATCCCGTTATCAGGCCCGATGAAATAATGGTCTTCCGTGACAACGAGCAGAGGCCTTCTCATGCTGCCGACCCCGGGGTCCACGACTGCCACATGGATTGTCGTGCTGGGGAAATATTTATAACTCATTGCAATTACCTGCGAGGCCTCAAAAATATTGTGGCGCTGGATGTTGTGTGTAATATCAATTATTCTTGCATTGGGATTGATCCTCTGAATAACGCCTTTCATCAATCCTGCTAAAGGGTCTTTCAGGCCGAAATCCGTAGTCAATGTAATGATAGGTGTTTCTAACATTGGATGGCTCCTTTTAAATCATTAATTGATTTGATACCCTCTGTCTCCATAAACGCCCTGATCCCGGATAGGATATCAATCGTTATATCCGGACGGATGAAATTGCCGGTGCCGACTGCAATAGCGGTTGCGCCGGCGAGGATGAATTCGATTGCATCTTCTGCGGAAACAATGCCGCCCAGGCCGATGATAGGGACCCGTACCGCTTTATGACATTGCCATACCATCCTGACGGCAACGGGTTTTACCGCAGGCCCGGACAGCCCGCCTATGATATTGGCAAGCTTGGGTCTTCTGGTTTTGATATCAATAGCCATTCCTGTAAGGGTATTAATAAGAGATACGGCATCTGCCCCCGCATCCTCTGCCACTCTCGCCATAAGGGCTATATCGGTAACGTTCGGGGAAAGTTTAACAATGAGCGTCCTGTCTGTCACCTTGCGGACTTCACTGACAACATTGAAAGTGACTTTCGGGTCTGTTCCGAAAATGCTCCAGCCCGCCTGTTTATTGGGACAGGATATGTTCATCTCAAGGGCATGAACGCCGTCAGCAGCGCTTAATTTCTCCGCCGCCCTTACATATTCCTCAATCGAGTCGCCGAAGAAATTGACTATGACCGGGGTATTGATCTGTCTTAAGAAAGGAAGTTTCTTCTTTATAAAATTGTTAATGCCGATATTCTGAAGCCCGATGGCATTGAGCATGCCGGAAGGGGTCTCAACGATACGCGGAGGGGGATTGCCTTCTTTGGGTTTTAAAGAAAGTCCCTTCACAACAATAGCTCCGAGTCTGTTCAAATCGATGAACTCCGCATATTCGTCTCCGTATCCGAATGTGCCGGAGGCGGTCATGACAGGGTTCTTCAACTTTATTCTGCCTATGTTTACGGTTAGGTCTATCGATTTCTTATCGGCCATAACTTATTTTCTCAAATAAATTCCAAATGACAACTACCAAATAACAAATAAATTTCAAATTCGAATGACCGGGACATATTGCTTGCGGTTGTTTGGGTCATTGAGATTTTGTAATTGGAATATATTTGAAATTTGGATTTTGTGATTTGATATTTAATCATTTTGATTTCCCCATATTATATCTTC
>JACRQA010000218.1 GCA_016222915.1 Nitrospirota bacterium | reverse complement strand
CTTATAAATTTCTCCGGCCATTATCTCACCCCCTTTGCAGCCAGGGCGCCGCCCTTTCGCGCAGTCATATATATGTTATAAATAAAGAAGAGCATGCCCACCGTAAATATCACGCCGCCCACGGTCCTCATCTGCCAGAAGGGATAATTCTTCACAAGCCCTTCCATAAACGTATATTTAAGCGAGCCGTCGGGATTTACGGCCTTCCAAAGCGCTCCCTGCTGTATCCCCGTGATCCACATCGTGACAGAGAAGATAAGCTGGCCGATCAGGACAAGATAGAAATGGGTATTTGCCACCTTAATGCTGTAGATTTCGGTGTTGTAGATTTTCGGAATGATATAGTAAATCGAAGCGGCCACCGTCATCGTGACCCAGCCCATTGTACCCATATGCACATGGCCGGGCACCCAGTCCGTGTAATGGATAAGTTGGCTGACCACCCTTAACCCCTGAGTCGGTCCCTGCACTGTCTGAAGGCCGTAGAAGGTTATGCCGAAGATGAAGAACTTTGTCAGATAATTCGTCCTCATCCTGGACCAGTCAGGCGCGACCGTATAGAACCCGTTTACAACAGACCCCCAGGACGGGGCAATAAGAAATATTGTAAACACTATACCCAAAGTCTGTATCCAGTCAGGCAGCGGTGTGTATACGAGATGGTGCGCCCCTGTCCACAGGTATGCGAATACAAGTGACCAGAAGGCGACAATGGAAAGCCTGTGGCTGAATATCGGGAGTCCCGTGGATTTGGGAAGGAAATAATAAAACATGGCGAGTATGGGTGTTGTAAAGACAAAGCCGACCGCGTTGTGCCCGTACCACCATTGAATATTAGCGCTGTTGACCCCGGCAAACAGGGAATAAGATTTAAATAAACTTGCAGGCACGACGAGGTTGTTTACAATGTAGAGGACCGCCACCGCGATGACCGTTGCAATGATATACCACAGGGACACGTACATCTGCTCTTCTTTCCGTTTGATTATGGTGCCGAAGATATTCACGGCGAAAATGACCCACAGAATGACAACGCCGATATCCAGCGGCCATTCCAGTTCAGCGTATTCAAGGGACTGGTTCATCCCCGCAAAGAGACTCAACGCGGCAAGGGTTATGGCTGCATTGAATAAATAGAGATGGAACCTCGCGAGCTTTGGAAACATCAAAGGCCTTTTAGTCAGCCTCATGACAATATAATATGATATCCCGAAGATGGCACCTACCCCGAGGCCGAATGCAAGACCGTTTGTGTGTACCACCCTCAATCTTCCGAATGTAAAATAGGGCGCGATGTTCCATGACGGGGCCCACATCTGGACAGAGATCCAGAGGCCGATTAGGATACCCACCACCCCCCAGAAGATAGAGGAGACAATAAAGCCCTGTACTGTTTGGTCGTCATACTGATAATCATTCATAGTCCAATCCCCTCCTTAAGATGATTAATAAAATATCAAAACGCTTATACTTATCTCTTATCACCAATTCAGTCGTTATGCAATTAAAATTCATGTTTTTCCTGCCTTTCTTGTGGAGACCGACAGTTTTGCAAAATCCCATTGTCTCAAACGGTCTTCAACGTCTTTTCGTATGTCCACCCACACGGGATGCACGACACACGTGCTGCTGAACCCGCACTTCTTTTTGTCGACGGCACATATATTCATTGCGACCGTACCTTCCATGGCTTCCACCACGTCTAACAGGCTGATGTCCGAAGGTTTTCGCGCAAGCCTGAATCCGCCTTGCACGCCACGAAGCGATTCGACGATCCCGGCCTTGGCGAGTGTCTGGAGTATCTTCGCCAAAAAACTTTGAGGAATGTCACGCTCGGCTGCAATTTCATTTACCATGACAACATCCTTGGCCGTAGTCGCCAAATGAAGGACACACCTGATTGCATAATCTGTCTTCCTGGTAATCATATCTAATTAAGACCATTTTAGTCCTGTTTAAATTGTTTGTCAAGAGGGGGGTGACACAATCTCTGAAAGATGAACGTTCCGTAGGGGCATGGCGCGCCATGCCCCTACAGGCGAGAGGTATTACGCGTTGAATTCTTTGATAATAGCGTTCAGCCGCTCTTCCACAAAAGCCCTGATCTCTTGAAGACGGGCTTCATTCCGGGCCTCAAAGCGAAGGACAAGGACCGGCTGGGTGTTTGAAGCACGGACGAGCGCCCAGCCGTCGTCAAATTTAATCCTGATGCCGTCAATCGTGACGGACTCATATTCATTGAAGGCCTTCTGCGCCTTTTCAACAATCCTGAACTTGATTTCATCAGGACAGTCAAACCTTATCTCAGGCGTTGCAATCACATTGGGCACGTCTTGCAGCAATGCCTTTGTGCTGTATGGCTTCCCGGCCTTCCTGATTATCTCCATGAGCCTGAGACTTGCATAGATCGCATCGTCATATCCGAAATATCTGTGCTTGAAAAAGATATGTCCGCTCATCTCCCCTGCAAGCAGCGCCCCCTCATTCTTCATTTTCTCCTTGATAAGCGAATGACCCGTCCTCCACATTATGGGGACCCCTCCGTGTGCGGCGATATCGTCATACAGGGTCTGCGAGCATTTCACTTCACCGATTATTTTTGCGCCCGGGTTTTCTTTTAAAATATCTCTTGAGAAGATTATCATGAGCTTATCGCCCCAGATAACATTGCCTTCCTCGTCAACTACGCCGATCCTGTCCGCATCACCGTCATAACCAATCCCGGCATGGGCCTTCTCCTCTTTCACCTTTGCGACCAGGTCAACCAGGCTCTCCTCAAGCGTAGGATCAGGGTGATGGTTCGGGAACCTGCCGTCCGGTTCACAATAAAGTTCGACAACGTCCGCACCAAGTGCCTTCATAATCTTAGGCGCAACAACTCCCCCAGTGCCGTTGCCTGCGTCTACAACTACCTTTATCCCTGAGAGACTGCCAAACTTGTCTTTGACGTAGTTAATGTAATGATCCATTACCGGATAGGTTTCTACTACGCCGTTTCCTTTTCTAAAATCCTGTGCGTCTATGATCTTTCTTATTTCCTGTATTGCGTCCCCGAAAATCGTGCCCTTCCCAACACTTAATTTGAAACCGTTGAACTCCGGCGGATTATGGCTCCCCGTAATCATCACCCCTCCATCAAGCGGGAGTGTATACAGGGAAAAATATTGAAGCGGCGTCGGGCACATCCCAAGATCGATAACATCAATGCCGGATTGCACCAGCCCTTTTATTAAACTGTCTCTTATGGCAGGTGAATGCAGGCGCGCGTCCCATCCCACGCTAATCTTTGCCTTGTCCTTATTAATGGATTTAAGAAGATATGAAGCGTATCCCTTGCCTAACAACTCAACAACCTCCGGGGTCAGGTCCTTTTCCCATATCCCCCTGATATCGTACTGTCTGAATATAGCCGGATTTATCATTAAGCCTCCTTCTGTCAGAATTCATTTGACTTATAATATACACATTGATGGACAAGAGTGAAAAGCCTTTTAGCCGGATTTTTAATGATTCAAAAATTGAAAATGTTATAATTCAACATACACAATTACCTATGAGTCAATTCAGTGGAAATTGAAAACGACTAATCATGGAGAGCCTGATGAAACGTAAATTCGGTAGCCGGTTGTTAATTTTTGTGGTGTTTTTATTTATCGCCTGTTCTTCGGAAAAGGACCGTTTAATCACCGGGAAGTGGTCAATTACGCATGAAGCGGTCGGGGGCTCGCCTTCGTCCTTCTGGTTTAAAGGGAACGGGATTGTCATTGCCCCGTGGGATGTAGATAGCTATGCACTGCAGTCAGAGGGCACATACGATTTTATTGATGCCACTCACGTTAAACTTACAATGAACAAGGGATATTATCAGGGGAATGCTTATGTGTTTGAGATTATCAAGCTGGAGGGCAATGAACTGGTCCTCGGCGGAGCTTATGAAATCCTTCATTTGAAGAGGACCAATGAGTAAGATTGCGTATCGAATTTGCCGGCTTATTTCTGTTTGATCTCGATCAGGTTACCGGTAAAATCATTTATAAAGTAGACCGTCTTGTCCCGTGTTCTTCCAACGATCAGCTTTACCCCCGCCTGAAGAGCTTTTTCCGCTATCTCCTGGAAATTGTCCAGCAATAACCCGACATGGTTAATGGCAGGACTCGGCAGGGTGTATTCCGGGGAAATGAATACCTCAATCTTTGTGCCGGCCTTTTCAAAGACGAGCATATTGATATCCCTGCCAAGCGAAAATATCTGCCCTGTCAGTTCGGCCGGGATAACGGATTTTCTCGTCAACTCAAAGCCTAAGAAGTCCCGGTAAAACCTGACCGCGTCTTCCTCACTTTTATTGGTTATTCCCACATGATTTAACAACATGGGGTATTGTACCAGAAACGTCCGTCTAACGTCCCTTCCGTTTTACGGAAGGGACATTATCATTCAGTTCATTCAGTCCTATCCCCCTGTAGCAGTTAAAGAGCCTCTGATTTTCTCCAGAGTCTTTTTGCCTATCCCATCGATCTTGCTCAGGTCATCGACACTGCTGAATTTCCCTTTTTCATTCCTGTAGGCGACGATGGCCTCCGCCTTCTTTTTACCAATGCCCGGAAGTTTTGATAATTCCTGCGCCGATGCCTGATTGATGTCCAGCTTTCCCTTTGCATCCTGCTCATCCGCAAATAACGGATTGCCTAAAGCTAAGCTTAAGATAAACACGGCCAAAATAATTTTGCATGTTTTGATTGAGATGCTTCTTTTCATTTCCTCCTCCTTATTAGTTTATTGTTCTGCGCGATTGTCCCCTTTCACCTCCTTTCAATTTCCATTCCCCAATGTAGGGGCACGGCGCGCCGTGCCCCTACAGATCAAGTCTAAACGCTTCCCCCAGCCAAAATATACTGTCATTTCTGGCAGGTTTCCCAGGGCTTATCTGTGGGCTGTTGCATCGTGAATCCCGCATCCTGTATCATGATGTAATCATGAATGACAGGGTAGTAATTTCCGGCGCGGGATTGGTATGCTCTCTCGGCCTGAGCGCCTCAGAGACCTGGGAAGCCGTGCTTGCCGGCAAATGCGGGATTAATCGTATAGACAGTTTCGATGCACAGGGTATTGCCTGTCCTGTGGCTGCGCAGGTCCATGGGCTCGGCCCTTCAGAGCTTGATATTCATCCGAGGGATTCCAGGATTATGGATATACATTCTTACATGCTAATGAAAAGCGGTCGCGATGCTTTTAAACATGCGCATCTGGAAAGCGG
The DNA here is from genome assembly GCA_016222915.1 of Nitrospirota bacterium. Taxonomy (GTDB): domain Bacteria; phylum Nitrospirota; class Thermodesulfovibrionia; order UBA6902; family UBA6902; genus UBA6902. The sequence continues at coordinate 1,163 of JACRQA010000218.1, read as the reverse complement.
ACACGTTCCACCTGAAGACATCGGATATTTCGCAGGGATGGGCATGGTGGATTACAACATAGATGACCTGCTTCCATCGGTCCTGCAATCACTGGATGGAGAGGGCAGGGTAGATTATGATAAGTTCTATTCCACTGCCTACCAGCAGATCCACCCCCTCTGGCCCCTTTCCATGCTGAACAATATCAACTTCTGCCAGGTCGCTATCGATCTCGGTATAAAGGGTGAAAACACTACCTTCTCCCCGCATGCCGACTCCGGGGCGCACGCCGTCATTGAGGCATATAACAGCGTTATTGAGGGAAAAGCAAAAGTCGCGCTTGCCGGAGGTGTGAGTGAGAAGGTGTCGCCCCTCAGTATCGCCCGCGCCCTTTGGTCAGGGTTATTGAATACAGATAACAATCATGATGTCCAATGCAGGCCATTTGGAATGAACAGGAAAGGGACTGTATTAGGTGAGGGCAGTGGGACCATATCATTGGAATTGCAGTCCACTGCTGATAAGAGGGGCATTCCCCCATTAGCATCGATCACCGGTTACGGCGCTTCCTTTGAAACCGTGGAGGGGACTAATTGTCCAACGTCAAAGGCCATCTTCCTATCAATGGAGCAGGCAATTGCGAAGGCAAATATCAGGCCGTCTGATATCGACCTGATCATTGCCCATGGCGACGGGACCTTCGCAGGAGATAAAAATGAGATCGAAGCGATCCACCATGTATTTTCAAACACCATTGATAAAGTAAATGTTTATTCCTCAAAAGGGGCGCTGGGACATATGCTTGCCGGTGCGTCTGCCGTTGATGTCGTACTCGGAATTTACATCATTAAGAATGGTATAATTCCAGCAGTTTGTAATGCCTTGCCGGTTGATGACAGCGTCAGGTTCAATCTTGTCGGCGGAGGACCGCTCAAGGCAAATCCAAGACATGTACTGATAAATTCCCGGAGCAGCGAAGGCCAATGCGCCTCATTGATAATAGAAGCGGCGGATTAATATTTAAATGAGATTTTTATATTACGACGGAATAGACAATATCGAGAAAGGCAAATCAATAACGGGGGTCAAGACCTTTACCCTTTCTGAAGAATTTTTCAGGAGGCACTTCAGGAAACAGGCCCTTGTCCCGGGGGTGATATATATAGAGGCCATGGCCCAGCTT
>JACRQA010000011.1 GCA_016222915.1 Nitrospirota bacterium | reverse complement strand
AATTTCAGAGAGGTCTCCGCATATGAAAGGATCGGCAGAAGAAAAACAAGCGATACTATAAAAGCCGTTTTTTTCATATGCCAATATTAGCATTTCCCGCGTTTGATATTCCAATTCCAGGGTTCAATTAGGTTAGTCACTTAGTGGAGAACTTCTGCACATACTAAAGTCGTTATTCGTCATTCCCGAGGTCTTTATCGGGAATCCATTCATTATTTTGGATACCCGCTTTCGCGGGTATGACGGCATTGCAGTCTGGAATTTACCCTGCTACTTCTCCCTGTGGGCCTCAAAGAGTATCTCCTCAACCATTTGGCAGAGCACATGCGCGAGGGTAATGTGCGTTTCCTGAATTCTCGGTGTATCATTGGAAGGCACGGCAAATATATAATCGCACTTGGATGCCAGCTCATCGCCCTTGGCCCCTGTAAATGCGATCGTCTTCAATTTTTTCTTCCTGGCCACATTTATGGCCTTTATCACATTAGGTGACTTCCCGCTCGTGCTGATGGCGATGACCACGTCATTCTCCTGGGCAAACGCCTTCATCTGGCGGGCGAAAATCTCGGAATAGTCATAATCATTGGCAATGGAGGTAAGCACCGCCATGTCCGTGTTAAGGGCCAGCGCAGGGAAGGCAGGGCGCTCTTTTTTAAACCTGTTTACAAACTCGGCGGCAATATGTGAAGCGTCACAGGCGCTTCCGCCGTTGCCGAAGAGCAGGATTTTGTTTCCCCTGCTGAAGGTGTCCGCAATGAGTTTTGATACCTCGATAATCATATCGATGTTCGCTTCGACAAACTGCTGTTTGACTGTTATACTGTCTTTAAACGCCTTCTTTATCTTTTCCTTCATAGCTCATTCGCCCTCTGTTTCAATTGTGATCTCTTCTGACGGAAGACTTTCCGACCGGCCCAGCGCCGTAATTTTATAATGATATTTTTTCTGCTTCTCAATGTCCCGGTCCGTAAACGCGGGACTCACCGTTTCCCCTGCAATCACATAATCTTCGCCGGTGGAACGGTATACCCTGTATGATGTCACGCCCTGCTTCAGCAGGACTTCCTTCCACACCAGAACAACGCTCTTTCCTGTGTAGACTGCCGTTACCTCGGAAGGCGCGTCGGGGACCGCTATCTCCGTCTCTTCCTTGCTGACAGCCTCGTCCCTGGTTAATTCTTTTTGTTTGTCCGATTCTTCCTTAATAATTTTTTCTTCATATGAAGGGACAAATACCGGGTCGCCTCGCCTGCCGCAGGATGTGATGGAAGTGAGAAGCAAGAGACATAGAAAAAAATAGATTCCCGCCTTCGCGGGAATGACGTGTCTTTTTATCTTCGCTCTTGCCACTCTTAACTCTTTATTTTCCTGATCCTAACAAGCACCTTTTCCCTGGAGGTCCCGCCATAGGACTTCTTTCCGTCAACAGATACTTCAACTGAAATATAATGAAAGATGTCTTTCCCGATCAGATCTGAAAACTGTTTCAGCTCATCCAGGTCCATGTCCGTCAGCTTTTTATTGTTGTCGATACAATATTTGACCACTCTGCCGGTTATGCTGTGGGCATCCCTGAAGGGCACGCCTTTTTTTACAAGATACTCCGCCAGGTCAGTGGCTGTAAGAAACCCGGCTGCTGTAGCCTTCTCCATGACCTTCCGGTTAAACCGCACCAGAGGCAGCATTTCTATCAGAACACCGAGGCATGCCTTGACCGTATCCACGGTATCAAACAACGGCTCCTTGTCCTCCTGCATGTCCCTGTTGTACGCAAGAGGCAGGGACTTCATTATCGTCAGTATCGACATCAGGTTCCCATAGACACGTCCTGTCTTTCCCCGCGTAAGCTCCAGGACGTCCGGGTTTTTCTTTTGCGGCATTATACTTGACCCGGTCGTGAATGCGTCAGGCAGGTCGATGAACTTAAACTCTTCGCTGTTCCATAATATAAACTCTTCAGACAGCCTTGAGAGATGGATCATTAATATACTCGATGAGGCAATGAACTCAGCAACAAAATCCCTGTCTGACACCGCGTCAATGCTGTTCTCCGATACTGCCGGAAATTTCAACAGCTTTGCAACATAGTGCCTGTCAATCGGCAGCGTTGTCCCCGCAAGAGCAGCGGAACCGAGGGGCAAAACATTCACCCTCCCAAGACAATCCTCAAACCTTGCCACGTCGCGTCCCAGCATCTCGAAATAGGCAAGCAGGTGATGTGACAGCAAAACAGGTTGCGCCCTCTGAAGGTGCGTATAGCCGGGCATTATCGTATCGATGTTCTTTTCAGCAAGAGACACAAATACTTTCCGGAGCTTCTTGATCAGTTGAATGGCCTCAGATATTTGGTCCCTGAGATAAAGCCTGATATCCAGGGCCACCTGGTCATTGCGGCTTCGCGCAGTGTGAATTTTCCCGCCGACAGGGCCTAATTTCTTAATGAGCGCGCTTTCAATATTCATATGCACGTCTTCAAGCGCCTGGCTGAATTTGAATTTGCCGCTTTCGATTTCCGCCCTGATCTCATTCAGACCTTTAATAATCAAAGCGGCCTCTTGCTTTGAAATGATCTTCTGCCTGCCCAGCATTGTCACATGGGCGGTGCTGCCTGCAATGTCATATTTCCACAGGCGCGAGTCAAAAGATATGGATTCCGTAAAGCCCTCCACGGTCTTTTCCGTCTGCGCTGAAAACCTGCCACCCCAGAGCTTTTTCATGAATGTAAGGATAAAAGAAAGCAAAACCAAATGTCAAAATAATATGGTATATTTGTTTACGGTCTCGGGCTCCGGTTTTTGACACTACATTTACTATGTATTTTAATAAGTTCTGTGGATAGGGTATGATATTTCCAAAATACATAGTCACCGCAAGGGGGGTGATGGTGTGGCAATTCAGTTGAGCGACAATGATATAGAACGCCTGATAACCGAACGGAAACCTCTGCCTGATGACTATAGGGAACGTATACAAACAAGACCCAAACGGGGCCATAAAGAACGAGAACTTGATGTCACAGGAGAAGCGAATTCAGAGTTTCGTATAATCTTTCGGCAGAGTGAGATCAATCCACTCGATTTCTCGGTTATTTTGGCATACCGGCCTCCCAAGAGTAATCAGTTGTTTCGTTTGCGGAGATATAACGGAAAGAGCCATGAACATTCAAATACGCTCGAAGGCAAGACGTTCTATGACTTTCATATACATACGGCAACTGAACGCTATCAGGACGCAGGGCTACGTGAGGACTGGTTTGCTGAATCCACCGGCAGGTATGCAGATTTTAATAGCGCAATAAGATGCATGTTACAAGACTGCGGATTCGATATTCCGTTAAGTCCGCAAGTCGCTCTTTTTGAAGAGGAGGTATAGCTATGTCCGTTGATACCATTGAACAGGATTTCAAGAATAAGGTGTGTGAGCAACTTCGTCTGTCTGCTGAAGGCATAAACCGTTACCGTGTCTTCACGCCATTTTTATTTGAAGATGGCGACCATCTTGCCGTAGTTCTGAAGCGCGAACAGGACCGCTGGATTCTGTCAGATGAGGGTCATACATATATGCATTTGACATACGATCTTGACGAAAAAGATCTTCAAAAGGGAACGAGACAAAAAATTATTACTACCGCATTATCTGCATTTTCCGTTAATGACCGGAATGGTGAGCTGATCATAGGAATTCAGGACGATCATTATGGCGATGCTCTTTATAGCTTTATCCAGGCGCTTCTAAAAATAACCGATGTCAGCTACCTTTCACGTGAGCGTGTACGATCAACATTTATGGAGGATTTCAGGAATTTTATAGAAGAACGTGTCCCGAAAAACCGGCGCAGTTTTGACTGGAATGATACGCAGCATGACCCAGAAGGCAAATACGTAATCGATTGCCGTATTAACGGCATGAGCCGACCTCTTTTTGTCTGTGCCCTGCCTGGAGATGATAAGGTTCGTGATGCTACGATCGGACTACTTAAATTTGAAAGCTGGGGAGTGCCGTTCAGGTCAGTCGGCATCTTTGAAGATCAGGAGGAAATTAACCGAAAGGTCCTTGCCAGATTTAGCGATATCTGTGAAAAACAATTCTCCAGCCTTGCTGCCAATAAGGACCGTATTAGTAAATATCTGGAAGAGGCGCTTCGGGAGTCCTGATGAGATGGAGTGGAGATCATACCTAGAGAGTTTTTCAGTTGAGTTGTTGATGAGAGGTGGACCTAAGTTGACTGAAAATATGGAATTCAAGAAACAATATCCTTTGCCTTGCAAATAACAAGGACATAACTTGTGATAAATGAATCCTTTGACCATGGGTGGAGACAACATTTTCCGACCTATTACTTTGAAGATCGTGACATTGTAATTGAAGAATACAAGACAGCAGCTAAAAGTCTAGAGGCAGAGGAACGTGTTTTTTTAAACGCCTCAAACATTGCAATTATTGCATCTGCTGGGCTTGGCTCATTAGCAATTGGTTCACTTGAAAAGCTCACTGAAAAGTTTACAAACATTGTTCCTGCAACAACGACTTTAGCTATCTTAGTAATCCTTACAATCGGCTTCTCTTGGGTAGCATTAAGGTATTTCGCTGATCGCCAAAAGTCCATAGTATTCGCAGCAAGGAAGGTAATTGTGCTCAGACGGATGCTTGGACTTAACTACGGAACGATTCAACTTGTTCTTCCAAATTGGCGAATTGAGGGTGCTGATGAACCATTCGCGGTACGCCTTTTCCCAGGCTGGAATACGTATGTAACATATCCATTCTATGCGCTTGCTGGTATTTCTTCTGCTGTTCTTTATTTCCTGTTAGCTGGAGTTCCCCCGCTTTTGTAGACACTCACTTGCCTCCAATTCCAGCTAACTCATATTCCTTGGGGCTCACGTAATCGAGATAGCTGTGACGACGCCGAGAATTATAAAACAGTTCTATGTAATCAAAGACATCGCTCTTGGCATCATCTCGGGTACTGTAGATTCTTCGCCGAATCCGCTCCTTTTTCAAACTGCTGAAGAATGATTCCGCAACTGCATTGTCATAGCAGTTACCCCTTCTGCTCATACTCGGGTCTAATCCATGTTCTTTGCAAAACCGCATCCAGTCATCACTGCCATACTGAGATCCCTGATCAGAGTGAACAATCACGGAATTTTCTGGCTTCCTTCTCCACACAGCCATCAACAATGCATCCAGGACCAGATCTCTGTGCAGTGTCGATTTCATTGACCAGCCTACTATCATCCTTGAATACAAATCCATTACTGCCGCAAGATACAGCCACCCTTCATATGTTCTTATGTATGTTATGTCAGTTACCCATGCCTCATCAGGCCTTTTAAAATCAAAGTTCTGTTCAAGCTTATTAGGCACAACTACAGCAGGCTTTCCATACTTAAACCTCGGCTTCTTGTATCCGATGAGAGCTTTCAGGCCGGCCTGCTTCATCAGCCTCTCAACGCGCTTCTTTCCACAGTTCTCGCCAATTTCCCGCAAATCCTTATATACTCTTGGACTTCCATATATCTTACCACTGGACATATATGACTCTCTAATCAAGTTTAACAACCTCCGGTCTTCTTTGCTCCTCTGTGACTCAGGCTCTTTCAGCCATGCATAATACCCGCTTCTGTTTACTTTCAACACCCTGCACATTGAACTGATTCGAAATTCTTCCCTGTGCTCCACAATAAATGCGTACCTTACCTGGATGCTTTTGCAAAGTACGCTGCGGCCTTTTTTAGGATGTCCCGCTCCTCCTCGACTCGCTTCAGTTCGTTCTTAAGCCGCAGATTCTCCTTGCGAAGTTCCTCTTCATGGTCTTTGCCATGACGTCCACTATTACCTCTGCCCTGTTTCAGCCACTTATACAGACTGTAGGTTGATACACCAAGTCGCTCTGAGACTTCACTTACTCTATACCCACGCTCTTTGATCTGTTTGACTGCTTCTTCCTTGAATTCCTCCGTAAACTTTCGGTTCGTCATAGACATTTCCTCCTTTGGCTATAATTTTAGCTTAAAAGATGTCTATTAAACCGGGGGAACTCCATGTTGCATATTCACTTATAGCTTCATCAAATTTGCCTAATTTGTGATACACTTCTCCAAGAGTAACATGACCATCTGAATACAGTGGCTTTAAAGAATTAGCGATTAACAATTCCTTTTGTGCAAGCTCAAATTCATTCTGTAATTGGTAAGATAAGCCCAACACATAATATGAAGCATGATAGTTTGGGTCTTTATTTATGGCCTTTTTTAAAAGTTCTATAGCTTCTTGATTATTAGTCCCAAAGACACTTAAATACCCTCCAGCTTTCTCTTCAGCCTGTTTATAATAGTTAAGAGCATATTCAAATATTGTATCTTCAGGTTTTAATTCTGTTGAGTTTTTTTGATATTTTAAATATTCATCTAATTCTTTTTGTGTCACTTCTTTTGTAAAAGTTGCTAAATCTTTTTGAGCACTCTTTTCAGCAAGGGGTAATGCAAATTTTATTGGAATAGCAAAATTAAGGTTTTGTCCACTCTTTAACATCATCGTTGCAATACCTATAACTTCACCATTCATATTATAGACAGGCCCACCACTGCTCCCCTCAGAAATTGGAGCAGATATTTGAATAAAATAATCACCCTCTGACTCAATTTTTCTTATAGAACTAACAAGACCATCTGATACGGTATTTTGTAATCCTTCAGGATTCCCAATTACAACGATTTTTTGTCCAGATTTAACAATATCTGAATTACCTAATTTAACTGTTGGAAAACTACTACCTTCAACTTTCAAAATCGCAATATCCCACTCTGAGTTAAAATCTATAATCTCAATATCACCTAAAACTCTACCATCTGTAAGCTTAATAGCTCCTGAATATGCACCTTCTATCACATGATAATTTGTAATGAATACACCATCTGACTTAACAAAAAAACCGCTACCAAGGCTTAATGGATTGCCAGACTCATCGTATGTCACAATTAAAACAACAGCATTCCCCTGTTCGTGAACAATAGACTCAATACTTGGGGCTTTTTGTTCAACTTTTGTTGGGGGAGCAATAGTCAAAGTAGGTTTTTGTGTAACTGGAGTGCAACGTATGAGGAGAAACAATACGATTAATAAACAGGCAACATTGCTGTCATATTTAAATAGGTTTCTTCCCTTTTTCATTATCGTCCCCCCATGAGCAAACGTTTATTGTATGCAATCTATTTTAAGGTTATACAGCCGGAATCATAAAACAATTATTATTTAAGCTATGAATAAAAGCAAGAGAAAAATGCTGGCATAAAAAGGGAAGTTATAATTTATTGAAAGTTAAAAGAAGATGCTGACACATATTTAAGTGGCAGGACTGAAATAGCCCAGCTTATTAAGAAACAACCCTCAGTTTCTTTTTGCCTGCATCTTTATAACCAGCTTCATATCAAGCGCATCGGCAATTTTCTGTAATGTCTCTACAGTAGCTTTCTTAAAAGCTCCTCTTTCAAGTCTTGATAATGCAGGCTGTTTTGTACCAATCTTCTTTGCAAGCTGTTCCTGTGACAGTCCGGCCTTTTCCCTTGCCTTTATCATACTCTCAAGAAGCTCAAACTCTGTATCAAGGTCATGCCATGCTTTCTTGAAGTCCGGGACTTTCATCTGCTCGGCAATATATTCCTTCAAGTTCTGTCCTCTTACATATTTGTGTGATTTAGCGGTTTTCATAATTACTCTCCTTGTCTCTGTATAAAATCATTCATTCTCTTTTCTGCAATCTCTATTTCCCTTTCAGGTGTCTTATCAGCTTTCTTGATAAAGCCATGAAGTAAGATGAAACGCCTGCCTGTAAAGGTGAAATATAAAATCCTTACAGCGCCCTGACTGTCCTTTATTCTCAATTCCCTTATCTTGCCTCTTATCTGTTTGGTATAAGGTTCTTTGAGTAACACGCCATATTCACTTAAAAGGTCAATCAGCTTAACGGCCTTAGCTCTTGCAGACGGAAACAACGAATTAAAAAACTCCTTCACAGGTTCTTTACCGTCTATGCTTTTATAAAATTCAACAGTCCATTGCATTAATCATTATAACATATGCGTTATGACGAAGATATGTAAGACTGTATAGTTTTTGTATACCAGATAAGAGTAAAAAAGGGATAACACCGTTTAAGATGTTATCCCTTAGCTTACAGATTTTCAAGTAATATCAAGCACAGTCGGTCAAGGTAGAACAAAAGGAGCAGACTTGAATCACCTTCACACGGCAGAGGCCGCTGGTTCGAAACCAGCATCGCCTACCATGAAAATCAGGGGGCCGCGCATAGAATGCACGGCTCTTTTCTTTTGGTGCTTACCTTAAGCTCAAAAAAGCCAATGCCTCGATATGAAACGTCTGCGGGAAGAAGTCGATCATCCTGACGGAGTCAATCTTGTATCTATCGGACAACTTCCTCAGGTCTCTTGCGAACGTCGTCGGATTGCAGGACATATAAACAATCCTTTCCGGCTGCATCTCAAGCACCTTTATCATCACCTTGTGTGATAAACCTGGCCGAGGGGGATCGAGTATCACAATATCGAAATGATCGGCCGGCCGGAACTTTTCAGCAGTGGAGCGAATGAACGCGCAGTTTCTTATATCGTTGATTTCCACGTTCCTCATGCCGTCTTCTATGGCATACGGGTTCCCCTCAACGGCTGTGACCTCTGCTTCCCCGGCAAGAGGGATGGAAAAATTCCCGGCACCCGCATAAAGATCCAGGACCTTTTTGCCTTTTAAAGACTGGAGCGCATCGCGGATGATTTTGACGACTGACTGGTTGAGCCTCCAGTTGGCCTGTATGAAGCTAGGCGGCGACAGGGTGTATTTATAATGGAGCAGGCCGGTCGTGATATAAGCCTTTCCGAAGCTAAGCGGGGGGTTGTCACCTATCAACATCATAAGCCCGGAAAGCCCGGCATCTATGAGCTGTGATGCCACTTCTTCGGCGTCAGGCGGAGACATGGCGTTTCTCCTGGTGATTATCTGGGCCGTGAGAGTGTCACCGCTGGTAATGTGAAATTCTTTGATGCGTCTCTCCTGCACCAGCTTGTTTGCGCGTTGAACGTATGCGTTGATGGCATTGTCCATTATGAGGCATTTGGCTGTATGGACCACTTCATTCGTGCCTTTTTTATGCAGGCCGAAGCCTTCGTCTGAGATCTTGAACTGGCCCCTCTGCCTGTAATTCCACGGGTCCTCGCTTTCAATGGAGTCAGCGAGTTCTACTTCTATACCGGCTATCCTTCTTAAGCAGTCCCTGAAGATTTCCTCCTTTAAACTTACCTGTAGCTCGTAAGGCACGTGCTGGAAACTGCACCCGCCGCATACGCCGAAGTGTTCGCACTGCGGCGCTATCCTTAAGGGGGATGCTTCCAATACTTTAACTGCCGACGCTGCGAGGTAATCTCTCTTTTCTTCCTCAACGGCAACCTCGACGGTCTCTCCAGGCAGGACCTGGCCCCTTACCATTACAACTTTCCCCTCATGTCTTGCTATAAATTGGCCCCCGAAGGCAGGGCGGTCGATTTTCAGTACCAGGTTTTTCATACGTATTGATTGTATAGAATTATGGTAGAGTATAACAAGCTTCCGGCCTGTAAATTCATAGGATAATGACATGGGCTGCGGGCATGAAATCATTGTAGTTAAAACGGATTATTAATTTAACAGGAGGACATATATATGAAGAGACTTACCAGGTATTTTCTTGAGGGGCTTCTGGTATTGCTGCCGTTGGTTGCGACTATCTATGTGATCTATGCCGTATTTAAAAAGATCGACAGTATCTATGAATTTCAAATACCGGGGATGGGTTTTTTGCTTACCATAGTGACCATAACAGTAGTTGGTTTTATCTCGTCGAATTTCATCGCCAGGAAGCTGGTTGGTCTGATGGACAATTTGTTTGCGCAGCTGCCTTTTGTAAAAATGATCTATACCTCTGTTAAAGACCTGATAGTGGCGTTTGTCGACGATAAGAAGAGTTTTAACAAACCTGTGCTCGTTGCTTTGTCTCAAACAGACAACATTCAGGCGCTTGGATTTGTGACACGGCAGAGTCTGGACCATTTAGGACTTGCGGATAAAGTGGCAGTATATCTTCCGTTGTCTTATAGTTTTGCAGGTCATTTAATAGTCGTGCCAAGAGATCGGATTACCCCGCTGGCTGCCGACAGCGGTGATATTATGGCGTTTATCGTTTCCGGCGGCATAGCGACACATTAAGAACAGTTCCGGGAATGACATCTTGCCTCAAAGTCAATATGAAGGCCGGAGTTTCAGGAAGATTTGACTGAGATTGTGCTGCCGTGTAAAATACTTCGTCTGTTTCAGAATGAAGACCCCTTCTTCAGGACTTTGAAAAAAGTTCGATTGAGAAAGGCCGCTGATATATATTAAATTATGAAAGACGGAATGAAAAAATATTTAAGTATGTTACATGCCTTGCTTCTGGTCCCTGTGGTTCTTGTGCTTGCCGCAACCTCATATTCCGCTTCAATCGACGACAATTACATCAGGGGATATGCCTCGTCTGTGCTCGAAAGGGAATTCCATACATCTCCCGCTTCTTTGACTGTAACGGACGGAGTTATTTATTTAAATGCCGGGGAGCTTGCCGGCGTTGACAGCGGGAAACTGATCACTGTTCTATTAAAGATCAAGGGGGTTGAACGTGTCGAGATTCTGGGTGTAAGTCAGTTAGCGCCAAAAGATGTTTCTGCCGATAGCCACAGGGTTGAGCGGGAAAAAGCAGAAGTGAAATGGGATGACCCGAATAAAGAACCGGGATCTACAAAGGAAAAAATATTTGATCCTCTGATAGCGGACCCTCGCTGGCCGCACTTTTCGATAGGTTATCAATATTATACGGACAACGGTGAATTCGGCAGCGTCTTTGCGGCCAGTTACGGAGAGACCCTCGCTATTTATAAAGGTGACGGGCCTTTCAATGGGAAATGGCAGGTAGGGGTCCCGGCAGCGGGGTTTATCATTCACGATCTGGACACCGATTCCTGGGACCTCATCAACGAGGATTTTAGCGGCGGTGTCGCATTATACTACCGCAGAGAAGCATGGTCGGGACTTTTCAGCATTTACCACAGCAGCTCCCATATCGGGGACGAGTACCTGCTTCATAATCAGGTGAAGCGGTCGAATCTGAGTTATGAGGCGGTGCAGGGAAAACTGTCATATGATATCAGCCGCGCTTACCGCGTATATGCGGGGATCGATTATATATTCAGCCCGGACCCCAAAGATCTTAAGCGCTGGATGACTCAATATGGATTTGAATTCAGGTGTACCCGGACATATTTCAACGGATCTCTTAGACCCATAGCGGGAATCGATATCAAAAACAGGCAGGAGAACGACTGGCATAGTGGGATTTCTCTTGCCGCAGGCGTAAAGATTGAAAGCGAACACACCCTCTGGAATAAAATTAATTTTATGGTCGAATATTTCAACGGGAATTCCCCCAACGGCCAGTTCCACGAAAAGAACATCGAATACACAGCCTTTGGGTCACATTTTTATTTTTAGGGTACTGACGGCTTAATTCTCTCTGACCAAATCCCAGAACGCCGCGCGCTCCACATCGCTTGTGGCGATTTTCTTTACTGCGTCATTAACGATGTGCATGGCGCTTGCATAATCTCCGGTTTTAAGAAACGCCCTGGCAAGTCCCAGATATGCATCGAGGTTTTTCGGGGCAATTTCAACCGCCTCTGAAAACGCAGTGACAGCTTCTGAAGACCTGCCTTCGGACACAAGTTTCCCACCAAGAGCAATAAGGGATTTAACAAGCTCATTTCTTGCCGTATCCGATAGAGGGTCAACCCCGAGGGCCTCTTTCAGATAGCTGGTTGAAGATGTGTAGTTCTCTTTTTTAAACTCGGAAAGCGCTCCGCCGATCAGCGCGTCCAGGAGAAAATTGACCGCTTCTTTTCTGGTCTCTTCAGGAGCAAGCCTGTATGCAGTCCTCAGCGGGGCAATGGCCTCTGCCCACTTGCCCAGATTGAGGTATGACCTTCCGAGGTATACATAGGCTTCCGTATACCTGGGTCCCAGCACTGATGCCTTTTGAAAACGCGGGACAGCCTCTTCATATCTGCCCTGATCAAATAATGCCAGTCCCTGTTCAAACTCGATTCGTGCATCCCGGCTGATCAATGCCCCTGCGCAGGAGTAAAGAACGATGATTAATGGAACAATAAAAAAAATATTTTTTTGCATATGTAAGAATCCCGGACCATGACTATATAAGGGATTATATAATAAAAAGAAGTCGATTCAAAATGTTGGAACGGTCGTATTGTGCAGACTCATGCTTGACATAATTCCGCTGTAAAGGTATCTTGGAGCGTTATGAGAGTTCTTTTTCTGGGTGATTCATTAATAGAATACTTTGACTGGCAGGAGAGGTTCCCTGACCATAAGATTGCGGACCTCGGCATGGCCGGGGAACCGGTCGAAGGGCTGCTTTCAAGGGTCCTCAGGGTGAAGGAAGTTTGTCCCGAAGCAGACATGATATTTATTATGTCAGGGATAAACAATGTCGCGATGGGCGACACCGGGTTCATTGACTTCTACAGGACAATCATCGAGAGACTGTCTGCTTCTTATCCGGGCGCGAAGATATTTATCAATAGCCTCCTTCCCGTCCTCATAGACTTTATATCAAATGAATCGGTTTGCCATGTGAATGGAGCTTTAAAAAAACTTGCTCAGGATACGGGTGCGGGATATTTGGATATATACAGCAGGTTTGTTGATACAAAAGGCAGGCCGGTCATGGAGTATTTGCTTGCTGACGGGGTCCATCTGAGCAGGATGGGATATGATGTGTGGTCGAACGTTATTGAGCAGGTAATAGCCGGGCATTCAGCCTGAGCTTTAAACGCGCTTAACGCAGTCATTTGTCTTTGCATTCACCGCAGGGGTAGTACATTCTGAAGGCCTTTATCATTTTTTCAACGGCCTCCTGCTGGGATTTCCCTCTGGCGATGAACCCTGGGATCTTGTCGCTTGTAACGATCCAGTCTCCCTTTTCATCCTGAGTTACATTAAATTCTTTCATTGCGCTGAAACCTCATATGAAATTTTTCTCTTTGAAGTATATCAAAAGCAGGACGGAATTCTAAAGAATAGGGAATGGCTTTTGGTGATGCTCATTCATTCCGGCTAGTACCATTGTTAATTTTGAGTAAGGGAAAAAAGGAGTTGAGGACCTGAAATTTTTCTTGACAACCGGTTATTTTATTATGTATTTTACGGTAAGTCTTTTACGTAAGAACAATGCATATGAACTATGGAGAAGAACTTCATGGGCCCATGAGTTGTCCCAGCAGAGGAAAAACGGATGCGGCGATGAGTTCGGCGACTGGCTGAGAGCTGAACAGGAGATAATGCAGGAATTAAGCCTGCGCTCGGATGAATTCTTCAGGAAAATCGAAATAGCGTGTGACGGACGGGCAGATACAAACTTTTTTTAATGACGTTTCAAAATAGTAAGTCAAAAATTCCACAGACGGCCTCTATAGCAGCATTTATATGTTTATGTTGACGCAGTAATCATAACATGATATGCTTGAAGCATTAAAAATTAGGGGATGCTGCATTCCGAACATTTATTTTTTTATCAAATTGTTTCATGGCATGAAAAAGTGGGTCCCCTTTTTGAGAATAGGAGGGACTGTTTAAATGGAAAAAAGGCGTTCAAAAAGAACAAATGTGAGCCTGGACGTTAAGCTCACTGCTGACGGAGTGAGCAGTTCCGGATTCATTGAGAATATTTGTGAGCATGGTCTGCATCTGATAACCGCCTCCGGGCAAAGCAGCGCCCCTTTCATACCTGAAGCAGTAGTCGATTTAACGGTCAATAATCCCTCAGGAAGCACGGCATGCCTGAATTGCGTAGTAAAGTGGGTGCATATTAATAAGACCCCGATCCATGGCTTGACCTACAGAATGGGTATGGAAATTTTAAAACAGCCCTCTCAATACAATGAAATGCTTTCTGCCCTGAAATAAGCCCGCTTGTATTCCCCGCATTAATAGTCATCTATTTCCCTAACTCATCAAGAAACTGATATTATAATCCGATAAATTAATCAGAAGAGCAAAATCTAATTGACCGAACAGTTCATATCCCGGATTATCGGACAGAAAAGATACAAAGAGGAAATATCTCATGAATGACTTTTATTTCAAGAGGACTGAAGGCGAGGTAGATAAGGCCATTGACCGGTTGATCGGAATGGTTGATGATATCGATTATCCCGAACTTGTGCGTGAAATGATTATAGCGGCGCTTAAGGCCGGCAGGGAAAAAAACGACAGGGCCCATCTCAGACTTATGAATTCCACGATGAAGGAGATGCGGTTTACAGGCAAGATATTCGGCCCGTACCGGGGTACCAGAAAAGTCACCGTGTTCGGCTCTGCACGGACAGACCCTGATGAGCCTATATACGAAATGGCGCGTCTTTTCGGAAAGAAGCTCGCTGATTCCGGTTACATGGTCATAACCGGGGGCGGTTCCGGCATAATGCATGCCGTGAATGAAGGGGCCGGACCTGAGAAGTCTTTCGGAGTCAATATCCTGCTTCCCTTTGAGCAAAAACCGAACCCGGTGCTGGTCGGGAACCCGCGCCTTATAACGTATAAATACTTTTTCAACCGGAAGGTGGCTTTTCTCAAGGAAGCAGACGCGGTCGCGCTGTTCCCCGGTGGGTTTGGCACCTTGGATGAGGCCATGGAAACGCTTACGCTATTGCAGACCGGTAAGCATGATCCTCTGCCGCTTGTGCTGGTTGATGAACCGGGCGGCACTTACTGGTCGAGATGGCTTAAGTTCTTAAGGGAAGAGCTTTTATCGGAAGGGTATATTATTGAGCGCGATTTCAAGCTCTTTGAATGCGTTGATTCTATCGATGCGGCAGTCAAGAGTATCAACCAGTTCTATAGCCGCTATCACAGCATACGCTATATAAATAAAAAACTTGTTATCCGGCTTCAGTCCCCTATTGATGAACCGGCAT